>JAHEJV010000088.1 GCA_024638705.1 Deltaproteobacteria bacterium | reverse complement strand
CGTCACGGTGCTCTTCCTCGTCTGGCTGGTCCGCATCCTCGTCCGCGCCAGCAGGGTGGAATCCCTTCCTTTCCAGTTCGTCGTCGGGCTCGTGCCGCTCTTCTACGCCTGCCGCGCCACGATCGGCAACGGTCAGCTCGGCATCCTCATCCTGCCCGTTCTCGTCACCGCATTGTGTCTCTTCCGGAGTCGGACCCCTCGCCCCGCCCGGGACGCGATCGCCGTCGGGTTGATGATGCTCGCGCTCGTGAAGCCGAACTTCACCGCACCTTTCTTCTGGATCGCTCTCTTCGCTTCGGGCCCGGGCAAGTGGTGGCCGGGCTTCGCCATCGTGGGCGCATACCTCGGGATGACCCTCGTGGCGTCGGCGTGGCAACCCGCGGATCCGATCGCGCTGATGATCGATTGGGTCGACCGCGCGCAGGACGGCGCGCTCTTCGGTTCGATCGTGAAGGAGGGATACGGGTCCCAGATCGACCTCATCCACCTGCTGCGCGAATCCGGCCTGCTGCCCGGATTCCTCGAGGAAGCGCTGGAAGCACTCGGCTCGAGCGCGACGGTCGTCTCCCTGTGCATGCTCGGCGGGCTCGGGGCCTGGGTCGCCTGGCATCGCCGCGTCGACCTCTGGATCCTGCTCGGCATGAGCGCGATCGTCGCGCGGCTGTGGACCTATCACCATCTCTACGACGACATCCTGCTCGTGCTACCGACGATCGCCCTCTTCCGTCTCGCGCAGCAGCATCGAAAGGAAGCGCCGGAAGGGTCGTCGCCCTTCGCGCGGGGGGCCTGCTACGGCGCACTGGCCGCCGCCCTGTTCGTGGCGGTCGTGCCGTCGACGGTGATCGACGCGAACACGCGCCTCGGCGCGGTGTTCGTCGCGGTCCAGACGTCGGTGTGGTTGGCGATGGGGCTCGTGCTGGCCTGGGAAGCGGCGCGCGCGCGCGCCGCGATCCAGCGCGCGAAAGCGGTGGCGGGTTAGGCGAAGCGGCTGCGCCGTCGCGCGGCCAGCACGGCCAACGCGCCGCCGAGGAGCAGGCCCGTCGCCGGCTCGGGCACCGTCGAACGCGTGTAGGAGAACCCGCCGCCGGTCCCGCCCCCCGTGAACGACGTGAAGGTCAGGTCGATGTAGACGTCGGCGGACAGGATGTGGAGCACGGCGCTCTGCCCGACCGTCGCCATCGGGTTGCCGCCGTGGGCCGTCTTCCAGTCGGCGAAGGACAGGTTCAGGAAGTTCGCGGCCTCGACCGTCTCGCCGGGGTTGTTGGCGACGAAGGCCCACTCGGTGTCGGCCGGGCTGACGCCGACGACGTAGCCCGCCTCGACGGCGTGGTTGTAGAGGCCCGACGAGTTGGCGCGCGTGAGCTCGACGACACCGGGGATGATGAGATCGCGATTCGCCGGATCGTTCGGATCGCCGAAGTCGGGCTTCACGAAGTCGATCGTGGGGCCGGACCAGATCGTCGCGGCGGCCGCGCCGGAGGCGAGGCAGAGCGGGGCGATCATGCAGTACAGGAGGAGCAGGGAGCGCGAGATCGACGGGGGCAGCATGGGAACGTCCTCTTCGGGGGAATGACCCTATCACGATTCGCCGACTTCCAGTTCGCGGACGTCCGCTATTCGCGCGTCAGCAGCAGGCAACCACCGAGCGGGCCGCCGCCCGCCGCCGCGACCGCCACCTGCGGATTGCCGGTCACTTGCCGGTCTTCGCCTTCCCCCCACAGCTGCACGCAGGCCTCGTGCAGGAAGCCGTAGCCGTGCAGGCGTCCACCCGAGAGCTGGCCGCCGTTGGTGTTGAGCGGGATCACGCCGTCGCGGGCGATGTTCGCCCCTCCCTCGATGAAAGGACCGCCCTCCCCCTTGCCGCAGAAGCCGAGCGCCTCGAGCCAGGCGAGCGCGATGAAGCTGAAGCCGTCGTAGAGCTCGGCGACGTCGACGTCCGCGGGCCGCAGATCGGTGCGCTCCCAGAGCATCTTCCCGGCGTCGCGCAATGCCATCGTGGTCAAGTCGTCGAACTGGTCCCAGGACGGACGCCCGCGCAGCGCCGAGCCGACCGCCTCGACGCGCAGCGGCGTGCGGCGCAGATCCACCGCGCGGTCGATGCGCGACACGATCATCGCCGTGGCGCCGTCGCAGGGGACGTCGCAGTCGTAGAGGCCGAACGGCGTCGAGACCATGCGCACGTTCAGATAGTCGTCGAGCGTCATCGGGTCGCGGTAGATCGCCTTCGGGTTGTCGGCGGCGTTGCGACGCGCGTTCAACGCGATCTGCGCGAGCTGCTCGCGCGTGGTGCCGTACTCGTGGAAGTGGCGCTGCGCGTTCATCGCGATCCAGTTCGCCGCCGAATAGGCGCGGAAGGGCAGCGTGAACTCCATCGTGTTGCCGGACGCACGGAAGCCGCCGCCTCCACCGCCGGCGCCGACGCCGATCCCCGCGCGCTTCCCCTTCCCCTGCGCGGTTCCCTCCCACACCGAGCGGAAGCAGAGCACGTGGCTCGCATAACCCGCCGCGACCGCGGCGCAAGCGTCGATCACGCTGCCGAGCTGGCCGGGCAGCTCCATCCCGCCGGTGAACCAGTCGAGCTCGAGGCGCAGGGCGTCGTGCACCTCGGTGACGCCGGCGCCGGTGAAGCCCGGCTGGCCGCCCATCGCGCCGGGATAGGTGGCGAGGCCGTCGATGTCTTTCGGGGTGAGGCCCGCGTCGGCGATCGCGGCGAGACAGGCGTCGAGGGTGAGCTCGAGGGGATCGACGCCGAGACGGCGTCCGATGTCCGACTGACCGATGCCGGTGATCGCGGTGCGGCGTTCGAGGATCTCCGTGTTCACGAAGCCTTCCCCTCGCCCGTCGGCTCGAAGAGCGGGATCCACACGTCGCCGTCGCCGTGCTCCTCGAACACGACGCGCACGCGCATCCCGATGTGCACCTCTCCGGCGGGGCAGTTCACGATGTTCGTCATCAGGCGCAGCCCCGGCTGCTCGTCGAGCTCCACCATCGCGATCGCATAGGGATGGTCGGGCGACGGCACCCAGGGCTGGTGATTGAGCGTGAACGTCACGACGGTCGCGAGCCCGGACGCCGCCGCCACGGCGACATCCTTTCCGTAGCAAGCGGGACACACCGGCGACGGCGGATGGATCCACGTCTCGCAGGCGTTGCAGCGCTTGAACTGGAGCTTCCCCTCGGCGCCGCCGCGCCAGAAGTGCTCGTTGCTCTTCGTGACGCGGGGCAGGACGCGGAAGGGTTTCTCGCTCACGGCGCGCGGATCCTACCCGGAGGACCCGAGCAGCGCGAGAATTCGAGGCCCGAAGATCGCCGCGCCGATCACGGCCGCGGCGATTGCGGCGACGAGCACGCCCCCCGCCGCGACGTCCTTCGCGCGACCGACCCCTTCGTGGCGCTCGGGATGCACCGCGTCCGCGAGCGCTTCGAGCGCGGTGTTGAAGGCCTCGGCGATCCACACGAGCGCGATCGCGAGACCGAGCCAGCGCCAGTCGCGTGCATCGACGTCGAGCGCGAGAGCGAGCCCGACGACGAGAATCGTGGCCGCGAGATGGATGCGCGCGTTCGCCTGCGTGGCGAGCAGGAAGACGAGGCCTCGGATCGCGTGGGCAAAGCTCTGGGCGCGCGCGCGCAGCGGATCAGTCCTCGACGGCCGAGGTGACGACGTTCTGGAACAGATCGCAGCTCCAGGAGACCGCCTCGAGATCCGGGGTGACTTCCGTCGCCACCTCGAGGTATGCGCCGACGATCTCGTTCTGCGGGTCGACCCAGAAGTTGCACCCGCCCGCACCGGTGTGGTGGAAGGAGCCGCGCGGCAGCAGGGTCGAGGTCAGGTAGCGCCAGCACTCGTGGGTCTCGACCAGCCAGCCGAGGCCGTAGCCCGCAGCCCGCTCGGGCATGCCGAAGACCTTCGCCTTCATGTCCGGCAGCTGGTCCTGGCTCATCGCCGTCGCGCCGGGCGCGCTCAGGATGCGCGTATCGCCGTAGCGGCCCCGGTTCAGGTGCATCTGCGCGAAGACCGCGATGTCCATCGCGGACGCATGCAACCCGGCGCCGCCGTCCTGCATCTGCCGCCACTGCTCCGAGCGGAATCCGGGCGTCCCGGGAAGAACTCCCTCCTCGCTGAAGGGCGCGCCGCTCGCGCGCTCCAGCAGGTGCTCGCGCATGTCGTCGCGCACGGAATAACCCGCGCCCTTCGTCCCGAGCGGCCCGAACAGCCGCTCGCAGGCGAACTCTTCGAGCGTCGCGCCGGACACGCGCTGGATGATCTCGCCCAACAGGGTGTAGTTCGTGTTGGCGTAGACCATCTGCTCGCCGGCCGGGCACGAGCGCGGCAAGTCTGCGATGTACGCGAGCGGCAGGGCGTTGAGGGGATGCGAGTTCGCGGGAAGCTCGCGCGGGCCCTCGGACTTCATCTTCTCGACGATCGCGGGGAAGAGCACCGTGTCGTCGAAGCCCGAGGTGTGCGTCATCAGGTGGTGCACCAGCACCTGGTCGATGCCCTCCCCGGACAGCTCCGGGAGGTACTCGACGGCGGGGCGCGCCAAACCGAGCCGGCCCTCCTCGACGAGGATCATCGCCAGCGTCGCGGTGAACGGCTTCGTCGCCGAGCTGATGGGGTAGATCGCTTCGCGCGGCAGCGGGGTGTCGTCGACGTCGGGACGCAATTTCCCGAAGGCCTCGTGCAAGACGACGACGCCGCGCCGCGCAGCCAGCACGACGAGCGAAGGGGTGCGCCCCTTTGCCACCGCCTCGGCGGCGATCTCGCGCGCCCGTTCGATGCGCTCGGGCAGCATGCCGACTTCTTCGGGCTTCCCCGGTCGGAGGGTCGGCGCGCGACGGCTCGGCTCACCCATGATGCGCACTCTCGCCCAGCGACCCCGCCTGCGCGAGGGGCTGCGACTCGAAAGCCGAGCGCAGCGCGGGGTCGGAGATGCGCGCCGCCAGCGCCGCGAACGCGGCGCGCGCGGCGGCGCGCTCGCGGTCTGCCGCGGCGGCGTCGCCCTCCTGTTCGAGTGCGGCGGCCAGGGTGAGCTGGAGCCGCCAGGAGATCGAATCGAAGCCGGCTTCCAGCGCCGACGCGAGCGCGCCGCGCGCCGATGCGACGGCATCGGCGCTGCGCCCCGCCGCGAGAATCGCCCGCGCGAGCACCTCGCTGGTCGCGATGCGATGTCGCACGAGACCGAGCCGCTCCTGGCCAGCGAACGCCGGCTCCAGCAGCTCGATCGCGCGCTCCGGACGGCCGGCGCCCAGCTCGATCTCGGCCTGCGCGGCGGCGTCGGGATGGAACCCCGCCGATGCGGCGCGTTCGAGATCCTCTTCGAGCACGCGACCGGCCTCCCCCATCCGCGCCGAGAGCGCGCCGATCAGGCTGATCAGGAAGTTCTGCATCCAGACCCGCGACACCGCCGCGGCGCGCGCATAGGCGTCGCGCGCCACCGCAATGGTCTCGTCCCAGGCTTCGAGACGATCGAGGTAGATCGCACGCCCCATCCGTTCCACGGCCTGGCCGAAGGGGTGCGCGTCGTCGGAGACCTCCTGCGCGAGCGCCCCTTCGACCTCGTCGAAGCGCCCGGCGTCCACCAACGCGATTGCCTTGATGCTGCCGTACTGCACGGGCGCCGAGCCCAGCTGCGCAGCCAACGCGATGCCCCGGTCGCAGGCGTCGACGGCTCGCGCGAACTCGGCCCGCATCCAATAGCGCCACATCAGCCAGAAGAGGTGTTCCTTGAGCCGCACCGGATCGCGCCGCGCTTCCAGGCGCTCGAGCAGGTTTTCTTCGAGCTCGATGGCGGCCTCGCCGGACGCGAGGCGCACCCGTGCGGTGATGGCGTCGAGCTCCAGCTCTTCGTCCTCCAGCTCGTCGACGAGAGCCGCCGCCTCCTTGGCGTTCGCGCGCGCCTGTTTGCCGTAGTCGGCCCAGTAGTCGGTGAACCACGCGGTCGGGATCAGCGCGAGCGCCATCGAGCGCCGGTCGCCGAGCTTCTTCGCGAGCTCGTAGGCGTCGACGTAGGAATCGCGCGCTGCCGTCGCGTATTCCTGATCGTCGAGGGAGAGGATGTAGTGCGCGCGCGCCAGGTCGAGGAGCAGACGGAGCTCGCGTTCCGCGTCGCCTTCGGCGCGGCAGCGCTCGAGCAGGGGCAGCAGATCGTCGCGCGCCTCGGCGCCCTGGAAGAGATCGAGCCGGAGCTGGCCGCGCTGATGCTGGATGACGTCACGGCCGCGTCCCGGCTCGGCGACGGCGATCGCGTCGGCCAGGGTGGCGAGCGCGTCCTCGATGCGACCGGCGCCGCGCAGCGCCCGCGCGCGGAGCGCGAGAAGCGTCGCGCGGTCCGACGCGTCCGCGTCGCCCTGCACCTGCTCCGCCGAAGCCACGTGTCGCAGCACGTCCTCGAAGGCGAGCGCAACGAGCGCGTGCTCGGCCGCCGCGCGCAACGCTTCGAACGTGCGCCGGCTTTCGGCAGCAGACCCGGCGCCGAAGAGATGGTGCGCGAGCTCGACGACGCGGTCATCGCCCCGGGGCGCGTCCCCCGCCTCGAGCGCATCCGCGATGCGCAGATGCAGGCGCTGACGGCGCGGCACCGAGAGGTCGCCGAGCAATGTCTGGCGGATCTGCTCGTGAACGAAACCGTGCCGCGCCTCGCGGTCGCGGGAGCGGTCCTCGACGAGATGCGCGCGCTCGGCCTCTTCGAGCGCGTCGAGCAGCGGGTCTTCTTCGAGCCCCGCCACGCGCAGCAGCATTTCGAACCCGAACTCGCGGCCGATCACCGCCGCCGCCGTCAACGCACGGCGACACGCGTCGCTCACGCGTTCGAGCCGGCGCCCGATGACGAGGCGCACGCCGCGCGGCACCTCGGTGTCGGCGATCTCGATGCCCGAGTGGAAGTTCCCGTCGTCGTCGAAGAGCTTGCCGGCTTCCTTGAGATGCCGGAACACCTCCTCGACGAAGAACGGGTTGCCCTCGGTCTCCGAGTAGACCAGCTCCACGAGTTCGGGAGGCGGTGGCTGCCCGGCGCGTCCCTGGAGCAACGCGGCCACGTCCCGCGGCCCGAACGGCGCGAGATGGATCTCCTCGGCACGCCGTCCGCGCAGCCAGTCTTCGAGGGCGCGGGCGAAAGGCCGCTCGGACGAGAGCTCGGTGTGGCGATAGGTGCCGATCATCAGCACGCGGGCGCCCGCGAGGCGCCCGGCCAGATGGCCCAACAGGAGCAGCGTCGACTCGTCGCACCAGTGCAGATCCTCGTACACGAGCACGATCGGCCGGGCCTTCGCTGCGCGCTCGACATACTCGGCGACGCCGTTCAGCACGTAGCGTCGCTCCTGCTCCGGCGGCAGCGACGGCGACTCGGGGATGTCGGCATAACGCTGCCGCAGCTCGGGTAGCAGCTTCGCGACTTCGGGGGCGTTCTCGCCGAGCGTCTCGCGGAACGACTCGGCGCTCGTCGATCGCGCCGCCTGTTGCAGGTGCTCGATCATCGGCAGATAGGGCGGCGGCGAATCCATGTCGACGCAGTGACCGGCTAGCACGCGCACGTTGCGGCGCTCGGCCTCGCGCGCGATCTCGTCCACCAGCCGCGTCTTCCCCGCGCCGGCTTCGCCGGCGATCAGCACCATGCCGCCTTCGCCCTGCTCGGCGCGGGCGAGCATCCCCTGGAGCTTCTCGCGCTCGGCGACGCGGCCCACGTAGGGCGTGCGCTCCTGCTCGCCGAGCGGGCCCGCCGCCGGGTCTTCGCAGGGGATCTCGTACAGCCGCCACGGGATCGCGAGGCCCTTGAGCTCGAACTCGCCGCGGTCTTCGAGCTCGCCGCGCGCGGTGCCGAGCACGCCGTAGACGGTTTCGGAGGCGAAGACGCCGCCCGGCGGCGCGACGCTCTGTACCCGCGTCGCGATGATCACCGTCTCGCCGTGCAGGTTGCCGCTCTCCTCGATCACCTCGCCGGTGTGGAGACCGATGCGCATCCGCAGCTCGGCGTCGCGGTGCTCGCGGTCGAGGCGTCCGACCGCGCGCTGGATCTCGCGCGCGCAGGACACGGCGCGGCGCGCCGATTGGAACACCGCCATCAAGCCGTCGCCGGTGTCCTTCACGAGCACGCCGCGGTTCTTCTCCACCTGTTCGAGCGCGGCGCGTTCGACTTCACGCTCGATGGCGTTCGCCGCCTCGTCCCCGAGGCGCTGGTTCAACCCGGTCGAGCCGACGAGGTCGGTGAAGAGGACGGTGACCGTCCCCTCCGGCAGCGACTGGGCGCCGACCTCCGTCAATCGATCACCGCGGACGTGATCACGTCCTGGAAGCGATGACCCGCCGAGCTGATCGGTTCGAGCTTCGTGGACATCTCGGTGACCTGCTCGTAGTAGGCGGCGACGATCCCATTCTCGAAGTCGATCCAGTGGTCGATGCCACCGGCGCCCGCATGCGAGACCGAACCCGGCGGGATCAGACCGCCCCCGTAGTAGGGCCAGCGCTCGTGGCAGATCACCGAGAAGCCGTAGCCCCAGGACGCCTCCTTGCGACCGAACGCGAGGTCGGGAACGCCGGGGATCTGGTTGTGCGTCATCGCGCGCACGGACGCCTTGCTGAGCACGCGCACGCCGCCGAGCGCGCCGCCGCGGCGGATCATCTCCTCGAAGAGGGCGTGTGCGCGCGGGGTGGAGACGAGCCCGCCACCGGCGGAGTCGCCTCCGATCATGTCTTCGAAGCTGTGCCCGAAAGTCTCGGCCGCGATCCGCCGCATCGGGTGGTCGGCCTGGGGAATCATCAGGCGTTCCCGGAGCGAAGGGCCGGGTTGCATCGTGGTGTCCGTGATCCCGAGCGGAGCGAGGATCCGCTGTGCGAGGCCCTCGCGAACCGTCGCGCCGGTGACGCGCCGGACGATCTCGCCCAGCAGCTCGTAGTTGATGCTGGCGTAGAGCATCCCGCGGCCCGGCGGCTTGATCCGCTTCAGCTCCGTCGCGAGGGCGAGGAAGGCGTTGACCATCCGATCCCGACCGAACTTCGCGTCCTCGTCTCCCTTCTCCAGGAAGCGCGTGCGAAGCCTCCCCGCCCACTCCGGGGCGTCGAAGCCACCCGTGTGGGTCAGCAGGTGGTGCAGCAGCACACCGTCGGCGGCCTCGGCGGGAAGCTCGGGCAGATAGTCGCGCGCCTGCTGCATCAAACCGATGCGACCGTCCTCCACGAGCGACATCAGGAGCGCGGCGGTGTAGGGCTTCGTCGCCGAAGCGATCGGAAACAACGTGTCGGTCTGCATCGGTTCGCCGTCCGGATTGCGAACACCGACGGCCTCGTGCAGCACACAGCGCCCGTGCCGCGCGACGAACGCGACGACGCCGGGCGAGCGGCCCGAGTCGACCTGCTCGCGGATCATCTCCCGCGCGCGTCCGATCCGCTTCGGATCGAGGCCCATCTCCTCGGGGTTCGCCGGCGCGAAGAGCGCTTCGGTTTCGGTTGCGGTCACGATGTCGATCCTCGGGGAAGAGAGCTCGCAATGGCTCGCAGGATACCGCGGTGCGTCGTCCTCCATCCGACAGCGCTCACGTGGCCAGCTCCCGCTCGATGCGCTCGGCGTGTCCCGCCGCTCCGACCTCCCGGTAGCCCGCGTATGCCTGGCGAAGGCACGCCTCGGCGGCGTCCGCTTCTCCGCGCTGGGCGGCGAGACGACCGCGCTCTTCGGCGATGTGGGGCACGAGCGCTCCATTGCCGGTTTCGTCGAGGATCGTTTCCGCGCGATCGAGCACGGCAGCGACTTCCTCGAACGCCTTCGTGTCCCCCCGCGCGCGCAACGCCCGCGCGAGGGTGAGCCGCGCCTCTACTTCGAAATAGCGGCAGCCGCCGGACACGGCGAGTTCGATCGCGTTGCGCGCCGCCGCCTCGGCCTCGGCGTGGTCTCCGATGCGACGGCTCGCCTCCGAGACGAACGCGATGATCCGCGGAAGATGCGCGATCTGCGCCCGGGCTTCGCGAGAGATCCGGATGGCTTCGAGCAATGCGTCGCGAGCCGCCCCCGCGTCACCCGCCATCAGCAAAGCGACCCCGAGGCTCCCGTACGCGCAGAAGCGCGACGACTCGTTGTCGAGCTGATCCGCCACCTCGATCCCGCGTCGCGCCTTCTCCGGGGTGAAGTCGACCATCCCCGCGGTGAAGGCGCGCGGCGCTTCGAAGAGCAAGAGCCACGTCCACACCTCGAGCTCGCCGCTCGCTTCGATCTCGCGCTCGGCAATGCGCTCGAGCTGCGCCGCTTCCTCGAGCCTTCCGAGTTGCGCCACCCCCTGTGTACGCACCGCCAGCACACCGATGCGCGGGCTGAACCCGGTGAACGCCTTGCCGATCTCGTTGTCGGCGCCCGTGTCCTCGAGCACCTGATCGGCCCACTCGAGAAGGCGCGCGCTGTTGCCGGCCACCCAATGCCCGAAGGCCGCGTACTGACCCGCTGCTGGCCGAAGCGCCGGATCGCTGCACTCGCGCGCGAGCGTCGCGCCCTCCTCCGCGTAGCGCGCGTAGTCTTCTCCCGAACCGCCGACGCTGAAACGCGCGAGGCCGTAGGCGCCGAGCAACAGCGCGAGCGCGGCGCGGTCGCCGCTCTTCTCCACCAGTGCGCGTCCATCCGCGAAGACCTTCGCGGCTTCCTCTTCGCTGTCGCCCATGCGCCAGCCGAGGGACAAGATCTGATGGCACGCGGCGAGCGCCAGCTCGTCGCGCTCGGCGGCGTCGTCGAGACGGGGCGCGAACTCGCGCACGCGACGCCAGTGGTGGAGCGCCTCGCGCGCGTCGGAGAGCCCGGCCCATTCTGCGGCGCGCCGCGACCAGAGCGCCGCGCGACCGTCGTCCCCGCCCTCCGCCCAGTGCTGTGCGATCTCCGCGGCGCGCTCGTCGAGACTGCCGCCCTGCTCGAGCGCGCGCGCGACCGCAGCGTGGACGCGCTGCCGCCGCTCGGAGAGCTGCGACCCCGCCGCGACCTCCTGCGTGAGCGGGTGCTTGAACGAGTATTCGAGCTCGGGGTAGAGCTCGGCTTCGAAGAGGAACTCGGCCGCCACGAGCGCCGAGAGCGCGTCGTCTCGATCGCGCTCGCCGAGACCGGCGACGTCCGACGCGACGCGCGCGAGCAGCGCTTCAGCGAAGGTCTTCCCGATCACCGCCGCCGTCTGCAGCACCTGTTTCTCGCGCTCGGCGAGGCGATCGATGCGCGAGGCGAGCACGGCCTGCACGCTTGCGGGCACCGGCAGAGCCTCGATCGTCGTCGTCAGACGGTAGTCGCCGCGCGCACCGACGAGATCGCCGCTCTCCACGAGCGACTGCACCACCTCCTCGATGAAGAAAGGGTTGCCCTTCGTGCGTTCGTGGATCGCCTCGGGCAGCGCCGCGACGCTCGCATCCTCGCCGAGCTGGTCGCGCAGGAGCGAACGGATCGCCTCCGGATCGAGCGGCTGCAGCGCGAGGTGGTGGTAGTAGGAGCGCTGCATCCAGCGCGCTTCGTACTCGGGACGGAAGTTCACGAGCCAGAGGTCGCGCGTCGCCGGGATGCTCTCGACGAAGACCTCGAGGAACGAATCGCTCGCGCCGTCGAACCAGTGCAGGTCTTCGAGCAGCACGACGCGTCCGCCCTGATAGGCCGGGTCGTGCAGGATGCGCTTCACCACGCCCTGGATCCGCTTCTGGCGCTTCTCCGGATCCATCGCAGGTGACGGGTTCTCCGGGTCGGGCACGCCGAACACGTCGAAGAGGATCGGCAGCTCTTCGCGGAACGACTCGTCCATCAGCAGGAGGCGGCCTGCGATCTTCGCGCGCGCCGCTTCGGCGCTGTCTTCCTCTTCGATGCCGTAGAAGCCGCGCCACACCTCGAGCATCGGGAGCATCGGGATCGACTTGCCGTGGGCGACGCCGCGTCCTTCGAGGACCGGGATGCCGCGAGCGCGCACGCCCTCGATGAACTCGGCGCACAGCCGCGACTTCCCGGTGCCCGCCGCGGCCATGACGCCGACCACCTGGCCGCCGTCGCTGCGCGCGCGTTCGAGCGCCGCTTCGAGGATGCCCATGTCGGCATCGCGGCCGACGAAGGTGGAGAGCCCGCGCGAGCGCGAGCGGTCGAGTCTCGTGCGGAATCGGCCGACCCCTTCGAGGTCGAAGACGCGTACCGGCCCGCTCGCGCCCTTGATGGCGGTCGGGCCGAGATCCTCGAGCGCGAAGAAACCCTCGACGCGCCCGGCGGTGTGCTCGGAGAGCACGATGTGGCCCGACTCGGCGAGCGCCTCCATGCGCTGCGCCAGCCCCACCGTGTGCCCCTGCGCGGTGTAGTCCATGCGCAGGTCGTCGCCGATCTTCCCGACGACGACGTCGCCCGAGTTCATGCCGATCCGCACTCCGAAGGGAATCCCGTGGCGCGCGCGCACCTCGTTCGCGTACGCACGCACCGCGTCGCGGATGTGCAGCGCGGCATAACACGCGCGCTCGGCGTGATCCTCGTGCGCAATCGGTGCGCCGAAGAGCGCCATGATCCCGTCACCGGTGTACTGGTTGACCGTGCCTTCGAAACGGTGGACGCCCTCGGTGAGGATCTCGAAGAAGCGTTCGAGGACGCGGTGCCAGTCCTCGGGATCGAGCTGCTCGGCCAGCTCCATCGATCCCTTCACGTCGGCGAAGAGGACGGTGACCTGCTTGCGCTCGCCTTCGAGGGCCGACTGCGAGGAGAGGATCTTCTCCGCGAGGTGCTGCGGGGTGTAGTCGCGCGGCGCGCGCGTGGGAGCGGGCGTCGGAGCGTTCGTCTCGAGCGATGCACCACAACCGCCGCAGAAGCGGTTGCCCTCCGGATTCCCGTGGCCACAGGCGGGACATCCGGTCGGGAGCTTCACGCCGCAGCCGCCGCAGAAGCGGTTCCCGTCCGGGTTCTCGTGGTCGCAGGCGGTGCAGCGCAGGGCGGATCTCCCGCGGCGCATCATAGCCCGGGGACGTCGCACGCCGTGTCGCGAGTGTGAGCGAAGCAGGCTGACCCGGGAAACGGGCTCGGCCAACCGTGCGTCACCAGCACAAAGGCCACGGTTCGACTCCGCTCGCCGGCGGCTCGCTCCGCGGGCGGCTTCGCCGCGCTCGACCTAGCCCTCGAAGTACCGCCGCAGCTCGCCGGCCAGCTCGTCGTCGGTGCCGTACACCTCTTCGGTGTGGTCGCTCTTGATCAGCGCGCGGATCACCCGGCGGATCACCTGCTTCGGGCTGCGCGCCTCGAGACCGGCCTCGGTGCACTCGGCGAGCACGGCTTCGAGGGACTCGTCCTCGATCTCGACTAGCTCGAGGCCGCGCAGGTGGAGCAGCGCCTCGCGGATCGAAGCCCCGAGTCGCAGGCCGAACTCCCCGATCTCGGGTTCCGGTTCGGGCTCGTCACCGCCCACCGCGCCGAGCAGGGCGGCCAGGTCGCTTTTCTTGTCGCTCAAGGAGTTCTCTCTGGGATAGGGGCGTCGATTGTGAGGCGCCGCGACGGCCGCGGCGAGGGGCGGTCAGGGTACACGTCCCGCGCCGGGGCGTGGGGAAGGACGCGAAAACTCACGCCGGGGGCGCGGTGCCCCCGAGCGTCTGGAGCACGATGCGCGCGCAGGTGTCGACGAGGTCGTCGCGCTTCACGCCCACCAGCTCGAGCTCGCGGTGATACGCGGCGAGTCGCTCGAGGATGGCGCCGAGCGCGGCCGCAGCCGCCTGGGGCACGATCGCAGGGTCGACGCGGCCGGCCGCCTTCCCCTCCGTCACCTGCTCGGCGAGCCGTCCGAGCACCGGCGTCATCGCCTTCTGGCGGACGCGCAGAAAGCGCTTGTCGCCCTCGTCCGCGGCGAGGTTCCGCACCAACAACACCGCACGGTGTCGGTCCCAGTGGTCGACGAAGGCCTCGACGAGCTGCCGCGCCCGCTCGAGCCCGGCCTCGCCCTCCCAGGCGCCGGCCATCCCTTCCATCACCGCCGGGATCTCGTCGGCCGCTTCCTCGGCCAGCACGAGGACGGCCTCGTTCGTGTCCTTGAAATACTGGTAGAAGGTCGCCGGCGACGTCCCGGCCTCACGCGCGATGTCGACCACCGAAACGTCCCGCACGCTCTGCGCGTCGAGCAGCGCAGCCGTCGTGTCGAGCAGCCGCCGCCGCGTCTGCAACGCCCGCGGACCCAGCTCGCGGCCACTCTGATCAGTGGCGGTCTTCTGCGGGGAGATGGCTGCCAAGGGAAGCGCTCGCTCCAGATGATTGATCTGACGGTATATCAGATACGCCGACGCACCCGCAAAGCACCCCCTGACAGCGCTCCCGATTCCCGTCTCAACCTCACGCCAACGGCGCCGATCCGCGAGGACCGGCGCCGTTTCACTTCTCCCTGCGGTTCATGGAGGCCCTGTGGGACCGGGGGACGGAGAGACTTCCCCTACCAGGCCGGCGCACTTCGCCTGCTCTTCCAGACACATGGCGCGCTGAACATCGGGGAAGTCTCTCTGTCCCCCGGACCCACGCGGTGCATCTCCGCGGCGCGAATCACACGGTCATTGGG
>JAHEJV010000402.1 GCA_024638705.1 Deltaproteobacteria bacterium | reverse complement strand
TTCGACGCCTTGCGGACTGATCCCCACCGACATCACGACTTCGTCGAGGCCCTCGACCTTGCAGTGCGGGATGGCGACTCCCGGCAGGACGCTGGTCGAGCCCAGGTCCTCGCGCTCGAGCAGCTTGCGGTAGAGGAGGTCCTCGCGGTCGACGATGCCGGCCGCGGCGAAACGCTCCGCGATCGCGCGCAGAACGCCCTGCCGGTCAGGGCCGGGAAGATCCGCGAAGACCAGCTCCGGCCTCGTCAGCGCCGCCAGATTCATTGTCCGCTACAGCTCCGGGACGTCGGCGCTTTCGGTGTCGTCGCGCCTTCGTTTCGAGTAGAACTTCTTGTTCGACCGCCGGGCCTGCTTCTCCGCCTTGTCCACCGCCAGGTTGATGGCGTCGAACATGTCGTCGTTCACCTCGCTGGCTTGGATGATTCCGAATCTGTGAGCGAGATGAAGGTCGGCGCGGTTGCGATGCTTGATCGTCTCGAGCGTGACCCGGGCATCCACCGGCTCGCGGAGGAATTTCTCGAGCTTGCGCAGCTTGCCTTCGGTGAATCTGCGGACGCGATCGTCCAGATCGAAGTGCCGTGTGGAGTATTCGACCTTCATTCGATTCGAGCCTCCTCTGGGTCGTTCACGGGTCAGTCAGAAGATCTGCTTACGATTGGTCGATGACGGGATCGACAGCTCGTCGCGGTACTTGGCCACCGTGCGTCTGGCGATGTTGATGCCTTCCCGTTTGAGGATGCGTGTGAGCTCACTGTCGGACAGGGGCCGCTTCGGATCTTCCTCGCCGATCAGCTGCTCGATCTTGCGCTTGACGGTGAATGACGAGATGTCTTCGCCGTAGTCGCGATCGATGCCGCTGTGGAAGAAGAACTTCATCGGAAACAGCCCACGCGGCGTGTGCATGTACTTGTTCGACACCACGCGGCTAACGGTTGACTCGTGCATGCCGATGTCTTCCGCGACGTCGCGCAGCACCATCGGCCGCAGCCGCTCGATCCCCACTTCGAGGAACTCCTTCTGCTGGCGCACGATCGAGTTGGCGACCTTGTAGATCGTGCGCTGCCTCTGGTCGAGGCTCTTGATGAGCCAGAGCGCCGAGCGCAGCTTCTCCTTGATGAAGTTGCGGGCCTCGGCCTCGCTCTTCTGGGCCTTCATCGCCTGCAGCATGCGGCGGTAGGCCTTGCTGATCCGTAGCCGCGGCATGCCGTCGTCGTTGAGCTGGATGACGTACTCCTCGCCGATCTTGTTGACGTACACGTCGGGCTCGACATAGTGCGTCCGCTCGCTGGTGAACTTGCGGCCGGGCCGCGTCTCGAGGCTGCGAATCACCTCCACGACCGGCTCCAGGCTCTGGAGGTCGACGCCCAGGTGACGGGCGATCGCCGGAAACTGGCGCTTGAGGAAGAGCTCCCAGTGCTCCTCGATCACGCGTCGGGCGACGTCGTCGTGGGGGCCCGGCTCCTCCTTGGCGTCGAGCTGCTTGAGCAGGCATTCGCACAGGTTGTGCGAGGCGACTCCGGGCGGGTCGAGGCTCTGAACGAAGGCGATCGCGCGCTCGACCTCGTCCCACTCGTAGGGCCGGTGGCTGTTGTCGCCGGCGCCCATGCCGCGAATGTCGTCGACCGTCGCCCGCAGAAAGCCGTCGGCGTCGAGATTGCCGACGATGAGCTCGCAGATGTCGAGCTGCCGTGGCTCGAGATCGGCCATGTGCAGCTGCCAGAGGAGGTGATCCCAGAGGTCGGGCTCGCGGCTGAGAGTGTTCTCGATCGGCGGCGCTTCCTTGAATTCGTAGACGGACGGCCCGGTCGAGCCTCCCTCCCAGTAGTCGCTGAAGTAGGCCTCGAGGTCGATCTCGTTCATCGAGTCCTCGGGGGTTTCCTCGGCCGCCGCCTCTTCGGTCGCAGACGCCTCTTCGCTCTCGGCCTCCTCTTCTTCGAACGACTCGTCGCCCTCTTCGAGTACCGGGTTCTCGACCAGCTCCTGGGTGAGGGTGTTCTGCAGCTCCATTCGCGTCATCTGCAGCAGCTTGATCGCCTGCTGCAGCGACGGCGTCATGACCAGCTTCTGAGCCAGTCGCAGCTGGAGTTTCTGCTCGAGAGCCATCGCCTCAGAGAGTGAAGTCGTCGCCTAGGTAGATCTTGCGCACCTGAGGGTCTTTGGAGAGATCGGCAGGGTCACCGGAACGGAGGATCTCTCCGTTGTTGATGATATACGCCGAGTCCGTGATCTTCAAAGTTTCCCGCACGTTATGGTCGGTGATCAGCACGCCGATGCCGGACCTCTTGAGGTGCCGGATGATTTCCTGAATGTCGACCACCGCGATCGGATCGATGCCCGCGAACGGCTCGTCCAAGAGGATGAAAGCGGGGCTGATGACCAGCGCCCGCGCGATCTCGACGCGGCGCCGCTCGCCGCCGGAGAGTGCGTAGCCGGGACTCTTGCGCACGGTATCCAGGCCGAACTGACGGATTAGATGCTCGAGCCGCCGCTCCTGCTCCGCGTGCGGCAGGTCGGTGGTCTCGAAGATGGAGCGGATGTTGTCCTCGACCGACAGGCCGCGGAAGATCGACGCCTCCTGCGGGAGATAGCTGATCCCGCGCTTCGCACGCAGGTACATGGGTAGGTCGGTGATGTCCTCGTCGCCGAAGTAGACCCGCCCGGCGTCCGGGTGCGTCATGCCGACCACCATGTAGAACGTGGTCGTCTTGCCGGCGCCATTCGGACCGAGCAGGCCCACGATCTCTCCGGGACGAACCTCGATCGAGACGTCCGAGACCACGGCGCGGCCGCGGTAGACCTTGCGCACGCGGTCGGTCGAGAGCGTTTCCGGAGCGCTGCTCAAGGCGTCTCTCCTGCCGCTTCTGGCTCCGG
This sequence comes from Deltaproteobacteria bacterium, assembly GCA_024638705.1. GTDB lineage: Bacteria > Myxococcota_A > UBA9160 > UBA9160 > SMWR01 > JAHEJV01. The sequence goes on along the minus strand of JAHEJV010000402.1, from coordinate 1,007 downwards.
CACGGGACGGCTGCGGATCTGGGCCGCCCCGGTGTCGAAGCGGTAGATGACGCGGCCGCCGCGCAGCTCGGTTCCGTCTGTCTGATCGGTGAGGATGACCGGGTCCCCCGTGACGTCGATCTCTTCCGCTCCGGGCACGTAGATCGCCTTGTCGCCGCGCACCTCTTTGCCCTGCAGCGGATCGTCGACCACGAGCTGGCCGGTGCAGATGAGTCGCTCGAACTCGTCGTTCTCGTCGAGCTCGACATCCATGGTGTCGCAGCGAAGAACCCTGTCGGCCTGCACCGCGCGAGCTTCACCCTCGTAGGTGATCACACGTCGAGCTTGTTTGTAGATGAGCTTTTTCGCAGTGACCTCGATCGGCTCCCCCTCGCCGGCGGTCAGCTGGGAATCGGTCAGCTCCGCCGTTTCGCGCTTGAGCACCGTCTTGACCTTCTCGGTCGCGGTCAATTGGTCGAGCTCCGGCTCGCCGACGACCTCCTCAGCCAGCAGGTAGTCGCCGCCCTGCCAGACGCGCACGCGGCCGGTGAACTTCACCAGCTCGGGGGCCGCCTCCCAGCGTGCCTCGTTCGACGTCACCCGCACGGGCTCCTCGCTGGTCTCCCCCATCAGCGAGAAGCCGCTCTCGCGCGTGAACTCGGCTCGCACCCCGTCGCGCGCCTCCACCCAGCCTTCTTCGGCGTAGGTGATTTTCGGCGCCCGCAGGTCGCCGCGGTTGTTCACGACCAGCGCCGGCTCGCCGAAGATCGAGACCCTGCCGTTGGCGCCGGTGGCGACGATGCGGTCGCCCTGGGCCTGCATGTCGGTCGCCTGGTAGTCGACCGCGCCGCTCAGCACCAGCTGTCGAACCTCACCCAGATCGTCGAAGTCGACTCGTGCCTTGTCTGCGCACACGCGACGGAGGAGATTGCGAAGCGCGAAGGAGTGGCGCTCGACCAGAACCACCGGCTCCAGCGCATCGACGGTGGCGACCTGACCCTTCTTGAAATCGGCCCGAATCACCGGCG
>JAHEJV010000087.1 GCA_024638705.1 Deltaproteobacteria bacterium | reverse complement strand
GAGCAGCTCGTCGCAGAGCGTCACGGCCTGCTCGTACTCGCCGAGGTCTTCGACGAGCAGCTCCGCCCGGTTCAGGTGGGCGGTGATGAACTTCGGGTCGGCCGAGAGCGAGCGCTCGAACTCGTAGAGCGCCTCTTCCACCCGGCCTTCGTCCCACAGGATCTCGCCGCGGCCGTTGTGGGCCTCGGCGCCATCGGGGTGGGCGCGCAGCGCTTCGTCCAGCCACGCGAGCGCCTCTTCGGTGCGCCCGCTGTGGGAGGCCTCCATCGCCTGGTCGAGACAGTCCCAATAACGGTCGTTGTTCTTCATTCCTCTTCCGCTGGAGTGGAGGGGGGGAGTCCCCAGCAGTGGGTGGACGGCGCATCATAGCAGAATGGCGTTCGGCCCCGTGCGCGCGCGCTCCGTCGGAACGAACCCATAAGTGCTCGTTTCTGAAAGAGAAAAGGCAGCTCTCCGGGGCGCGATCGGGCCGCGACGACGCGCCTTCCGCGGGGCATCAGGAGGCCTGGTCAGGAGGCCTCGGAAGGCGCTTCGAAGATCAGGATCCGGCGGCAACTACCGCACGTGATCACGCGTTCTCCCTTCCGCATCTCGAGGATCGCCTGGGGTGGCAGGCCGACGCGACACGCCATGCACATCTCGCCCTTCACCAGTGCGACGGCGGGTCGTCGGCGTGCGACCGTCCGCTCGTAGGTGGCCATCGTCGCGGCGTCGACGCCGCTCGCATGGCCTTCGCGCTCGCGTCGCAGGTTGCCGAGGCTCTGATCGAGCGACTTCTCGCGGTCGTCGATCTTGGCGCCGTCGGCCGCGATGCTCGCGTCGGCCTCGGCGAGCAGGGCCTTCGCGCGTTCGAGCGCGGCGCGCGCCACCTCGATGCCTTCCATCGCTTCGAGGATCGCGGTCTCCGCTTCCGAGATGCCCTCGCGCGCCTGCTCGATCTCGTGGAGCAACGCGGTGTAGGCCTCGTTGGTCTTCACCTGGTGTTGCTGGCCTTCGAGCTTCGCGACCAACGCCTCGCGGTCGGCCATCACCGACTCGTGCCGACGCTGCTCCTGCTCGGCCTCGCCGAGGGCCGCTTCCGCGGCCTCGACGCCGGCTGCGGCCTCGCTGCGGTTGACGGCGAGCGCTTCGCGCGCGCCCGGGAGGGTGGCCTTCTCTTCCTCGAGCGCGGCGATCTCCATGTCGACGCGGGAGAGTTCGAGCAGGGCGTGGATGCCGGGGAGCATGAAACCGCCTCGTGGATCGGGCGGGCGGAGGATATCGTCGCGTGGCAGCCAATGCGACGAGAACCTTTCTCCCCCGACGGACCGTCCACGACGGTGATCGTCGCGGCCTACAACCAGCCGCGCGAACTCGCGCTCGTGCTCTCGGCCCTCGCCGCCCAGACCGACGCCCACTTCGACGTGGTGATCGCCGACGACGGGTCCGAGCCGCGCGCCGAGAAGACCGCCGCATCGCTCGCCGACCTCCCCTTCCAGGTGCGCAGCGTCTGGCAGGAGGACGACGGCTTCCGGAAGATGCGCGCGCAGAATCTCGCCGTGCTGGAGAGCGACGCCGAGTTGCTGCTCTTCCTCGACGGCGATTGCATCCCGCACCGCGACTGGGTCGCGACCTATCGCGAGACCGCAAGGCCCGGGGAGTTCCAGGTGGGCGGCTACATCTTCCTCGACGTGGAAGAGACCGAGCGTCTCACGCCCGAGGGCGTGCGTCGCGGCGAGCACGAGCTTCCGCTCGATCGCGAGACGTGGTGGCGCCTGCACTCCGCGCATTGGCGCAACCGCCTCTACGCCGGCCGGCGTGCGAATCGTCCGCGCATCCGCGGCGGCAACTTCGGCGTGACGCGCACGCTCTTCGAGGCAGTGAACGGCTTCGACGAGGCGTTCTCCGGCTACGGCAAGGAAGACTCGGAGCTGCGCAACCGGATGCGTGGCGCGGGCGCCAGGGGCGTCAGCCTGTGGACGCGCGCTTGCGTCCGCCACGTGTCGGCTAGGGTTTTCCCGGGCGTGCCGCGCCCGCCGACGCCGCGCGACCTGTACGAAGAGAGCTTCCGACACATCCGGGCGCGAGTCGGTCTATCGTCCCACGCGAAGTGAGCCCCATGAACGTCCCCCTCGTCGATCTCCGCGCCGCCTTCGCTCCGGTGAAGGAAGAGGTGTTCCGCGAGTTCGAAAAGATCCTCGACGGCATGCAGCTCTTCCAGGGCCCGAACACGGTCGCCCTCGAGGAGGAGTTCGCCTCCTACTGCGGCGCAGCCCACGGGATGGCGGTGTCGAACGGCACCGACGCTCTCTTCGCTGCGCTGATGGCGGCGGGCGTCGGTCCGGGCGACGAGGTGATCACGCCGGCGCACACCTTCTTCGCGACGATCGAGGCGATCATCCACATCGGCGCCGTGCCCGTGTTCGCCGACGTCGAGCGCGACACGCTCACGCTCGACGCGGACGCCGTCCGCGAAGCCGTCACCGAGAAGACGCGCGCCATCGTGCCGGTGCATCTCTACGGTCAGGCCGCGGACATGGATCCGATCCTCGCCGTCGCGCGCGAGCACGGGCTGCGCGTCGTCGAGGACGCGGCGCAGGCCCACGGCGCGAAGTACAAGGGGCGCCCCTGTGGAAGCCTCGGTGACGTCGCGAGCTTCAGCTTCTACTTCACGAAGAACCTCGGCGGCGTCGGTGAGGGCGGCTTCGTCTCGACGAACGACGCAGAGATCGCCGAGCAGGTGCGTCTGCTGCGCCACCACGGCCACGTCTCGAAGTTCGAGCACGCGATCGTCGGCTACAACCTGCGCATGGACGAGCTGCAGTCGGCGGTGCTGCGCGCGAAGCTGCCGCACCTCGACGCGAACAACGCGAAGCGGCGCTGCCATGCCGCGCGCTACGACGCCCTCTTCGCCGACACGCCGATCACCATTCCGACCGCGCGGCCCGACCGCGAGCACGTCTACCATTGCTATGCGATGCGCACGCCGCGCCGCGACGAGATGGCCGATTGGCTCGGCGAGCACGGCGTCGGAACGGGCATCCACTACAAGAATCCCGGCCACCTGCAGCCCGCGCTCTCGAAGCACCCGCACCGCGCGGGCGATCTGAAGAACACGGTCGAGGCCTGCCGAGCGCTGATCTCCCTGCCGATGTTTCCCGAGCTCAGCGACGAGCAGATCGACTACGTCGGCGCGCGCGTGAAGGAATTCCTCGCGAGCCAGGCGATCTAGGCGCGCGTGGGCGTCTTCGACTTCACCATCTCGGGCACCGCCTGGGCGCGGAAGTCGAAGATGCGATCGAGCTGACGCCGCACGATCGGCAGTGCGATCTCGCCGAGGGGCGAGAGCGGCAGCGCGTAGTGCACCTCGTCGATCATGATCGTGGCGCCGCCGTCGCTGGCGGGATCGGGCGCGAAGCGGTGCTCGTGACGCCAGAGCGCGTAGGGGCCGCGCACCTGCTCGTCGACGAAACCGCGCGGCGGGTCCCACTCGGTGATCTCGGTGCGCCAGCGGAAAGGCACGCCGAACAGCCGCAGGCGGTAGTCGATCAGCGCGCCGACACGCATCTCGATCGGTAGCGGCGTATCGATCTGGAAGCCCACCTCGGGCGGCGTGATGCGCTGGAGGTTTCCGGCATCCGCGAAGAAGGGGAAGACGTCCTCGAGCGGGGCGTTGAGCCGCTGTTCACGTCGGAGGACGTGCTTCCTCACGGGCGCGCCGTCTCCGTCGGTCGCGCGCAGGCGTCGTCGCAGGCGTGGGCGCGTCCGGTGAGGCGCAGGCGGTAGCGCGCGAAGAGGTTGTAGGCCCAGTCGAAGAGCCGACCGATGATCGGCCAGCGCGACGGCGCGAGCAGCCAGCCGAGACCCACCGCCGAGTAGGCGCGGCGGAACACTTCCATGCCCTCGACGACCGTGCCGTCGGGCAGCACGCCGTGGATGCGCGCCATCACCGTGTGCTGGTCGAGGCCGTACACCGACGCATCGAAGCCCGGCGCCGAGATGTCGATCATCGCGATCGCGCCGCGCTTGTCGCGGCGGCGCAACATCTCGACCTCCCGCGAGCAGAGCGGGCAATCGCCGTCGTAGAGCAGGGAGAGTTCCAGCACGGGGGAACCATAACCTCGCCGGCCGATCGCGCCCGTCGCGCGCCCCGGGGGCCGCCGCGGCTCACGCCCAGGCGGCGAAGAGCTCCTGGAAGGCGACGAGCTGGTTTCCCACGGCCGATGACGGCACCAGGATCGGGGTCCGGACGCCGGCGTCGAACCAGGCCTCCACGCCCTCCCGGACCTCGGCGGCGGTGCCGAATAGGGTGACGTCGGCGAGCCAGCGGTCGCTCATCAACGACGGGACCTTCTGTTGCTCGCCCGCTTCGATCGCCTTGGCGATCGCGTCCATCTCCTCGACGTAGCCGGCCTCCTTCCAGTAGTTGCGGTAGTTCGGTAGCGAGACGTACATCACGAGCGTCTTGCGGTTGCGCGCCATCGCGGCTTCGCGGTCGTCGCTGATGCAGGTGGGGATCATGTCGCCGATATAGAAGTCGGGGTCGGCGCGCTTCGCGGGGGGCAGCGCCGACAGCGAGTCGGCCATGTGCGAGCGGGACGCGTTCGCGAACACGACGCCGTCGCCGATCTCGCCGGCCAGCGCCACCATCTTCTTGCGCAGCGCGGCCACCACCACCGGCGGCAGATCGCCCACGCGTTTCGTCGCCTTGAATGTCTCGACGAACTCGCGCATGTCGCCGAGCGGCTTGCCGGTGCGGATGCCGAGGCGATCGTTCATCGGCGCGTGGCTGACGCCGACGCCGAAGGAGAAGCGCCCGCCCGAGAGCTCGTGGATCATCGCCGCCGACTGGGCGTAGTCGGACACGTGGCGTGTGTAGAGATTGGCGATCGCCGTGCCGAAGGGGATGCGCTCGGTGGCGAAGGCGAGCGCCTCGCACAGCCCCATCGCGTCGCCGAAGCTCGCGCAGTAGAGGCCGGCGAAGCCCCTCGCCTCGCACTCCTTGGCGAGATCGAGGGCGGACTGGCGGCGGCCGGGCACGGCGGCGAGCGCGACGGCGGGGAGCGGGCTGGACATGGGGATTCCTTCCGATGGTTGGGTCCCGGCGGCGGGGATCAGGTGGCGGTGAGGCCGCCGTCGATGGCGAGCTCCGCGCCGGTCATGAAGCGCGATTCGTCGGACGCGAGATACGAGACGAGGTGGCCGATGTCCTGCGGCTCGCCGTAGCCGATCGCCCGTCCGCGCTCCACCGTCTCGCCGTCGTCGGCGGTGCGCTCGGGCGTGATCGCGCGCACGAGCGGCGTGTCGATGCCGCCGGGATGCACCGAGTTGCAGCGGATCGCGTCGCCCTTCTGTTGACAGTGCGCGGCCACCGTCTTCGTGAGCGCGCGCACGGCGCCCTTGCTCGCGCTGTACGCGGCGAAGGGCGGCGTCCCGACGAGCCCGGCGGTGGAGGAGATGTTGACGATCGAACCTCCCCCGCTCGCGCGCATCGCCGGGATCGCGTGCTTGCAACCGAGGAAGACGCCCTCGGTGTTCACCGCGAGCACGCGGCGCAGCTGCTCGACCGTGGTGTTCTCGATGTCCGCCACTTCGATGATGCCGGCGTTGTTCACGAGCACGTCGAGGCGGCCGAAGCGGTCGACGGTCGCCGCGATCACCGACTGCCAGCTCGCCTCGTCGGCGACGTCGTGGCGCAGGAAGAGGGCGTCGCCGCCGATCGCCTTCGCCGCCTCGTCGCCGAGCGCTTCGTTCACGTCGGTGATCACGACGCGCGCACCCTCGCGCGCCAGCACCTCGGCCGTTCCGCGGCCGATGCCCGACGCGCCGCCGGTCACGATCACCACCTTCTCTTCGAGACGTCCCGTCATCGTTCGCTCCTTCTTCAGCTCGCGTCGCGCTGCATGCGAAGCGCCACGCGCTCGGCTTCTTCCATCACGCGCAGCCAGTTCTCGCCGAGCACGCCGCGCACCGTCTCCGGTGAATGACCGCGCGCGAGCAGGCCTCGCGTGAGATTCGGCAGCTCGCTCACGTCGCCGAGCCCGCGCGGCATGCTCACCACCCCGTCCCAGTCCGCGCCGATGCCGACGTGCTCGGGGCCGGCGACGGCGATCGCATGGTCGAAGTGGTCGAGCACCGTGTCGAGGTCGGTGCGCGGCACGTCGAGGCCGCCGAGCAGCGCGCGCTGTTCGCGCCGCAGCTGGAGCGGATCGTCGGCGTGGCGCTCGCGGATCGCCCGGATCCGCGGCAGCAGCGGGACGAAGAGCTCGCGGATCGGAGCGACCAGCGCCTCGTCCACATAGCCCGAGTAGAAGTTGATCATCACGACGCCGCCCTGATGCGCCAGCGCGCGCAGCATCTCGTCGGAGATGTTGCGCGGGTGTCCTGCGACGGCGCGCACCGACGAGTGCGACGCGATCACCGGCACAGCACTCACGCGCAGGGCGTCGAAGAAGGTGTCGTCCGAGACGTGCGACACGTCGACCAGCATGCCGAGTCGGTTCAGCTCGCGGACGACGTCCTCGCCGAAGGGAGTCAGCCCGCCGTGCAGCGGTTCGGGCGTCTCGGTCGTGCCCGACGAATCCGCCCAGCTCGTGTGGAAGGAATGGGTGAGCGTGAGGTAGCGCGCGCCGAGCCGGTGATAGGTGGCGAGGGGCGCGAGATCGTCTGCGATCAGGTGGCCGCCCTCGAGCCCCATCAGGCTCGCGATCTTCCCTTCGCCGACGATGCGCCGCACGTCGGCGACGGTGGCCGCCACCTCCATGTCGTCCGGAAAACGCGCGGCCATCTCGTGCACCAGCTCCATCCGCGCGATCGCCTTCGGCACCGGATCGTCACCGGCCTCCTCCTTCGAGAGGTAGATCGACCAGAGCTGCACATCGAGCCCGCCCTCGCGCATGCGCGGGAGGTCCTGGTGCCCGGTGTCGTGGCGCGCGCCGAAGTCCCACTCGGGGTCGCCGAACCAGGGCGTCGTGTCCGAGTGTCCGTCGACGACGATCGCGTCGCGGTGCAGCGCGAGCGCTGTGTCGCGCGACGCGGGCTGCGCTTCCTGCACGTCGCGAGCGCACGCCGACGCGAGCCCCACCGAGCACAGGAGCCACACGAAGCGCATCGCGAAGCGCGGATCAGAAATCGAAACGCTCCCCGACCATCTCTTCCGACACGGTCCACAGGCGCTTCGCCGCTTCCGGATCGCGCGCGTACGCCTCGTAGCCACCCGGGTCGTCCTCGGAGGTGCGCTCTTCGGCGATCTGGCAGTCGTCGAGGTAGAGCCCGCCCTTGCCTTCGAGCTCCGGCGCGGTCGCGGCCCAGACGGACGTCGCGGCGCCCTGCTCCGGCGTCTTCCACTCCATCTTTCCGCCCGGCGCGCGCGACATCAGCTCCTTGATGTCGTCCTCGGTGAGGTGACGGCCGAGGTCGGTCATGATGCCGCCCGGGTGCAGCGCGTTGGCGCGCACGCCCTTTTCCTTCAAGCGCCGATCGAGCTCGACGGCGAAGAGCACGTTCGCCGTCTTCGCCTGACCGTAGGAAGCCCACTTGTCGTACTCGCGCTTCTCGAAGTGGATGTCGTCGAAGACGACCGGCGAGAAGCGGTGGCCGCGCGAGCTGACCGACACGATCCGCGACGGCGCTCCCGCAATGAGCATCGGCATCAGGAGCCCGGCGAGCAGGAAATGCCCGAGATGGTTCGTCGCGAACTGCATCTCGTAACCCTGCGCGGTGCGCTCGAGCGGACACGCCATCACGCCCGCGTTGCACAGCAGCACGTTCAGCTCGCCGTGCCTCGCCTCGAACTCCTTCGCGAAGGCGCGGATGCTGTCGGATGAGGTGAGCTCGAGGGACATCACGTCCACGCGTGGGTTGCCCGTCGACTTGCGGATCGCCTCGGCCGCGCCCTCCCCCTTCGCCGCGTCGCGCGCGGTGAGCGTCACGCGGGCGCCACGCTCGGCGAGTGCCCGCCCGCTCTCGGCGCCGAGTCCGCCGGACGCGCCGGTGACGATGGCCGAGAGATGCGAGAGATCGAGGCCGGCGACGACCTCGGAAGCGGTGGACTCGAAGCCGAACTGGCGGGAGGAGGGCATGGAGACTCCTTGGGTGGGGCGCGGGGCGTCATTGGAACACGTCCGAGGGGCGCCCGTCGAGGGGCGCCTCGCTACCGCTTCAACGCGAAGGCGAGCAGCGCGTCGCCGGGGCCCGTCAACGGGTTCCCTCCGGCGGCGATCACCACGAACTGGCGCGCGTCGTCGCGAAGGCGGTAGCTCATCGGCGTGCCGTTCCCGGTGTAGGGGATGCGCGTGCGCCAGATCTCGTCGCCGGTGTCGGCGTCGAAGGCGCGGAAGTATTTGTCGCTCGTCGCGCCGATGAAGTAGACGCCGCTCGCGGTGACGAGGCCGCCGGCGAAGTTCGGCGCGCCGAGATTGCCCCACCACGGGATCGCCCACAGCGGCCACGGCGCCTGATCGCGCGTCGTGCCGAGCCGCACCTGCCAGCGGACCTTGCCGCTCGCGAGGTCGACGCCCGTCAGCGTTCCCCACGGCGGCGGATTGCACGGTGCGCCGAAGCTCGAGAAGAGCGGATGCCGGATCACGCCGTAGGGCGTGCCGCGCATCGGGTAGGCCTCCATCGGATACGTCACCGATCCGGCGGGCATCGCGTCGAACTCCTCGCGCGGCACCAGCTTCGTGACCAGCGCGATGTGGCTCTGGTTCGCGATCAGCGTGCCGCGCTCCGGGTCGAGCGCGACACCGCCCCAGTTCATGCCGCCCGCCGTATGCGGAAACTGGATCGAGCCCGCGACGGTGGGCGGCGTGAACGGTCCGTCCCAGCGGTACTGCTCGAGCTGCTCGCGACACGACGCGCGGTCGAAAGGCGTGAAGCCGAACATGTTCTCTTCGGTGAGCTCGGTCGGATGCAGCGGCGGCGGATGCGTCGGGAAGGGCTGGGTGGGCGCGAGCGTCTCCCCGGGCACGCCGTCCTGCGGGACGGGGCGCTCTTCCACCGGATAGAGCGGCTCGCCCGTCTCGCGATCGAGGACGAAGACGTGGCCCATCTTCGTCGGCTGCACGACGGCGGGGCGTCCGCCGCCGACGTCGGGATGCTGGAGGAGCTGGGGCTGGGCCGGGACGTCGTAGTCCCAGACGTCGTGGTGCACGGCCTGGAAGTGCCACACGACCTTCCCCGTCTTCGCGTCGAGCGCGACGGTCGAGCTGCCGTAGTGGTCGACGCCGCGGCGCAGGCCGCCGAAGCTGTCGGGTGAAGCGCTGCCCGTCGGCACGAAGACGAGGCCGCGCTCCGGGTCGCCCGAGAGGATCGACCACACGTTCGGCGTGCCGCGCTGGTAGAGCTCGCCCTCGGGCGGGTCGGGCACCCACCCGGGCGGCACCGGGTCCCACGCCCAGACGAGCTCGCCGCTCCTCACGTCGAAGGCGCGCACCACGCCCGACGGTGCGTCGGTGCGCAGCTGGTCGGCGACGAGCGCGCCCAACACGGCGAGGTCGCCGATCACGAGCGGCGGCGACGTCGGGTAGTACTCCCAGTCGGGCACTTCCGGGGCGTCGCCGACGCCTTCGCGCAGCGCGACGCGGCCGTCCTCGCCGAATTCTGCGCACGGCTTCCCGGTGTCGGCGTCGAGTGCGATCAGCTCCGAGTCGCGCGTGCCGTAGAGGATGCGGCGCGCGCACACGCCTTCGGCGTCCGGGCTCTCCTCCCAGTACGAGACCCCGCGACACGTCAGCGGATAGGGACCACCGACGCCGCGCCCGCGCAGCTCCGGGTCGAACCGCCAGCGCTCCTCGCCGGTCTCGGGATCGAGGGCGAACACGCGCATGTAGGGCGTGCAGTAGTAGAGCGTGTCGCGCACGACGATCGGGGTCACCTGGAGCGCGGTGGACGCGCGGTCGGCGCTGCCGGCGAAGAAGTCGCCGCTGTGATGGCTCCAGACGAGCTCGAGGCGGGAGACGTTGTCGCGCGTCACCTGGGTGAGCGGCGAGTAGTGCTGCCCGCCCTTCGTGCCGGCGTACTCGGGCCAGTCGGCGGTGGGGCCCGAGTGGTCGAGGCGCGCGTCGGGCGCGCAGGCGGCCGCGAGCAGCGCCGCGAAGAGCGCGGTCGTCCGGCGGGCGCGGGGGCGTCGCATCGCGGCGCACTTTAGCCCGGCACGTCTGTAGAATGCGACCGCAAGCGGCCGTAGGTCGCGCGCAGCGAGGCGCAGCCGAGCGAAGTCGAACAGAAGAAAGGAGCGGAGCGCCTACCGGCAACCAACCCCCATGGACTACCAACACATCCTCTACGACGTGGCCGACCACGTCGCCACCATCACCATCGACCGACCGCGCGTGATGAACGCGTTCAGCGCGCGCACCTGCGACGAGCTGATCCACGCCTTCCGCGAGGCGGGCTACGACAAGGACGTGGGCGCCATCGTCCTCACCGGCGCGGGCGATCGCGCGTTCTGCACCGGCGGCGACCAGTCCGGGCACGGCGAGGACGGATCCTACGCCGGCGCGCGCGGCGCCGTCGGCATGCCCGTCGAGGAGATGCACACCGCCATCCGGGACGCGCCGAAGCCGGTGATCGCGAAGGTGCGCGGTTATGCGATCGGCGGCGGCAACGTGCTCGCGACGCTCTGCGACCTCACCCTCGCCGCCGAGAGCGCGATCTTCGGGCAGGTGGGTCCGAAGATGGGCTCGGTCGATCCGGGCTTCGGCACCGCCTACCTCGCGCGCGTCGTCGGCGAGAAGAAGGCGCGTGAGATGTGGTACCTCTGCCGCCGCTACAGCGCAGCCGAAGCGAAGGAAATGGGCCTCGTGAACGAGGTGGCGCCCGACGACCAGCTCGACGCGCTCGTCGACGAGTGGTGCGCCGAGCTGGTGCAGCGCAGCCCCACCGCGATCGCTCTGGCGAAGACGTCGTTCAACGCCGATAGCGAGAACATCCGCGGCCTTTCCGGCATGGCCTTCCAGGCGGTGGCGCTCTACTACGGCACCGACGAATCGAAGGAAGGCGTCGCGGCGCTCGCCGAGAAGCGTCCGCCGAACTTCCGCAAGCTCGTCTAGCCCGAGCAGAAGGGATCCATCTTGATCTCCGCGATGCGCTGGTGCGCCCTGGCCATGGCCCTGCTGGTTTCGTCGGCGTGCTCGAGCCTCTTCCCGACCGGCGGGACGACTTCGGGCGCGACGAAGGCCACACGCGACGCCGCCGCCGACTACGCAGCGCTCCCGCTCGATGACCCGACCGACTTCGAGGACGCCATGCGCGGGCGCCTCTCCTTCGAGAGTGAAGTCGTCGTGAGGGATGCGGACGGTCGCGTCGTGTGGGACACGACGGCCTACGCCTTCACCGAGGACGAGAAGGCGCCCGGCTCGGTGAATCCGAGCCTCTGGCGCCAGGCGCGCCTGAACGGCATCCACGGCCTGTTCGAGGTGACCGACGGCGTCTATCAGGTGCGCGGCTACGACCTGTCGAACATGACGATCATCGAGGGCGAGCGGGGACGCATCGTCGTCGATCCGCTCACGGCGAAGGAGACTGCGGGGGCCGCCTATCGCCTCGTCGAACGCACGCTCGGCGCGCGACCGATCACGGCGGTGATCTTCACCCACAGCCACATCGACCACTTCGGCGGCATCGAAGGGGTGATCTCGCAGGAGGAGATCGCCGAACGCAACGTGCGGGTGATCGCGCCGGCGGGCTTCCTCGAGGAGGCGACGAGCGAGAATGTGATCGCCGGCATCACGATGCGCCGCCGCGCCGACCTCATGTACGGCCGTCGGCTCCCGCGCGGCGTGCGCGGCCACGTCGACTCCGGTCTCGGCAAGGGTCCCGCCTTCGGCACCGTCGGCCTCGCGGTGCCCACCGAGGTCGTCGGCGCCACGCCCACCGAGATGACCATCGACGGCGTGCGTTTCGTCTTCCAGTACACGCCCGAGTCGGAAGCGCCCGCCGAGTTCACGTTCTACCTCCCCGAGAAGAAGGCTTTCTGCGGGGCGGAGGTCGTGTCGCACACGATGCACAACCTCTACACGCTGCGCGGCGCGAAGGTGCGCGACGCGCTGCGCTGGAGTGGCTACATCGACGAGGCGATCGTGATGTTCGGCAGCGAGGCGGAGGTGATGTTCGCCAGCCACCACTGGCCCACGTGGGGCAACGCGCGCATCGTCGACTATCTCGAGAAGCAGCGCGACACCTACAAGTACATCCACGACCAGACGATGCGGCTCGCCAGCTCGGGGCACACGCCGCGCGAGATCGCCGAACAGCTCGAGCTGCCCGAGTCGCTCGCGCCGAGCTTCGCCAACCGCGGCTACTACGGGACGGTCCGACACAACGCGAAGGCCGTCTACCAGTGGTACTTCGGCTGGTACGACGGCAACCCGGCGAACCTCGACCCGCTGCCGCCGGAGGAGAGCGGCGCGAAGTACGTCGCGGCGATGGGCGGCGCCGACGCCGTGCTCGGACGCGCGCGCGACGCCTACGACGCCGGCGAATACCGCTGGGCCGCGAGCCTGCTCGACCATCTCGTCTTCGCCGGCCAGGCCGGCGGCGACGCCGAAGAGCTCTTGGCCCGCACCTACGAGCAGCTCGGCTACGCCGCCGAGTCGGGCCCGTGGCGCGACGTCTACCTCTCCGGCGCCTACGAGCTGCGCAATGGCGAGCCCGGGGGTGGCACCGGACTCGCGTCGGCCATTCAACTGCTGCGCCACACCCCGATGGAACGCTTCTTCGACGCCTTCGCGACCCGTCTCGACGGCCCGGGCGCCGCCGGAGTCGATCTCGCCGTGAACTTCGTGTTCACGGACATCGACGAGTCGTACCGGCTCTGGATCCAGAATTCGGTGCTGCACCACCGCCGCACCGCCCCGGACCCGGAGGCCGACGTCACGATCCGCATCACGAGGGATCTGATGTTGCGCCTGATCACCGGCGACGCCGGCACCCGCGAGATGCTCTTCTCGAACGAAGTCGAGATCGACGGTGAACTCGCGGCGCTGCGTCGTTTCTTCGGCCTCCTCGAGACCCCGGACGAGAACTTCGCGATCGTGCGGCCCTAGCGAGCCGGCCTGCGGAGCGGGCCGGCGCGCAGCGAGGTGAAGCCGAGGGAAGCCGGACGGCGACCTCTGCGCCCCGTCACGCATTCCCGAACTGAACGGGCGAACCCGCTTCCGAGAAAGGGCCGATCTCGCCTAGGCCCGCAGTGCGGGAACGGACCCCCAGCGGGCTCGAGTCCGCGGGTGGCGGCGCTCCCGGTCGCCTCTACACGCCGCCCACCGGGGCGCGCGTCCCGCCGCGCGACGCCCCCACGCAACCCCTCGCCGACGTGGTGCCCGGCACGCGGATCCCTCATCATTGCGGCAAGGGAGGACGGCATCCATGGAACAGCAACGAGAGGATCTTCCGTACTACCGCTGGGGCATTGCCACCGGTGCGCTGGGTGCTTCGACCGTGGCGGTATTCTTTCTCCTGATCGACATGATCGAAGGGCGTCCCCTCGCCACGCCCAATGCGCTCGGCGCGACCCTTTTCCTCGGCGAGCCATTCGACCTGTCTCGCGGCCTCGGCGCCGCACTCATCGCCGGATACACCGCGCTGCATCTCGGGATCTTCGTCGGATTGGCCCTGGTCGTCGCGATCGCCCTCTTCGGCCGCGACGAGCAGCCGACCGCCGGCGTCATCATGACGGGCAGCCTCACGGCCATCTTCCTGGTCGGCACCGTCGTTCTCGGCTTCGGCTTCCGAGCGCTCTCGGGCGTATCGCTGTGGGACGGCCGGGGCGTCGAGCTCGTGCTGTTGGCGAATGTGCTCGCGTCGCTCGCCATGGCCAGCCTGTTGGTGCGCGCGCTGCAGATGAGCTGGACGCCGTCGGACCCGGGCGATCCGGGCTAGGCCGAGCGACGACGGCGCAGCGAGAAACCACCGATCGACCCGCACCCGCTGCAGGCCCCGCCGGCCGGCTGCAAACGCACCTGATCTCCCGCAGGCGGCGATCACCCGACCTGCGCGGGGACCCGGCCGGAGCGACGCAGCCCGCTCACTCGACGGCGCGCGCGTCGTCGAGCAGGTCGTCGCCCGCCGCGGCGCGATCCGCAGCGACGGCTTGCTCGAGCTCGTTCTCCGGGGCGAGGTCGACCTCGGCATCCACACGGGCCGCGGAGGACGCCCGACGGCTGGAGGGCGACGCCGAGAGGACGCGCACCGTCGGCTCGGGCATCACGATGCCGGCGTCGTCGTAGGCTTTCTTCACGCGACGCATCGCCTCGCCGCGCGCGGCGGCCCAGTCAACTTCGCGCTGATCGATCCACGCCGTGAACCTGAGCCCGACGCTCGAGTCGCCCAGCACGTCCAACCATCCGCGCGGCGCGGGGTCTTCGAGGAGCGCCGGCATCGCCTCGAGCGTCGCGACGCCGAGCTGCACCGCGGCAACGAGATCGAAGTCGGTCGCGACGCCGACGTCGAACGTGAAGCGCCGGTGCGGGTTGCGCGTGTAGTTGAGGATGGTCGCCTTGAACACGGCGGCGTTCGGGATGCGCACGTGGTTGCCGTCGAGGTCGATGAGGATCGTCGCCCGCGAAGTGAGCCGCACGACGCGTCCCTCGGCG
>JAHEJV010000086.1 GCA_024638705.1 Deltaproteobacteria bacterium | reverse complement strand
GAGGTCAATCCCCCCAGGTGGGCTCGGGTGCGGGCCGGGCGACCCAGGCGGCGAACGTCCCCTCCCCAGCCGCCGAGGCAGCGGGCCCGAGGCGGACGTCCGTGATTCGATCGATCGGAACCGCGACATCTCCGTACGCGGCAGAACGACCGCGCAGCAAGCCGTCCGAGACCGCGTCCGGCGCGAGCACGAGGGTCGTTCCGTCGACCAGCGTCACGAGGGCACCGGCGGTCTCGTCCACCGCACGCTCCTCGACGTTCACGATCAACGCCAGCCGCTCGAGCGAGACGTCCTGCTCCTTCAGCTTCGACTCGACGCGCAGCACGCCGCCGAGGATCGAGACGAGCTCGCCGCGCAGCAGGTCTTCCGACCGCGCGAGCAGGACGAAGTCGTCGGGGTTCTTGCGCCGGAAGCGCGGGACCATCAGCGCGCGTTCGAGCAGCTGCGCAGGGATCTTCCCGGAGGCCTCGCTCGTCCGGTAGACCTGCTCGACGAGCGTGTCGCCGGTGAGGTCCAGCGCCTTGACCTGCGCCGCGTCGACCTCGCGCGCCCCCTCGCGGAAGGGGATCCGAACGGTGACGACGTCGTCGCGCCAGGCGACGAGCTCACAGGGGACGCGCTCGCCGGCGCGGGAGTGCAGGACGTGTGGGAATCGGACCGCATCGAACGCGGGTTCGGGCTCGACCTGAAGCGACCTCCGTTGAAGGCGAGCCTCCGCCGTCGTCACGAGCTCGGTCGCTCGCGCGGCTCCCAGCGGCTGGAACGCGAGCGGCCCGGCCTCCCCGCCGAAGCTCGAGAAGCCGCGCAGCACGCCGGCGCTCGTCTCGAGCTCGTCGAGAGGCCCTTGCTCGACAGGAGTGGGCGCCGCGTCCTCGAGCGTCAGCCTGGACGCCCCCACCGTCGAGCAGGCGAGCGGCTCGTCCATGAAGGCGGGCACGAGCTCGACGTGCTCCGGATGCAGGGCCCCGACCTCGCCGTGGAGCACCGCGCCGTCCGCGTAGGTCAGCGTGGACAGCCCCGTCGCCGAACGCGGCGTCGCCGCGGGATACAGGACGCGCGTCACGTCCGCGAGCTCGACCGCCTCGCGCGCGCCCTCCTCCGAGAGGACGAACGCACCCGAGGCGCCCACCTCGAGCCGGCCGTACACAACCCGCCCGTCACGCAACTGAACGCGGGCGCGCTCGGGGTCGATCGACCCCATCGTGTCGATCGCTTGGGCGACCCGCAGCCCCCTGCGCACGACGAAGCGCCGCGCGGTGAGGTCGGCGCCGCGGTTGCGCAGCGAGATCCCCGTCGCGCCGGTCGGTAAGCGAACGCCACTCGCCGTGCCCATCGAGCGACCGCCCCCGTCGAACACCTCGAGCGTCCCCTGCTCGCCGTCGAACGCCAGACGCAGCTCGACTGCACCCTGGTCCGCGAGCAGCGTCCCGAGGGGCTCGAAGACGTCGCCCTGGGTCACGACGAGCAGGTCGTCCCAGGTCTCCAGCGCGAGCGCGGGGGCCTCATCGTCACCCTCGATCGACATCACGAACCTCGGCGACGCGGTCGAGACGAGCTCGAGGGCGACCTCGAACCGAGCGGGGAGCTCGACCGCGTGCCACAGGCGCGCGTCCTTGGCCTCCGTGCGCGCGTGGCCGCCGGGCCCACGAACCCACGTGCGCTCGAGGTTCTTCCCCGAGAGAGGGCGTTCCTCTCCGCCGGGACCGATCATCGTGATGATGAGCTCCTGTTCCTTGACGAAGTTGAAGTAGACGACGCGGAGGTCGTGGGCGCCGGCCGTGAGCTCGACGGATACATCGCGGGTGGCGGAGCCCCCTTCCATGCCCGCCAGGGTCTTCCCCTCGACCACGAGCTCGCCGTCGACGAACAGGCGCGCCCCGTGAGTCGCGCGCACGACGAAGGTGTGCCGGCCACTCTGCTCGGCCAGGAAGCGGCCCTCGAAAACCATCGCCATCCCGTCGAACGAGCCCGACGGGTTGAGACCCAGGTTGACGAAGCCCCGCGAGCGACTCCCCTCGAACCGCGGCGTGGCCGCACCGAAGTCGAGGCGAATGTCGTCGACCTGATTGTCGGTGATCAACGGGATCACGCGATCCCGGCCAGGGGCGTTCTCTGGAACCCCGAGCGCGTCTCCCGTGCTCCGGATGATGTCCGCGAAGTCGTCGTAGACCCAGAAGCGCAGGTCCTCGAGTGGGCCCGAGAGCTCCTCGATCTCCCGCGCGAAGCGCGAAGCGTCGAGCAGGACCGCCGGGTCGTCCACGCGCTCGATCGTCCGGACCGCGCTGCGGGGGACGCGCACCTCGCCGAGGCGCTCGCTGTGGAAGGTCAGCGCCGACGGATCCGATCCGGTCAGGTCCGCGGTCCACACGTCGCCGGTCGTCGTCACCACCCGGAACGCGCCACCCACCGGCGCCTCGCTCGGGTCGCCACCCACGAACTCGATCTCGTCCAGAGCGCCACGCGCGAGCACGAGCTCGCCTGCGAACTGCGGCGCGTGGAGGCGCACCTCGTCGGAGCTGTCGGCCTGACCCGGCGCGATCGACCCGCGCAGCCGCCCGCCGTCCTTCCAGTGCAGGACGGCCTCGCCGTCCTGAGCGCCCAGCGCCACGTTGCAGGCCAGGAAGCAGAGTAGGAGCACCTTCATCTGAGCTACCTCTCGTACACCGGCAGGAGCCGGTAGTTGAGCGCGAGCGCGAGCACCGACATGCCCGTGCCGTACGCCAGTCCGTGGTCGCTCTTCACGCTGCCGTCCGGTCCCTGCATCTCCGTGAGCAACTCCACCGTGCGCGCGTTCCAGACCTTCCACGCCTCGAAGTCCGACTGGAAGAGCGCCTGCGCCACGTAGTAGCGCGTGTAGAAGGGGTACGAGGTGATGTCCTCGTCGAGGAACTTCTTGATGAAGCTCGAGGACGCCGCGTACTGGGGCGAGTCCTGGCGCTTGGCGATGGCGTAGACGAGGGTCGCAATCGCGGCGCGGCACAGGCCGTCCCCGTGGTTCTCGGCGGGCTTGTAGGTCACGAGTCCCGACTGGAGCGTGTTGGTCTCGAAGAACCGGATCGCGTCGTCGATCGACCTGTTCGGCACCTCCACGCCGGCGTTGCGCGCGCCCAGGAGACCCATCAGGACCGTCCCCGAAACCGTCGTGTCTGCGTCCTGGCCCTCGGGGGAGTAGCGCCAGGCCTTCCACGGGTTCTGGTCCTGCGAGGTGACGATGCAGCGCACCGCCAGCTCGAGGGCCTCTCCGATCGAGCGTCGCTGGGCTTCAGGCACTTCACTCCCCTTCCACAGGAGCCGCTCGTTGACCGCGCCGTAGACCTCGGACAGCGCCAGGGTCGCGAGTCCGTGGTGGTACATCGGACCGTGGCCTGCGCCACTGATGAAGCCGGTGCTGGGGTCCTGACTAGCGATCAGGTAGCGCACCGACCGCCGCACGTTTTCCGCGTAGGGGCCGTAGTCGGGGTCCTCGCCGCTCGCGAGGAACGCCATCACGCAGACCCCGACCACGCCAGCGCCTTCTCCCTGGGTGTCCATCCAGAACCCCGCCTCGCGCTGCGTCTCGGCGAGGTAGGTGAGCGCCTTCTGATTGAACGCGCGCACGGAGGCCGGAACGCCCGAACCGTATCGGAGCTCCGAGTCCTGCGCCGAGGCGGATGTAGCGAGGAGGACGAGGGAGAAGAGGGATGCAATCGTGCGTAGGGTCATGGTGCTCACTCAGCTCCGCCCTCCAGGGCGTTCAGATAGGCGTCAAGCCCTTGCCGGTATTCCTCGGGCAGCACCCGACCGCTCCTGCCGGTCGCCTGCACGGGCTCGCGCTCTGGAATTGAGGCCCGGCTCCCGCCGTCGCCAGAGCCGAACAAGAGCTGGGCTTTCGTCGCGGGCGGCGGGACCTTGACGATCATCGGCGCGTTGGGAATGCGGTGGGTCTCGAGGAGGATCTCGATCACTTCCGAGATGGCCGCGTTGGTTTCGATACCGGTGCGGGTCGCCGCGAGCTGCCCGACCACCTCGTCCATGACGTCCGCCGCCTTGCGGAGCTTCTCCATCTGCACGGACAGGAACTTCAACCCGAACTCCGCGCGGTTCTGCACGCGCTCGATCGCCGCCTGGAGCTCCTCCCCCTCCAGGCGGCGCCCCTCCTGGTCGGGCTCCTCCAGCTCGTCGAGCTCCGCCTGGAGGGTCGCCGCGTTCTGGTCGGGCGCATAGGGCATCAGCGCAATCTCGTCCGCGATCGCGCGCGCGCTGGCCGCGAGCTCCGCCTGGGTGATCCCGAGCGCCAGCGCCTGCTCAGCGTGGTCCTTTGCGCCGATCGCACCAAGAACTCCGTCCAGCTCGCGCACCTCCTCCCGCAGCTGCACCTCCCGGTCCAGGATGCGCATGATCGCCAGCACCATCTCGGGTGAGAGGTTGGGCAGCTCGATCAGGTCGGGGTGCCCGCCGGCCTCGCCCTCGGCCGACGGCGGGACGAGCTCCTCGGCCCAGCGGTCGAGCGTGTCCGCCCAGTGCTCGCACTCGATCGTGGAGCGTCCGACCTGGGCCTCCGCGATCGAGCTCGAGAGGGCCTGCAGGGACGCGGGCACATCCGCCTCCTGCATCTTCGCGGACACGCGCGCGGCTCCCTCGCCCGGCTTGCGCGACGCGTAGGCCGCGAGGTCCGACTGGAGCGTGAGCAGCGTGTCCGCCTCCGCCACCTGCTGCGCCGCCAGCTCGGTGCGCGGCCCGACGCTGCCCACCGCACCCGCGGGGGTCCCGAAGCCGCCCAGCTCCGCGAGCCCGGTCGCGACGTCGAGCTGCCTGCGAGATGCGGCCTTGAGGCGCTTGACGAAGGTCGTGCTCTCAAAGCCCGCGAGCAGCTCGTTCAGCTCCTCCGCCAGCGCGGCGAAGGCGGCGAGCAGCTCCTCCTGCTCCTTCACCGCCACGAGCACGAGCTCGGACGCGGTGGCTTCCTCGGCTTCCTCCTCTTCGGGCTCGGAGTCCTTGCCGCTGCCCTTCAGGAGCGTGGTTGGCGCCCCGAGCCCTCCGGTCATCTGCGGTGCGTCCTCGGCCTGTTCCGACTCGTTGAACCCGGACTCCTCGTCGAGGACCAGCGGTGTCGGGTTGGCGGGCAGGTAGCCGGGATCGCCCTCCGCCTGCTCGCTCTTGAGCTGGGCCACGTCCGCGGCGTCGAGGTTGGGGTCCTTGGGGTCCTCCTCGAGGCCCTCGGGCATCAGGTCTTCGGGCCCGTACTTCTCCGCCCCCTCGAGACCGAGGTCGTCAGCCCCGGGAGGCGCGCTGACCTGCACCTCGGGCTCGACGAGCTCCTCGCTGGGCTCGGCCTCACCGGACTCCCCGGTGATCGGTTCCTGGTCCGGATCCACGTACACATCGGGGGCGAGCTCCTCGGACCCGACCGGGGGCGGCGCCTCGGCCGCCTGCGCCAGGAGCTCGGCCACCGAGGGCATCTGCTCCTCCGCGATCTCCTCCAGGGTCTGCAACAGCTCGGCCAGGGCCTCCAGCTGGTCGGCGTCGAACTCCTCGTTCTGGGTCGCCTCCGACAGGAGCTCCTCGCCGATGTCGATCAGGGCGTCGAGCTGCGCCGCGTTGGCCGCCTCGGCCGCGGCCTGTTGCTGGAGCTGGGCCTGGCTGTCGGGCTGGGCCAGGTCCTCCGGGGACATCTTCGAGAGCTCTTGGTTCGTCTCGTGCAGCGCGAGCTCCTCCTCGTACACCTCCTGGGCAGCGTCGGTCCACTCCGCGAGCTGCTCGGTCAGCCACTCGAGGTGCTGCGCGGGCGTGAGCACGTGGAGCACGACCTCGGGCGAGTAGGTCCGCGCGCGCCCCGGAAGGTAGTCCTCGGCGAAGGCGCGCAGGCGCAGGCTCTGGGGCCGCACGCCCATCCGCTCGGCGGAGAAGGTCGCCGGACCGGTCAGCTCGGCCGCGGTCGGCGCGCCGGCCGCGACGAACTTCTCTCCCACCGAGGGCTCGGGGTTGTGCAGCGGGTCCGCGATCCCGGCCCACTCGAGCCCGACGCGCTGGACGCCGAAGTCATCCTCGGCCTCGAGCTCGAAGGTCAACGTCTGGTTCGAGAGGACAACCTGGCCGCTAGCCAGCGCGCCCAGGCTCACGCGCGGCGCCTCGTCCTCGCCCGCCTCGACCTTCAGGGTCTGGGGCTCCTTCACGCCGAGTCCGAAGCGATCGCGCCAGGCGAGCACGTACTCGGCAGAATCCACGACGGACACGGACTCGGTGGTGACCACGGCGCCATCGATCGTCTGGGCGCGCCCTTCGAACGTCGCCTCCTCGAGCTCGCGTGTTGCGATCATCTCGAAGACGGCCTGGCTGCCCTCGACGAGCCCGACGCGTCCGCCGCGCACGTCGAGCTCGAGCGGCTCGTCGCGCTGGAGGTACTCGGGCAGCGTCACGCGGGCGGTGAGGGTGGTGAGCGCGGGCCGCGCAATCGGCTCGACCGGGATCTCGCGGCGCGCGTCGCCCACGGCCAAGAGCACCCGGCCCGGTTCGGTTTGCGGCGGGAGCTCGAAGCGGTAGGCGTCCCCGTCGCGCTCCGACTCGACCGGCGCCTGGCTCCCGTAACGGGCGGTGGCGCTGTCGGGCTTCCAGGGCGAGGTCGCCAGCAGGTTCGCCGTGACCTCGAAAGGCTCCGCGTAGGGCACGACGCGCGCCTCGGCCTCGCCGTCTAGCTGGGCAAAGGTATAGCGCTCGACGTCACGCCACGGCATGAGCCAGCGAACAAGGGCGTTCCGGCCGGCCGCCGGCACGACCACGAGAAGCGTCCCGGTAAGGACCAGGGGCGCGGCCGCCATCCACGCCCAGCGGCGGTGCCGCGGGTCGGGCACCGCGTCCGTCAGGTCGCGGCCCTCGAGCTCCTCGTCCACCTGCCGCATCGCGGCCTGGGCGAGCGCGCGGCTCGCGCCCGATTCGTGCTCGCTCTGCGCGAGCTCGACGATGCCCAGGAGGTGGTCCCCGAAGCGCGGGTACCTGCGACGGACCAAGCGCGCGACCTGGTCGAGGCGCCGCCGACTCCAAACCCAGCTGTGCAGCTTGAGCGGGAACCCCACGGCCGCGCCGAGGCTGCCCAAGGCGAGGAGCACGGCGCGCAGCGGCGCCGGCGTGTCGAACAGGCGATCGAGGCCGAAGACGACCAGGTACGAGAGCAAGAGGCCGAACACCGCGGCGAGCGCGCCCTCGGCGATCTTGACCTTCCAGACCAGGGCCCGGTAGTCCTCCAGCTTGCCGACGAGTCTCGGCGGAAGCTCGAGAGGTGCTTGTTGTGTCGGTTTACTCATGGCTGACTAAGTGCGACGCGCGCTAGACCGCGCCGATGATCTTCCTCCCGGTCCAGAACGCACCGAGCAGCACGACGAGCAGCGCGCACCACGCGGGGTGCGCCCAGATCTTCGTGCGCGTGAGAACGGGCTCGGGCTCGGGCAGCGCGCGCAGCTCGTCGAGGATGGTCCGCGTCGACGTGATGCTCGCCGTACGCCCGCGCGTCAGGACCGAGATCTCCTCGAGCACGTCGAGGCGCGCGAGCTGGCCCAACCGCTCGAGCTCCCGACCCTGCACCGCGAGATCGGCGCGGACCTGCCCGCCGGTCTCGGCGCAGGTCGCGATGATCGAGTAGCTGCCCGTCTCGGTCGGTCGGAACGAGCCGACGAAGAGCCCCGCGCTGTCGCCCTGGCCGGGCTGGAGCTGGATCGCGCTCGCCTTGCCGGTGGGCGAGAGGGTCTGCACGGAGACGGTCGCGTCCAAGAGCGGCGCGCCGAGCGCGTCCTGCACGTTGGCCTGCAGGGTCACCACGTCCCGGGCCTCGGGGCGGTCCGGTGTGAAGAAGAGGCGCATCGCCTGCCCCTCCGCCATCTGTCGCCGGTAGGCCATCCAGCGCGCGACCTGGGCCCAGAAGCGATAGTGGAAGCGGTCCTCCACGCCCTCGCGCCAGCGCCACGCGCCGTCCGTGCCGAGGAAGAGCACCTTGCCCGTGCCGTAGGTCTTCGTGACCAGGAGCGGCACCCGCCCGGCCCCGCTCCGGTCGTGCTCGTGCACGGCGAGCACCTCCGCCCCGGCCTTCGCGCGCGTCACGCCGGCGTACCAGTGGAAGCCCGGCAGCTTGCGCCAGATCTCGGTGTTGGCGGCGTCGGACTCGTCCAGGCGCGTGAGCAGGCTCCGGCGCCCGGCCTGGGTCAGCGCGATGTGGCCCGCGGCGGGCGAGCCGACGCCGGTCTTTGCGCCCGGGTCGAGCACGACGGGCAAGAGGTCGCCGAGGGCGGAGCTCGGGAGCGACGCCTGGTGCCCGTAGCGCCCGGGCAGGAAGACGAGCCCCGCCGCCTGCGCGCTGACGAGCTGCTTGAGGAGCGCCGCGTCCTCCAGCCGCAGCTGCTGCGGCTCGATCCCCACGTCGCCCACGAACACGACGTCGAAGCGGTTGAGCTCGGCCTCGCTCGGAAACTCATCGATGTAGCCGCGACCGCCCCCGACACCCGGGAGCTCCGGGTGGAAGAGCAGGCAGGTGACCTCCACGCCCGGGTCGCGCTCGAGGGCGTTGCGCAGGTAGCGGTACTCCCAGCGCGGGTAGCTGTCGATGACGAGGACCTGCAGCTCCTCCTGGCGGATCGAGATCGGCGCCGACAACGCGTTGTTCGTCGTGAGGACCTCCGCCTCGTTCTCGGGTACGCGCAGCTCGAGGGTGAACTCGCCCTTCCGGGTCGGCACCCAAACGAGCTCGCCCTGCGCCTCCTCCATGGCCGGCACCAGGAGCGAGTCCGTCGCCATCGGTGCGCCGTCGACCTCCAGCGTGACGACCAGCTCCTGATCCTGGGGCAGCGTGCTGCGGACCGCGAACGGGATACGCAACGGCTTGCCCAGCACCCCGAACGTGGGCGCCTCCATGCGGACGAGCTCCAGGTCGGGCAGCGGCGTCGGGCTCCCGACGCCCACGCCGAAAACGCGTACGCCGGCGAGCCGGTAGCGGGTCGCGGCGAGCGTGGGCGAGCCGCCGACGTTCCAGTCCCCGTCGGAGAGCACGACCACACCGCGCAGATTCGCGTTCGACTCGAGGACGCGCGCGAGGGCGCCGTTGAGATCCGTGCCTGGCTCCGGAGACTCATCGCCGGAGGAGCCGGAGGAGAAGGGCTCGAACACGACCTCGAGCTCGGCCCCGGTCTCCGCAGCGGGCGGGCTCCAGACGTCCGCGGAGAGCAGCGGCGCGATCGCGTCGGCACGGCTGACAGGCAGTCCGGAACTCTCGGCCTCGGCCTCGAGCACGTCGCGCGTCTGCATGCTCCCCGACTCGTCGACCAGCACCGCGAGGGTCGCGGCCTGCTCGGGCGGCCTCGACTCGATCCACTCGGGCTGGCACAGCGTGACCGCGACGAGGGTGACGACCACGAGGCGCAGGAGCTCGAGGAGCCCGGTTCCCCTGGCGTAGCCGCTGCGGCTCCACGCCGCCCAGGACAGCCACGCGGTAGCGGTGACCAGCGCTGCGCCGATCACGAGGACGGTCGTGGTCGGCAGGAAGGTGAGCCCCTGGGTCGCGATCATGAGGAGGCCTCTCGTCGCGGCAGGCAGAGCAGGGCCTCGCCGATCAGGGCCAGGGCCATGACGATCAGAAACAAGCGCCAGACCTCGCTCGCGAGCGAAGCCCCGTCACCCAGCTCGTCTTCGATCCGCTGAAACGCCAGCCCCTCGAAGAGAGCGTCGACGGCCGCGGGCGCCACAGGCGCGGCGCGGTCCTCGGCGAGGCTGCGGTTGACCGCGGCCAGGCGCTCGCCCCTCCTGTAGACGCCGGCGACCAGACCGCGCTGCGAACGGGCGGGCGCGTCGTCCGCGGGCGCGACCACCTCCCACGCGGCCGCATCCACCAGGGCCTCTTCGCCGGCGTCGACCTGGGCGACGGGTGCGAGGGCGCGACTGCCGCGTTCGAGCGCGCGCTGCATCAGGACGTAGAACGCGACCGCGTCCCGCTGAAGGGTCGAGGAACTCGCCGTGGGCAACGTCCCTAGGAAGTAGGCTGCGCCGTGATCGCTCGGCGCGCGGACGAGCAGCGGCGCGCCACCCGCGAGTCGCGCGAGCGCCAGGCCCTGCGCCCCCTCGATCGCACGGTGACGGTACGTGCGCAGCTCGTCGAGCGGCAGGGCGTCCCCGCTCTCGACGTGGGCGAGCAGGTCCGCGTCACCGCGCCAGGTGCTCAGGGTCCGCGCGTCCCCCTCGAGGTCGCGCCAGTCGCCCCACCGGAACCCGAAGAGGTCCGATCCGGCCCTACCGGAGTCGGCCCGACTGGAGTCGGTACCTGGCGGGAGGAAGAGCACCACGCGGCCGGCGGCCACCAGCTCCTCGAGCTCCGCGGCGAGAGCCCCATCTGGCAGCGGTGCGTGCCAGACGACGATCCCGGTGCGCTCGAACTCCGCGCTCGTGAGCTCGGCGGCGGCGCCCTGATCGAGCACCTCCACCTCGTGCTCGGCGCCAGGGATGCTCGGAACGGCGAGGGCGCGGCGCAGGGCCTCGCCGGCGCCAGAGTCGTCCGTGACGATGACCGCACGGCGGACGGAGGGCTCGCCGAAGGCGAAATAGAACGTGTTGTCGAGGGGATTCGCGTCGCCGGGGATGCGCACGACGCCGAAGCCAGCGCGCTGGTCCGAGTCGATTTCGATGCGGTGACCGGCGAGGGATGCGCCGCGCCCTTCCGGAGTGAGCTGCAGGGTCAGCTCCACGGTCGAACGCAGGCCGTCGATCTCGAACTCCACGGGCACGACGCGCGCCGCCGCGTCCGCGTCCGCCCCGTCGGCGGAGAGCTGCACGTCGAGCACGAGCTCCGCGCGGGCTCCGATCTCGCGCCGACGCACGTTCCGGACGCGCACCGCGACGTTGTCGGCCGGCCCACCCGAGTACGAAAGCAACTGGAGCTGCACGCCCTGCCGCTCGGCGAAGGCCTGGCGCAAGGAGGCCCAGCGTCCGCCATTCGGTTTCCAGTCGCTCTCGGCGAGGTCCGAACAGATCCAGACGTCCGCGCGCCCCGCCTGGTTCGCGTCGAGCACGGCGAGCGCGGCCTCGAGCAGCGCCGGCACGTCGGCGCTCGTCGCCGTCGGTGCGACCTGCGGGACGTCGAGCAGCTCGCTCGGGTCCTCGAGCACGAGGGGTCCGACCGTCGCGCTGTCGATCAGGACGAGCTGACTGCCGAAGCCGCGCTGCTCGAGGAGGCCCGACAGCTTGCGCAGGGCGGTGGAGCGACGCGAGTCGCCCGTCTGCAGGTCCTGAGTCTCCATGCTCGCCGAGCGATCGAGGAGGACGATCGTGGCGTCGGGACGGGACAGCCCGGCCCCACCGAGCCTGCCAACGCTGAGCGGTCGACTGACGGCGAACACGAGCAAGCCGATGGCGAGCATGCGCAGGAGGAGGATCAGGACGTAGCGCAGCCGCGCCATCCCCTTGTGCATGCGCTTCGCGCTGACGAGGAACATCATCGCCGCCCACGGCACCGACCGGTGCCGCTGGCGGTTGATCAAGTGGATCACGATCGGCAGCAGCATCGCGGGGAGCGCCGCCAGGACCCAGGGCTGGAGGAAGCTCACGCGCCACCTCCGCGCTTCTTCGGCCGGCGTCCGATCAAGAACCGCGCCAGCACCTCGTCGACGGGGTCGTCGCCACTCACCCGTTGATAGTCGACCCCCGCGTCGTGAAGGGTCGTCTCGAGGTCCTCCAGGTAGGTGCGCATCGCCTGCCGGTACTGGGGCGCGACCAGCGCGGGGTCGGTCATGATCGGCGCGCCGCCCTCCAAATCGAGGAAGCGGGTCGGCCGCTCGAAGGCGAAATCGACCTCGCTCTGGTCGAGCAGGTGGAAGACCGCCACGTCGTGCTTGCGGAAGCGCAGGTGCTGGAAGCAGTCGCGCAGCACCGCGGGCTCGATGAAGAGGTCCGAGAAGACGATGACGAGCGCGCGCTGCTGGACGCTCTCGGCGACCTCATGGAGAGCGGCGGGCAGTCCCGTGGCCCCCTGCGCCTGGAGACGCGCGAGCTCATCGAACACGACGCGCAGGTGTGCCGCGTTGCGCCTGGGCGGGATCCGCGTGTGCAGGTGACCGCCGCCCATCCCGCGATCCGCGGCGCCGCTGCAATAGAGCCCGACGGCGTCGCCCTGACGCGAGGTCAGGTACGCGAGCGTGCCGGCGAGCTGGCGCACCTTGTCCAGCTTGGAAAGCCCTCCGACCTCGAACCCGAGCGAGCCGCTCGTGTCGACGACGAAGCAGGCCCTGAGGTTCGTGTCGGCCTCGAACTCCTTGATGTAGATGCGGTCCGAGCGTCCCCACGCGCGCCAGTCGACCCGCCGCGTGTCGTCGCCGGGGACGTACTTGCGGTACTCGGCGAACTCGAGGCTCGAGCCGCGGATCGGACTGCGGTGCCGCCCCGACACGCTGCCCAGCATGGGCCCGCGCGCGAACAGCCCCAGCCCGGACAGGCGGGCGAGGACCTCGTCGTCGACGAAGTCGTAGTGATTCGCGGAGCGGTCGGACATGGCGCTATCGGACACGGAGCTGGCCTCAGCCCTCTTGCTCGAGCTCCTCGACGAGGCGGCGGACGATCTGCCGGCTGGTCGTGCCCTCCGACTCCGCCGCGAACGACGTGATGACGCGGTGCATGAGGACCGGCTCCGCCACCGCCACGACGTCCTCGAGTCGCACCATGTAGCTGCCCTGGAGCGCCGCACGCGTCTTGGCGCCGAGGATCAGGTACTGGACGGCGCGCGGGCCGGCGCCCCACCCGACGAGGCGCTTCAGCCAATCCGGGGCCTCGTCCCCTCTGGGCCGGGTTCGGCGCACGAGGACTGCGGCGAACTCGAAGATGTGCTCGGGCACGGGGATACGACGCACGAGCTCCTGGAGCGCGCGCACGCGCGTCCCGTCGACGATGTGATCGAGGACGGGCGGCTTGCCGGCGGTCGTCGAACGCCCGATCTCGATCTCCTCCTCGAGGCTCGGATAGTCGACCTCGATCATGAACATGAATCGGTCGAGCTGGGCCTCGGGCAGCGGGTAGGTGCCCTCCTGCTCGATCGGGTTCTGGGTCGCGAGGACGAAGAAGGGCTCGTCGAGCGTGTACGACCGGCCGACGACGGTGACGCGGTGCTCCTGCATCGCCTCGAGCATCGCGGCCTGAGTCTTCGAGGGCGCGCGGTTGATCTCGTCGGCGAGCACGATGTTCGCGAAGAGCGGCCCCTTCACGAACTCGAAGTCCCGGCGCCCCGTGTCCGCCTGCTGCAGGATGTCCGTGCCGGTGATGTCCATCGGCATCAGGTCCGGCGTGAACTGGATCCGGCTGAAGGACAGGTCCATCGTCTCGGCGAGCTTGGAGATCAGGAGCGTCTTCGCGAGACCGGGCACGCCCATCAGGAGCGCGTGTCCCTGCGCGAAGAGGCAGATCGCGAGCTGCTCGATGACCGAGCGTTGGCCGACGATGACCTTGCCGAGCTCGGCGGTGATTCGCTCGTAGTCTGCGCGCAGGGCCTCGATCGCGGCGACGTCGTCGGCGCCGAGCTCGGTCTCGGGAGAGGTCATCGGGTGGGTCGGGCTCATGGGGGTTGGGTGTCTGTCGTGTGGCTTCGGCCTAGTGATCGTTGTGTCGGTGACGGCGAGGGGAACTAGTCGCGGGGCTGCTCCTCCACCCAGCTCTCCCACGGCGCCGTGAAGAAACTGAATTGCCCGCCGAGGCTCCCCTCCTGGACGTACTTCTTGTAGGCGGGCAAACCGGCCTCCCCGACGAGCGCGAGGATCTCGGCGCGATGCGCGGCGCGGTGCGACTGGAAGAGCTGACCCAGGTCCTCCTCGCTGGTCTCGCCCTCCGACCAGAGCCGTGTGATCTCACGGTTGCGGTCATTCTGCAGCGTGAGCAGGCTCTTCAGGTCTTGCACCTCCGCGGCGCCGAGCTGGAGCTTGTCGGCCAGCTCCGAGACGTTCGTGTCGAGTCGCGAGTAGACCTCGTCGTACTCGGCATAGGAGTCCTCTGCCTCCTGCTGGCGCTCGGCAAGCTCCTGCTCCCACGCCGCGGCCTCCTTCTCCTCGTCTAGCTTGGCGACGATCTTGCTCACCTCGGCGAAGAACGCCTGCTCGCTCGCGGGGTCGAGGTTCGCAAGACTCGCCGCGAGCTCGCTGCCGCCTTCGCTCGCGGCCGCCGGCTGACGCACCGGCTGACGCACGCTCGATACCCGGGCGACCTGCATCTGCAGAGCCTGGATGTCCTCCTCCAAGCGCGCGACCGTCATGCGGAGATCGGTCGTGTCGGGAGCGGACTGGATGCCCTCTGCCGGTTCAGGAAGGGCTCGTGAAATCACAGTCCGCGCGTCAGGCTCGCCGGGCCGAAGTGCCCACGCGACTAGCGCGCTGACCAGAACTGCGAGGACGGTGGACAGGAGGACGGTGAGAGGAGCTGCTTTCATGGCTGGAGTTGCACCCGTGGGAGGCCGCCGAGCTGTCGTTCCCGCCGAGGTGGGAGGCCGAGTGCGGGGGAGCGCGAAGCGCATTACGACTGCAAGTCGTCACCCTACGACATCCTGTCGTGCCCCCGCAACCCCTCGCCACCGGAATCCGATCCGCAGCGGACTCCGCGGGCGGAATGCCCG
>JAHEJV010000401.1 GCA_024638705.1 Deltaproteobacteria bacterium | reverse complement strand
CGCGGCTGCTACGACACCTTCGGCAACATCATCGACTGCCCCGTTCCGGTGATCTCGGCGGTGCACGGTTTCTGTATCGGCGGCGGGATCGGCATCGCCGGCGCCTCCGACTTCGTGATCGCCGCCAGCAACGCGACCTTCGGCCTCCCCGAGATCGACCGCGGCGCGATGGGCGCGGCGACCCACGCGATGCGGATGTTCGGCATGCAGGAGGCGCGGCACATGCTGCTCACCGGCGAGGCGATCGACGCGCACGAAGCGCATCGCCTCGGCGGGGTCCTGCAGGTGGTCGAGCCCGACATGCTGCGCGAGAGCGCGCTGGCCCTGGCGCGCAAGATCGCCGAGAAGAGCCCGGCCGCGGTCCGCGCCGCGAAGGCGTCGCTCAACGGCATCGAGCTCATCGACGTGAAGAAGAGCTACCGCTTCGAGCAGGGCTTCACGCTCGAGCTCTACACCGCGCCCGACTCGCAGGAAGCGCGCGACGCCTTCGTCGACAAGCGCGACGCGAAGTTCGACGGCAAGAGCTAGGCGGCCGCATGGATCTCACCTACACCCCCGAGCAGGACGCCTTCCGCACCGAGGCGCGGAGCTGGCTCGATGCGCACGTCCCGAAAGAAGCGCTGCCGAGCTTCGACACGGAAGACGGCTTCGAGGCGCACCGCCGCTGGGAGCACGAGCTCAACGCGGGCGGCTTCGCGATGGTGCCCTGGCCCGTCGAGTACGGCGGACGCGGTGCCGACCTCCTCGAGTGGCTGATCTTCGAGGAGGAGTACTACCGCGCAGGCGCGCCGAAGCGCGTCAACCAGAACGGGATCTTCCTGCTCGGCCCGACGATCATGGAGTACGGCACGCCCGAGCAGAAGGCGCGTTTCCTGCCGAAGATGGCGTCCTCCGAGGAAGTCTGGGCGCAGGGGTGGAGCGAGCCGAACGCCGGCAGCGACATGGCGAACATCCAGGCCACCGCCGTGCGCGATGGCGACCACTACGTGATCAACGGGCAGAAGACCTGGGCGTCGCGCGGCGCGTTCGCCGACTGGCTGTTCGGGATGTTCCGCACCGACCCGGAGAGCCAGCGCCACCGGGGCCTCACCTTCATCCTCGTCCCGCTCGACCTGCCCGGCGTGACGGTGCGGCCGATCGAGCAGCTCGACGGCCTGCCGGGCTTCGCCGAGGTGTTCCTCGACGACGTGCGCGTGCCCGTCGACAACCGCCTCGGCGACGAGGGCGCCGGCTGGGGCGTCGCGATGGCGACGGCCGGCTTCGAGCGCGGCCTGATGCTGCGCAGCCCCGCGCGCTTCCAGGAGACCGCGCGGCGCCTCGTCGATCTCTTCCGCGCGCACCGCGACACCGCCGATCCGAACCTCGAGAGCACGGTCGTCGACTGCTGGAGCCAGGCCGAGGCCTACACGCTCGAGACCTACCGCACGGTGTCCCGCCTGGCCGCCGGCGCGAAGATCGGCGCCGAGGCGAGCCTGAACAAGATCTTCTGGTCCGAGCTCGATCTGCGCATGCACGAGACGGCGCTCGCCATCCTCGAAGAGCGCGGCCAGCTGCTGCCCGAGGCGCCGGCCGCCGGCGACGTCGGGAGCTGGCTCGACGGCTATCTCTTCGCGCTCTCCGGCCCGATCTACGCGGGCACGAACGAGATCCAGCGCAACATCATCGCCGAGCGCATCCTCGGCATGCCGCGGGCTTAGGTCTCATGAAGTTCGATTTCTCGGAAGACCAGCGATTGCTGCAGGAGACGGTCCAGGAGTTCCTGAACGGCGAGTGCACGCCCGAGGCCGTGCGCGCGCTGTGGGAGACCGAGTCCGGCCGTTCGCACGACCTCTGGAAGCAGCTCGCCGAAATCGGCGTCCCCGGACTGCTCGTGCCCGAGGCGCACGAGGGCATGGGCCTCACCGAAGCCGACACCGTGCTCCTCCAGGAAGCGGTCGGTCGCGCTGGGCTCGCCGAGCCGGTGATCGGCACGGCGGCGGTGGCCGCGCCGCTGCTCGCCGAGGTGAGCGGTGACCTCGCGGCGCGCTGGCTCAAGCCGCTCGCGGTCGGCGAGGCGATCGTCGCGGTCGGACATCCGATCAGCGACCTCGTCGACGATGCCCATGTCGCCGACCTCCTGCTGCTCGCGAAGGACGGCGCGTTGCACGCGGTCGCGCCGGGCGACGTCACGCTCACGCCGCAGCCCTCGAACGACCCCGCGCGCCGCGTCGCCACCGTCGCGTGGACGCCTTCGGCGGAGACCCGCATCGCCGACGGCGCCGACGCCGCGCGCCTGCTCGACGTCGCGCTCGACCGGGGCGCGCTCGCCGCCGCCGCCGAGCTGCTCGGCGTCTGCGACCGGCTGATCGCGCTCGCCGTCGACTACACCGCCCAGCGCGTCCAGTTCGGGGTGCCGATCGGCTCCTTCCAGGCCGTGAAGCACGCGCTCGCCGGCGTGAAGGTGAAGCTCGAGTACGCGCGGCCGCTCGTCTACCGCGCGGCCGATTCGGTGGCGCGCGGGCTCGCCCCGCGGGCGGTGCACGTGTCGATGGCGAAGGTGGCGGCGTCGGCGGCGGCCGGCCTCGCCGCGCGCGTCTCGCTACAAGCCCACGGCGCGATCGGTTACACCTGGGAGCAGGACGTCCACATCTGGATGCGGCGCGCGTGGTCGCTCGACCAGAGCTACGGACTCCCGCGATTCCACCGCGAGCGCATGTCCGCGTTCGCGCTCGCCGACGGCGCGCCGCTCGGCGCCGGACAGACATTCGCCTGAGCAAGCCGGCAACGCCGGCGCGCAGCGAGGCGCAGCCGAGCGAAGTCGAACAGAAGGAGACCCCCATGGCCGAGGCCTATCTCATCGATGCGGTCCGCACGCCGGTCGGCAAGCGCGGCGGCGCGCTGTCGTCGGTCCACTCCGCCGACCTCGGCGCCCACGTGATCAAGGCGCTGATGGATCGCACTGGCGTCGACCCGGGCGCCGTCGAGGACGTGATCTTCGGCTGCTGCGACACGATCGGGCCGCAGGCCGGCGACGTCGCGCGCACCTGCTGGCTCGCGGCCGGGCTGCCCGACCACGTGCCCGGCGTGACGATCGACCGTCAGTGCGGCTCTTCGCAGCAGTCGGTGCACTTCGCCGCGCAGGCCGTGATGAGCGGCACCAGCGACCTCGTGGTCGCCGGCGGCGTGCAGAACATGAGCCAGATCCCGATCTCGTCGGCGATGACCTGCGCCGAGCCGCTCGGCTTCACCGATCCCTTCTCGGGGTCGAAGGGTTGGGTGGACCGCTACGGGACGCAGGAGGTGTCGCAGTTCCGCGGCGCCGAGATGATCGCCGACAAGTGGGGCCTCTCGCGCGAAGACCTCGAACGCTTCGCGCTCGAGAGTCACGAGCGCGCCGTGCGCGCGATCGACGAAGGACGCTTCGAGGGGGAGATCGCGCCGGTCGGCGACTTCACCACGGACGAAGGCCCGCGTCGCGGCTCCACGATGGAGAAGCTGGCGAAGCTGCCGCTGCTCGAAGGCAGCCAGAAGCTGACGGCAGCGGTGGCGAGCCAGATCTCGGACGGGGCGTCGTGCGTGCTCGTCGCGTCGGAAGCCGCGGTGAAGCAGCACGGCTTGAAGCCGCGCGCGCGCGTGCACCACATCAGCGTCCGCGCCGACGACCCGATCTACATGCTCACCGCGCCGATCCCCGCGACGCGTCATGCGCTGGAGAAGTCGGGCATGACGATCGATCAGATGGATGCGGTCGAGATCAACGAGGCCTTCGCGCCGGTCGTGCTCGCCTGGGAGAAGGAGATCAAGCCGGACATGGCGAAGGTGAACCCGAACGGCGGCGCGATCGCCCTCGGACACCCGATCGGCGCCACCGGCACGCGCCTGATGACGACGCTGCTCTCCGAACTCGAGCGCACCGGC
>JAHEJV010000400.1 GCA_024638705.1 Deltaproteobacteria bacterium | reverse complement strand
CGCGGTGCGCGAGCGCTTCGCCGATCTCGGCGTCGCGACGGTGGAAGAGCCCCTCGACAAGATCTTTCCCGCGAGCGGGCGCGCGCGCGACGTGCGCGATGCCCTCGAAGGCTGGGCGCGTGGCGCGGGGTCCGCGATCCGCTGCAACACCCCGGTCGTGGGCGTCGAAGGCGCAGGCGACGCGTGGCAGGTGCGGATCGCTTCGGGGGAAACGCTCGCGTGCCGGACGCTCTTCGTGTGTCCCGGCGGCCAGAGTTATGCGAAGACCGGCACGACCGGGGACGGCTTCGCCTGGCTCGAAACACTCGGGCTGCCCGTCGTGCCGCCGGCGCCGGCCCTCGTTCCGCTCACGAGTCCGGCGTCGTGGGTGCGCGACCTCTCGGGCGTCGCGCTCCCCGGGGCCTCGGTGCGTCTGCTCGACGCCGGGGGCAAGGCCGTCGCCGAGCGACGGCGCCCGCTGCTCTTCACCCACCGCGGGGTGTCGGGCCCGGCCGCGATGGACGTGTCGGAAGCGGTCGCGCGCGACCCGGAAGCCGGCTGGCATCTCGCCGTCGACCTGTTTCCGGACGTCGATCGCGAGGCGCTGCGCGAGCGCTTCCTCTCTCGCACTGAGGCGACCGGCCTCGCGAACGTGCTGACGCGCGCACTCGACCCGCCCCTCCCGCGGCGCGTCGTCGGGGCCGTGCTCGCGAGCGCATCGGCCGAGGCCGGCGCTTCCGAGCCGCCGTGGAAGCTCCCGCGCGCCACCCGCCACGCACTCGTCGAGACGCTCAAGGGCTGGCGGATCCCCGTCGACGGCACGCTCGGCTACGACGCGGCGGAGGTCACGGCGGGCGGCCTCGCGCTCGCCGCCGTCGATCCGGGCTCGATGCGCGTGCGCGACGCCCCCGGGCTCCACGTCTTCGGCGAGCTCCTCGACCTCACCGGCCCGATCGGCGGCTTCCACTTCCAGTCCGCCTTCGCGTGCGCGGAGGTGGCGGCGCGCGCGGCGGGAGACGAGACCGCGAGTAACTAACCCGCCGCGTCGCGGCGGGCTTCGAGTTCTTCCCAGCGTTCGGTCAACTCTGCCGCGCGGGCGCGGGCCGCTTCGAGTTCGTCGCTCAACGCGGCAATCGCGTCACGGGACTCGTTCTTGTATGTCGCCGGGTCGGCGAGGCGCGCCTCGATCTGCGCGGCGTCGCTTTCGCAGGCATCGATCGCGTCGAGCAACCCCTCGAGTTCGCGGCGTTCTTTCTGGCTGAGCTTCTTCGGCGTGTCGTTCGCGGGCTTCTCGCGCGTCGCCTTCCGGGCCTTCGCCGTCGGCGCTTCTTCCCGGCGTCGTTCGAGCACGCGCTCGCGATAGTCGGAGTAGTTCCCGACGTGCAGGGTCACGCGACCGTCGCCCTCGAAGGCGAGGATCGAGGTCGCCACGCGGTCGAGGAACCAGCGGTCGTGGCTCACGACGATCGCGCTCCCCGTGAAGTCGGTGAGCATCGTTTCGAGTGCGCCGAGCGTGGGGACGTCGAGGTCGTTGGTCGGCTCGTCGAGGAGGACGAGGTTCTGCTTCTCGGCGAGGAGCTTCGCGAGGCACACGCGCGCGCGTTCGCCGCCCGAGAGCTGCCCCACCTTCGAGCGCTGCTCGCGCCGATCGAAGAGGAAACGCTCGAGATAGGACGCCACTTCCACGGGCTGCCCGCCCACCTCGACGTGACTGCGCTCGCCCATCGCCTCGAAGACGGTCTGCTCCGGATCGAGGCCGCTGCGCTGCTGGTCGAGCAAGCCGACGCGGGTGTTCTTCCCGTGCCGCACTTCGCCGGAGGTGGGCTCGAGCTCCCCCAGGATCGCGAGCAGCAGGCTCGTCTTGCCGGTGCCGTTGCGGCCGACGACGCCGATGCGCTGCCCGGCGGCGAGCCGCAGGTCGAGGCCGTCGACGACGCGCTTCCCGCCGCGGTCGAGGACGAGCGCGTCGAGCTCGAGCACCGTCTTCCCCTGGCGCTGCGACTCCACGCGCAGCGCCGCGGTGCGCTCGCGCTTCGGCGCCTGTCCGTCGATCGCCTCGTTCGCGCGATCGATGCGCGCCTTCTGCTTCGTGCCGCGCGCCTTCGGCTGGCGCCGCAGCCACTCGAGCTCCTTGCGCAGGAAGTTCTGGCGATTGCGCTCCGCGCGCTCGGCGTGGGCCATGCGCTCGGCGCGCGCGGCGAGATAGGTGGCGTAGCCGCCGTCGTAGCTCCAGAGCGCGCCGTCCTCGATCTCGAGGGTGCGCGTGGCGACGCGGTCGAGCACGTAGCGGTCGTGGGTGATGAGGAGCAGCGCGCCGCGGAAGCGGTTGCAGAGGAACTCCTCGAGCCATTCGATCGTGTCGACGTCGAGGTGGTTGGTCGGCTCGTCGAGGATGGCGAGATCGGGCTCGCCGACGAGCACGCAGGCGAGTGCCACGCGTCGCCGCTCGCCGCCGCTGAGCGTTCCCGCCAGGCGGCCGGGGTCGTCGAGGCCGAGATGGTCGATGATCGACTCGGCTTCGTGCAGACGCGCCCAGCCGCCGAGGCGCTCGAGTTCTTCACCCGCTTCGGCCTGCTCGAGGGCGAGCGCTTCGCTGTCTCCCGTCTCGTCGCCGAGCTGCGCGGTCAACGCGTCGTAGCGCTCGCGCACGGCGTTCCAGGCGCCGAGGCTGCCGAGCACGATGTCGCGCACGGAGCGGTCGGCCGGAAGCTCGGGCTCCTGCGCGAGGTATTCGATGGACGCGCCGCGCTGCCGCGCGAGGGTACCGGCGTCACACTCCTCGATGCCGGCGAGGATGCGCCCCAGCGTGCTCTTGCCGCAGCCGTTGCGGCCGACGAGTCCGACCCGCTCACCGCTGCGGATCGTGAGATCCACGCCCGCGAGCACGCGCCGCAGCCCGTAGGACTTCTCGATTCCGCTGGCGTCGATGACCGACATGCCGGACGTCAGCGCTGCTTGCGCTTGCCGCTCTTCGGCCCCTTGCCCGCGCCCGCGCTCTTGCCGCCCGCGGAAGCGTCGGCGCCCTTCGCGGGCTGGCTCTTCTTCCCACCCTTGGCGCTCTTCGCGCTCTGGCCGTTCTTCGCCTTCGCGCGCGCCGTCTTCTTCGCCTGCTTCGCGCGGCGCTGCACCTTCTCGATGTCCAGGTGGTCGACGCCGCCGGCGCGTTCGAGATATTCGTCGTAGCTGCCGTTGAAGTCCTGCAACCCTTCGGGCGTGATCTCGATGATGCGCGTCGCCAGCTCGTTCACGAACCAGCGGTCGTGCGAGACGAAGATCAGCGTGCCGTCGTAGGCGAGCAGCGCCTCCACCAAGGCCTCGATCGCTTCGAGATCGAGATGGTTGGTCGGCTCGTCGAGGACCAGGACATTGGGCTTCTCGACCATCTGCCGCGCGAAGATCAGCCGCGCCGCCTCGCCCCCCGAGAGGGCCGAGAGACGTTTGTCGCCTTCGTCGCCGGTGAAGAGCATCGCGGCGAGGTGGCCCTTCACGAAGCCGCGGCTCTCGCCGCCACAGAAGCCGGTCAACCAGTCTTCGAGGGTCTTCGCGTCGCTGCCGATCTGCTCTTTGTGGTCCTGCGCGACGTAGCCGGGATAGGTCTCGTAGCCCCACTCGACCTTGCCGGCGTCGGGCGTCACCTCGTCCATCATCACCTTGAGCAGGGTCGACTTCCCGATCCCGTTCGGGCCGATGATCGCGACGCGCTCGCCGCGCATGATCGTGAGATCGACGCCATCGAGGACGGGTTTCTCGTCGTAGGCCTTCGCGATGCCGGCCACTTCGATCACCTGACGCCCGCTCGGCCGCGTCTGCTGGAAGCGGAAGCGCGGATAGCGCCGCGAGCTCTCGGGCAGCGTCTCGATGTCGATCCGCTCGATCACCTTGAGCTTGCTCTGGGCCTGGCGCGCCTTCGTCGCCTTCGCG
>JAHEJV010000085.1 GCA_024638705.1 Deltaproteobacteria bacterium | reverse complement strand
GCTCACCTTCGCGCTGGTGGAGAACCCGAGCGTCCCCCTCTGGATCCTGATCCGCGTCGTGCTCGCGACGGTGGGCATCGGCTCGGTCGGCCTGCTCGTCGCGCTCTTCGGTCTGCGACCGAAGCCGCCGACGGCGTGGTTCGCGCTGGCAGCACTCGGGCTCGTGGCGTTCTGCAACCAGACCGCGGTGCTGGACGCGCTCGTGTGGCCGGCCCATTTCCCGCATCCCTAGCGGGCCCCTTTCGGGCCTCCCCGCCTAACGCTCCTGACCGCCGCCGCCGTCGACCGGCAGGGTGACGGCGGTGAGATACTGGCTCTCGTCGCTCGCGAGGAAGACGGCGACGGGGGCGACGTCGGTGTCGCAGTCGCCGAAGCGGCCGAGCGGGATCGCCTTCGCCTGCATGGCGGCGAGCTTCGGGTTCTCCTCGATCCAGCCCGCGAGGCTCGGGGACGCTGCGATCGGACGGATCATGTTCACGCGGATGCCGTCGCGTCCCCACTCGCGGGCGAGCGAGCGCGAGAAGCCGCGAATCGCCTCCTTCGCGGCGGCATACACCGCATTGCCCGCCATCCCCTCGGTTCCGGCGTTGGAGGCGAAGTTGATCACCGAGGCGTGCTCGCTCTGCTTCAAGTGCGGGTAGGCGGCGCGCGACGTCCAGAACACGCTGGTCATGCACACGTCGAAGGTGCGCCGGTAGAGATCGTCGGGCGTGTCCGCGATCGGCGTGCCGACCTGCGCCCAGGCGGCGGCGTTCACCAGGATGTCGAGGCCGCCGAGCAGGTTCGCCGTGGTCGCGACCGCGCGCTCGCAATCCTCCCGCACGCCGACGTCGCCCACGCACAGTGGCGATTTCCGCCCCAGCGCGCGGACCGCCTCCGCCGTGTCCTCCGCCTTCTTCTCGTCGAGTTCGGCGATGCCCACGTCGGCGCCTTCGCGCGCGAAGGCGAGCGCGATCGCGCGCCCGATCCCCTGGCCTGCGCCGGTGACGAGCGCCCTGCGTCCTGCGAGTCGCTTCACGAAGTGGCTCCTGTGTCGCGCGTACCGGCGATCGACACCGGGATGGCGCTCATGCGCGGGATGCCGGTGATCGGGTCGTACTCGCGCTCGGTGGCGACGAGGCGTCCGGTGGTGCTGCCGATCTCGCGGTGCTGGGCGTCGCGTTCGGGCGCGTCACCGAAGCAGTGCGACATCGAGAGGACGCCGCGGCGCAGCGTGGCGTCGGCGGTCGCGACGCCGAGGATGCTGGCGTGGTCGGAGGCGATGCGCACCGTGTCGCCCTCGGCGAGTCCGAGCGCTTCGAGGTCGTCGGGGTGCAGGTAGGCGGGGTTGTAGCGGCGTCCGTGGTGGAGGGCGTCGATGTCGCGGCCCGACGAGTTGTAGACGTTCGGCATGCGCCGCGAGACGAGCCGCCAGGGACGCGTCGGCGTCGCCTCCGGCTCGGCGCCCTCCGCCGCGACGTCCGCCAGCTCGCGCAGCAGGAGCTCGCTTCCCACCTCGAGCTTCGCGTCGTGCTCCGGGTCGGCCGGCGCCACGACGATCGGCGGATCGTCGAAGCGCGCGCCGTGGGGGTGGCGCTTGATCTCGTCGAGCGGGATGCGCGACTTCGCCATCAAGCGCTCGAACAGCTCGTCCGTCGTCGGTTTCCGGGACAGGTCGACGTCGATCGCGTCGCCACGCTCGCGCAACACGCCCGTCTCCGCGCGCACCGGATAGAGGCGCAGCGGCAGCTCCATGCGCCGCGCGAGGCCATGGAAGAACTCCCATTCCTCGATCACGTCGGCGCCGGCCGGGGGGTCTGCGAGCGCGGGAGTGTATTGCGCGTAGGGCTCGGAATAACCCATTGCGACGTAGGTCTGCTCGAGGAACTCCATCGAGTGGGAGAGGCCCGGCACCTCGAGGGAGAGCTTCGGGGCGATGACGTAGTCGGCGAGGCGCGACGTCGCCGAGAGCTTCATGTCGAGGGTGACGAGGAGGTCGAGCTTCTCCATCGCCCGGCGCGTCTTCAGCTGATCCGGCCAGGCGGCCATCGGGTTGCTGCCCACGCACAGGAGCGCGCGGATGCGGCCCTCGCCTTCTTCGAGGATCTCGTCGGCGAGGGCGGACGTCGGCAGGCCGGCGGCGCTGCTCGTGAACCCGCGCACGCGCAGCTTCTCGCCGAAGCCCGAAGCGAGCCGCGGCGCCTGGGCCTGGGCGCGCGGCACCGCCTTCGGGAGCAGTGCGCCCGGGTTCGGCACGCGCTCGCCCGCGCGGCGCCAGCGTCCACACAGCGTGTTGAGGCAGAGCAGCAGGTACTCGGTGAGGTTGCCGTGGGGCGCCATGTTCGGACCGGTGCCCGCGACGCCGCAGCCACGGCGTCCGCCGGCGAAGACCCGCGCGGCGCGCACGATGTCGTCCGCCGCGACGCCCGTGCGGCGCGCCGCGAACTCGGGCGTGAAGGGCGCGACCGCCGCCTCGAGCTCCGCGAAGCCCGCGACGTGTTCCGCGACGAAGTCCGAATCGAAGAGCCCCTCGCGGATCACCACGTTCACCATCGCGGCGAGCAGCGCCGGGTCTTCCCCGGGACGCGGTTGCAGGAACACGTCGGCAAAGCGCGACACCTCCGTGCGTCGCGGATCGATCACCACGAGCTGCATCCCGCGCGCCTTCGCCTCGCGCAGGCGACGGCCCGGGTTCGCCGGCGGGATGCCGCCGGACATCGAGATCAGCGGGTTGTTGCCGACGAGCATCCACACGTCGGATTCGTCGAAGACGTGCGATCCTCCGAGCCAGCGTCCGTGCAGCGCGTTCGCCACGCTCTTTCCCGGCTGGTCGATCGTCGACGCGGTGAAGATCATCCGCGAGCCGGTCGCGAGCAGCCAGCCGATCGAGAACGGGATCGTCGCCGGATGCGGCCCGGCGTAGGTGCCGACGTAGATCGCGACCGAACGCGGGCCGTGCTCGGCGATCAGGGCCGAGAGACGCTCCGCCACCTCGTCCATCGCCCGTTCGCTGCCGATCGCCTCGAACCCGTCCGCCGTGCGCTTCTGCGACGTGAGCAACCGATCGGGATGCGCGTGCTGCTCGGGGAGACGCCGCCCCTTCGCGCAGGTGAAGCCGTGATAGGCGGGGTTCTCGCGGTCGCCGGTGACGCGGACGGGACGACCGTCCAGGGTCTCGACGAGGATGCCGCAGTTCGCGTGACAGAAACGGCAGATCGAGGGGCGCGTCTCGCGGGGCATCGCCGTAGCATATCCGAATGCGCGCGATCCCCGACACGGCCGAAGCGATCGACGCCGCGTGGTTGGAGCAGGCGCTCGCAAAGCGCTTTCGCGGGGTGCGTGTCGCCGAGGTGGAGGTGGTCGAGCAGCACGAGGCGACCAACGCGCACGCGCGACTGCGCGTCGCCTACGAGGAGCCCGCGGGAGCGCCGGAGCGGATGTTCTGCAAGATGCTGCCGACCGACCCCGGGCGTCGCGCCGCGATCGCCGCCACCGGAATGGGTCCGCGCGAGGCGCGCTTCTACGAACGACTCGCCCCGCAGATCGCGATGCGCATCCCCGCCGTCTACGTCGCGCGCCACGATCCCGCCGATGGCGCGTTCGTCCTGCTGATCGAGGACCTGGCCGCGTCGGGCTGCACCGTGTCCGACGGCACCGTCGGCGTCCGGGTCGATTCCGCCGCCGTCGCGCTCGAACACCTCGCCGACCTCCACCTGCGCTTCGAGGACGCATCCCAGCGCCGCGAGCACGCCGCCTGGGTGCAGGGCCCGCTCCACGACCCGCGTTATGCGAGCGACATGCTCCGGCACGGGCTCGACCACCACCGCGACCGCCTCGGCGAGCCCTTCGCGCAGATTGCCCTGTGCTACCTCGACCACGCCGACACCCTCCACGCCCTCTGGCAGGAAGGTCCCACCACCGTCATCCACGGCGACCCCCACCTCGGCAACGTCTTCGACGACCACGGCCTCACCGGCTTCCTCGATTGGGGCATCATCAGCACCGGCACCCCGCTGCGCGACGTCAGCTACTTCCTAGCCATGTCCCTCGACATCGAAGACCGCCGAGCCCACGAGCGAGATCTCCTCCGCCACTACCTCGAAGTCCGCAACGCCACCACCGACACCCCCATCGACCACGAAACCGCCTGGCAGACCCACCGCCTCCACGCCGCCTACTGCGTCATCGCCTCCTGCCAGATCGTCACCTTCCCCCCCAACCAATCCCCCGCCCGAGAACTCTTCTCCAACGCCTTCCTCGCCCGAGCCAAAGCCGCCATCACCGACCTCGACTCCCTCTCCGCCCTGAAACACCACGGCCTCGCCTAACCCCTCCACACGGAGCAGCCGGGGTCAGGGGGATCCCGCAGCCCGACTCAGCGCAGTTGGGCCCCGCATCGGGGTCCAACCCACTCCGAGCCTCCCAGCGTCGACGACCAGGAAACCACACCAGGGAGGGCGAGCCATCGGGCGGAGGGATCCCCCTGACCCCGGCTGCGGGTCACGAGGCGCGAAGCGCCAGCCGCGAAGTGCACGGCGCGAAGCGCCAGCCGCGAAGCGGCGCCAACGTCAGCCGCGAAGCAGCGCGAAGCGCCAGTCGCGAAGCGGCGAAAGTGCCGGACGCGAAGCGGCGTCAGTCCTCGGAGACGTCGCGCAGATCGCGCACGACCTTCTCTTCGCGCACCTCCCCGAAAGAATCGTGCACGACGTGCACCCGCCCCTCCTGCACCGCCCGCTCGAGCCGCCGCAACAACGCCGCGCGTATCGCCCCGCGAAACGCCGGCGTCAGACACGCGAACCCGAAGGCATCGGTCAGGATCCCCGGCGTCACCAGCAGCGCCGCCGCCACCAGGATCAGCGCGCCGTCGACGAGCTGCACCGCCGGCATCCTCCCCTCGGAGGTCTCGCGCTGGATCGCGGCGATCACGCCGAGCCCCTGGCTGCGCGCCAGCGACGCCCCGAGGATCCCGGTGAACACGATCAGCGCGACGGTGCGGATCGTGCCGATCATCGCCCCGAGACGGATCAGGAGCATCAGCTCCACGGCCGGGAGCAGGACGAAGAGCAGGAGGAGTCGGCCCACGCCGTCGAGCTTCGCGCATGGGTGCGCGCGACGCTCGCGCGGGGCCGCTGGCGGACGCGAGCAGGCGCGAGGCGCGTTCGTCGCCTCGCCCGCGATGCGAGACCCTGCTAGGGGAAGCGCGGCAGGGGCGCGAAGGCCGTCAGCGGGTCGAGCACCGCCGGTGACGTTCCGAGCGGGCTGCCCGGCGCCACTGTCCCCATCGAGCCAACGTCGTTGTGCAGCGCGAGATAGTTCAACACGACGGCGTAGGAGAGGGCGGTGACGTTGTCGCCGATCAGCGAGTTGTCCGTCTCGACCGAGCCCGACAAGCGGAAGCGCCCGACCTGGTTTCCGGTCGTGGTCAGCCCCGGACGTCCGTCGGGATCGAAGACGAGCATCATCGTCGAGGCGGTGGAGGAGTTGTCGCCGCGCCACACCAGCTTCCCGTCGCCGTCGACGCTGTTGTCGGCCTGG
This sequence comes from Deltaproteobacteria bacterium, assembly GCA_024638705.1. GTDB lineage: Bacteria > Myxococcota_A > UBA9160 > UBA9160 > SMWR01 > JAHEJV01. The sequence continues at coordinate 9,094 of JAHEJV010000085.1, read as the reverse complement.
CCGTCGCTCGCCACCGATCCGTCGCTCAGCAGGTAGATCACGAGCGGGCGGTTCTTGCGCGCGGCGATCTCGAGCGCTGCGCCGATCGCCTGGCCGGCGATCTCGTCCTTGCGCTCGCCCGTCGCCCGGGTGCCGTCGTGGTAGTCGTAGCCGCCGAACTCGACGGTGCCCGCGCCGGCGAAGTCGTCGAGGACGAGCTTCGCGACGGTGCCCGCCCGGCGCAGCTCGCCGACGCTGCCGAACTCGCCCGCCGAGATCACACCCGTGACGTCGAGGTCGAGGGTCGGATCGATGATGTCGGGATTGCCGAAGTTGGCGACGAGGTCGGTCGTCTCCTCGTAGGCGCAGTCGATCAGGCTCTTCACGAGATCGGTCTCGGGAATGCGCGCCGTCTTCGATCCGCTGATCGCCTCGGCCGCGGCCATCACCGCGGCGGCGTCGGCCGGGTCGTCGAGCAGCTCGACGAGCTTGCCGGTGTCGATCAGGCCGCGCGCCTCGTTCGGCGACGCGACGCGCGTCGGGCGCACCGTCGGGTCGAACATCGACATCGGGATCGTCGAGCGCCCGCCCGAATCGGAGGCTTCCGTTCCCGCGAGCGTGAGGAGCGCACCGTCAGCGCCGGCCGAGGCGATGCCGTAGATCGGGTTGTGCGGGTTGTTCCCCGTGTCGTTGTCCGACCGCGCGCAGAACACGCAGCCGCTCGTGCGCTGCAGGGTGGTCTCGCTGGCGCGCATGCGGATCCCGCGCAGCAGCGCGCTCTCGCTGTGGAAGGCGAGCCCGAAGCCCGGATCGCCGGGGAGGATCAGCGGGTCGTCGGTGATCGTCTGGGAGAGGTCGGCGACGAAGGCCGGATCGGCGGGGGTGCGGTCGGTCGGCAACCCCATCTTCACGTAGCCCTCGGCCGACAGCGGATCGAGCTGGGTGTTGGTGCCGACGAGGACGTTCGAGCCGGCGATGCTCGCGCCGCCGCCGAGGTCGAAGACCATGAACGGAAGCCGGCTGTTCGGACCGCCGAGACCGCAATCGATCGCAGCCTGGGCACGGGCTTCCTGGCTCTTGAACAACCCGAGCAGGCTCGGCCCCGCGATCCACGCGGCGCCGCTGATGAAGCCCTGGGCGAGGAACTGGCGCCGTGTCACCGGGCGCGGGTGATCCGGATATCGATAGGGCTCGGGCTTCTTGCGATCGTTTCGCTTCGACATGAAGTCCTCTCTCAGTGCAGGCTCACGGCCGCGCTCGAGAGCACGGCGGCGCAAGCGCCCTTCACGATGGTGCGGGTGCGCGCGTCGTTGCAATCGCCGGGCGCCACGCAGGCCGCGGTCAGGTCGTCGATCATCAGGTCGATCGCGCCCTGCACTTCGCCGTGGAGCGGCTGGGAGGCGAGGCCATTGCCGACCGCGCGGTCGTAGAGCGGGTCGATGACCAGGTCGCGTTCGCCGGGGGTGTCGAAGGCCTCCTCGGGCGGGAGACCGAAATCGAAGCCGGGGAAGAAGGTCGTCCGGTCCGGTCCCTCGACGAGTGCGTCGCAGTAGTCGAGTGCGAGCTTCGCGACGGCCACCTGCTGCGCCGACACGAAGGAGCGCACGTCGTAGTCCGACGGCAACTGCTGCTCGATCTCCGCGAAGGTCGCCGCGGCCACCGCCGGGTCCTGGCCGGTCAGCGCCGAGAAGGAGGCGTTCAGCCGCTTGAAGTCGCGCATGCCGTTCAGCGGGACGTCGGTCGGGTCGAGCGGGATCTGCGCCGGAGCGACCGGGTCGTAGACCGTGATGTTCTCGTAGCCGCCGAGGTGCTCGAAGACGAGCGTGAAGGTGTCGAGGTCGACGCCGTCCACCTTCGGGATCACGGTGCACTGGCGAGACAGCTCCTGCCGCCCGGCGACGGCCGGGACGTCGATCGTCTCGAAGCCCTGGCCGCTCGTGGCGAGGTTGCCGTTGACCGCGATGCGGATGTTCGAGATGCGCGATCCGTTCGGCGTCGGCGTCACGAGCGTGGGCTGACAGAAGAGGTAGCTGTAGTTGTCGAAGTCCGAGACGAGGAACTCGACGAAGCTGCCGGGGCCCATCCACTCCGACACGTCGAAGCGCAGGAGCAGTCGCTGGCCGACGCCCGCCTCGTAGTTCTGCGCGATCTGCGCGTCGGTGAGCGCCTGCTGGTAGATCGCGACGAGCCGGATGTGTCCCTCCCAAGGACGTCCGCCGCTCACCTCGTCGCCGAGCGCGACGCGGTAGCTCGCGTCCCAATTCCACAGCCGCGCAGCGGGGATCGGATCGCCGTCGCCGGTGTAGCGCCCGTCGACGTAGACGCGACGCCCGCGGTACTGGTCGTAGGTGACGACGACGTGCTGCAGGCGGTCCTGCGCGTCCTGGTCGTCGTCGTTGGTCTGCAGCGCCGGCGTTCCGTTGGTGCCGCCGTCGTTCATCTCGCCGGAGATGTTCCGGTTGCGCGCGTTGTAGGTGTACATCACCTGGCCGAGCGTGAAGTTGCGTGCGCCACCGTTGCGCGAGTAGGTGACGATCCGCGCCGGACCCTCCTGCACGATGTTGGCGGGCAACACCCAGGCCTCGATCGTGTACTGCTGCGTGCCGGTGCCCGGGTCGGCGATGTGCCGGTGGAGCTTCGCGCTCGCCTCGGCCGTGCCGCGCAGCCGACCCTCGTCGAGCGCGACGCCCCAGTTCGACAGCCACTCGACGTCGCCGTCGATCGCGAGATCGATCGCCGGCGCGACGCCACTGGTGTCGCGAGCGACTCCGCCCGCGCCCTCCTTGAACTCCCAGAGCGCGATCACGTTGTTGCGGTAGCGCTCGGTGCCGGTGTCGAGGATGCCGTCGGAGAGGCCCATCGTGCCGCTCGCCAGCGCGCCGCTCACGCCGATGCCGCCGCCGGTGTCGGTCTGGGCGGCCCAGGCTTCGATCGCCGTCTGCAGCGTCACGGCGTCGGCCGCGCAGTTGCCGCTCCAGCACTCGTGGCCGTCGGCGACCTTGCGCACGACCCGCGAGTTGGCAGGCGTCGTCAGGTTCACCTTGCCCTGGCTCATCAGCGCCTGGTGGGAGGCGGTGACGTTCGTCTGGGCAAAGTGGGGAGAGCCCGGTCCGTTGCCCTCGTGGCACTGGGCGCAGTTCGCGCGCAGCTCGGGATAGAGCGTCGTCTCGAACGCGGAGATGTCCGCGGCGCTGGCCGAGAAGCTGATGAAGCCGTTGCTCGGCCCGCCGGAGGAGCCGCTGCTCGACGACGACCCGCTGAAGTCGCCGCAGGCGACGCCGAAAGCGAGGGTCAAGAAGAGGATGGCGTGGGTGAGGAGCGCGCGCGTGGGACGCATGGTCATTCGCCCTCCGTGCAGTAGATGGCGACATCGGCAAAGACGGCCCGCATGTCGTAGGCGCCGCCCGCCTCGAAGTCGCTCGCGATCTCCTGGATGCGCGTCGCGTCGATGCCGTCCTGCGGCGGTCGGAAGCAGACGTGTTCGAACACCTTCTGCACCTGGCACTCGGCGAAGGCGCGGCTGTGTGCGACTTCCGCGCCGAGACCCTTCGCGCCGAAGCCCTCGCCCAGCTCGGAATCGCTCCACCCGAGCGCGGCGTTCTGGCCGACGCGCCAGTTGTTGCGCCAGGAGTCGTCCACGGTGACGTAGCCGCCGGGGAAGACGTTCGCGTTGATCAGGTGCTTCGGCTGCACCTGGCCGCGCGAGAACACCATGCGCGCCTGGTCGTCGTCCCACTGGTAGGAGGCGTAGGCGCCGGCCAGGCCGTCCATGCCGGCGTGACATCCGACGCACTGGGTGTGGAAGATCTCGCTGTCGCCGCCGGGGCTGCGCGTCACGTCCTGGCGGACGCGGTCGGCCGGGCGGCTCGTGTCCTTCATCGCCTCGAGGTCGCGGCAGAGGTAGTTCAGCGACGTGAAGCGCCACATGCGGCGGTTGGTGCCCGCGCTGAAGAAGGCTTCCGCGGCGGCGCGCGTCGTGATGACGCCGGCGGTCTCCTCGGTCGCGAGCACGGCGCCGGGCAGCGACGACTGCGGCACGCCGATCAGCTGGGTCGGGTTGGAGAGATCGACGCCGAGGCCCTGGATCTGGCGGTAGTGCTCGTTGCTCGTGTGCTCATAGGCAGTGGGCACGACACCGGGCGCCGCCACGTAGACGAGGTCGGCGGTGAGCACGCGGTCGAAGGGCACGCCGTCGCGGATCATGCCGACGACCGTGGCGGTGTAGTCGTTGAGGTCGGCGTAGACCGTGCGCTCGACGTTCGTCCACGGCGTGACGAAGTTGACGAGCGACACGTTGTAGAAGGCCGGGTCGTCGAGCGCGACGTCCGCCGCGTCGAGGAGCTGGTTGTAGGACGGCGTCGACGCGAGCCCGCCCATGCGACTCACCATCGTGACGAGTTGCGCCTCCGTGGGCGGCACGCCGGTCAGGCGGTCGAAGATCCGCTTCGCCCGATCGCGGTTGTCCGCGAGGGAGGGCGACGCGGAGCCGATTACGAGGAGCGCTGCGAGGAGCCAACCGAGGCGTCTTGGGAGGAGCCACCCGAAGCGCGGGCTTCGCAGCCGGCGGAGTCGTCGTGAGGGGACCATGAGTTTCCTTCACCGGTGCAGCGGCCCCCCCGACCCGCTGTCAGAGTCCGTTTCGGCCGCTCCGCGCGGCACATCGTGATCGGCGTCACCAAACCCGCGGGATGGTGAGCGGCGTCACGAGATCGCCTGCGGCGAGCGCCGATCGGGTTGGCTCCGACCGCAACGAGAGGAAGCCCCCATGCCCCGCAACTTTCTGCGTACCCCGATCCGGGTCCAGGTCGCCGCGATCGCCGTCTTCGGTCTGGCGGTCGCCGCGAGTGCGCTCGAACAGGGCGACGACGCGCCGGACTTCTCGGCCCCGGGCCTCTCGGGCGGCACCGTCTCGCTCGACGAGCACCGCGGGAAGGTCGTGATGGTCGACTTCTGGGCGTCGTGGTGCGGGCCGTGCGCGCAGTCGCTTCCCGCCCTCGATGCGCTGCGCAAGGAGTTCTCCGCCGACGACTTCCAGGTGATCGCGGTGAACGTCGACGCCGAATCGGAGAAGGCGAAGGCCTTCCTCGGGCGACGCCCGGTCGGCTATCCGAGCGCGCTCGATCCGGACGGCCTGATCCCGACGCGCTTCGGGCTCCAGACCATGCCCACCAGCTACCTGATCGATCGCAAGGGTGTCGTGCGGCACATCCACAAGGGATTCCGGCCGAAGGACGTCGAGGTGCTGCGCGAGCGGATTCAGGCGCTCGTCGCGGCGGGTCGATAGGTCGAACGATGCGCAAGATGTTGGTCCTGCTGTGTCTGCTCGCGCTCCACGCCACCGCCTGCACCTCGGTGCGGGCGTGGGAGCGCGAGACCCTCGCGAAGCCCGAGATGGGATGGGAGCCCAACGCGCAGGGCGCCACGCTCGAGTCGCACATCCGGTTCAGCAAGGAGGCGTCGCTGCGCGGCGGCTCGGCCGGAGGCGGCGGCTGTGGCTGCAACTGATCGCGCCGCACAGAGACGACGTAGAGAGCGACGGCCGGGGGGCGTCCTTCGCGCGCTGACCGCGAGCGCGCTCGCGCTGCCGGGCCTCGGCCAGAACGCCGCCGCCGAGTCGGCGCCGGTCGAGATCCGCGCCGACTACCGTTACTCGAACTACGCCGAGGACGATCTCGCAGGCGGCAAGGTCGGCGCCGGCCAGGAACGCAGTCGCTACGAGATCGACATCCATCAGTTCTCCTTCGAGACGCCGCTCGGTGAGCGCTTCGACCTCGGCATCGACGTCAACCACGAGACGATGAGCGGCGCGACGCCGTGGTATGTCGAGCCCGGCGCGACGCCCGAAGACGATCCGGTGCAGATGATGACCGGCGCGACGATCTCGGAAGAGCGCACCGACGCGCTGGTTTCGAGCAGCTACTACATGGACCAGAGCCAGGCCGACATCGCGGCCGGCTTCTCGGTCGAGAACGACTACCGCGCGATCAACGGCAGCCTCGGCGGCCAGCGCAACTTCAACGAGAAGCACACCACGCTCTCCGGCGGGATCGGCGCGTCCTTCGACGAGATCGATCCGGTCGACGCCGACGAGTATCCCGAGCGCGTCTCGAGCGAGGACAAGCAGAGCTACAACGCGTTCCTCGGCCTCTCCCAGGTGCTCGGTCGCGCCACCAACGTGCAGACCTCGATCACCGCACAGCACTCGCGCGGCTTCCTCTCCGATCCCTACAAGCGTTCCTTCGTCGCGCTCACTCCGGTGAGCGACGCGCGTCCCGACGATCGCAACCAGATCGCCTGGCTCACGCGCCTGCGTCACCACTTCGGGAAGGTCGGCGCGACGCTGCACCTCGACTACCAGTACGGCTGGGACGATTGGGAGGTCAACTCCCACACCCTCGAGTTCGCCTGGTATCAGGAGCTCTTCGAGCGCTTCCGGCTGCGTCCCGCGCTGCGCTACTACAGCCAGAGCCAGGCCTTCTTCTACGCGCCGTTCTACACCGCTGCGCGAAGCGACGGCCTGCGTTCGAGCGACTACCGGCTCTCTCCGTTCGGCGCGCTCTCCTACGGCCTCGAAGTCGATGTGAAGCTCCACACCGGCGACTTCGTGTGGAACCTCTCCGCTGGCTACGAGCGCTACGAGAGCAGCGCCGACCTCGCGCTCGGCAGCGTCGACGTCGAGAACCCCGGTCTGGTCTCCTACAACCTGATGACCGTCGGTCTGACGGCGCGGTTCTGAACGTGTCCGCCCCCGGGATCCACCGCTTCGCGTTCAAGGCGATGGGTTGCCCGTGCGCGCTCCAGCTCCACGCCGGCGACGCGAACGAGGCGCGGCGCTTCGCCGCGACGGCGCGCAGCGAGATCACCCGCCTCGAGCGGAAGTATTCGCGCTACCGCGCGGACAGCCTGCTCTCGACGATCAACGCGAGTGCGGGCGACGCCGCCGGCGTCGAGGTCGATCGCGAGACGGCGTCGCTCGTCGACTACGCCGCCACCTGTCACGAGCAGAGCGACGGACGCTTCGACGTCACCTCCGGCATCCTGCGCCGCGCCTGGGATTTCAAGACCGGCACGCCGCCGGCGCCCGGCGCGATCGAGGCGCTGCTGCCGCGTGTCGGCTGGGAGAAGGTGCGCTGGGATTCGCCGCGCATCGTCCTCCCCGTCGCCGGCATGGAGCTCGACTTCGGTGGCTACGTGAAGGAGTACGCCGCCGATCGCGTGGCATCGCAGCTACGCGACGCGGGGTGTGTCTCGGGCATCGTCGATCTCGGCGGCGACCTCGCGGTCATCGGACCGCATCCGAACGGCGCGCCGTGGTACGTCGGCATCCGCGATGCGTCCCAGCCCGATCGCCCCGTCGTGAACGTGCCGGTCTACGCCGGGGGCGTCGCGACGAGCGGCGACTACGAGCGCTTCATGATCGTCGACGGCGTGCGCTACGGGCACGTCCTCGATGCGCGCACGGGCTGGCCCGTGTCCTGCGATCTCGCGAGCATCACCGTGCTCGCATCCCGCTGCCTGATCGCGGGCAGCGCGTCCACCATCGCGATGCTCCACGGCGACGCGGCGTCGGATTGGCTCGACGCGCTCGGCCTGCCCCACGTGCGGCAGGGACACGACGGCCGCGTGACGACGCGACTCGAATCCGGGAGTCGCAAGCACAAGAAGGCGAAAGCACCGCCCCGGTCGCGCCGAAACCGGAAGAAGCGCGGTCGCGCTCCGCGCAATCGGAGCGCCGAAGCGTGATGCCCGTCACGAAGCGCGGCGTCCGGACGCGCGAAGAGCGGAAGCGAAGCGGCGGCAACGCCTCGGAAACGCGAAGGGAATCGATGCGCAACCGAACGTTCACCCGCGCCCTGGGCGCCGTCGTCGCCGTTCTCGCGATCGGCGCGGCGGGCGTCGCTGGCGCGGCCGACCTCTACCTCACCGGCAACATCGGCATCTCCGCGCTCTCGGGCAGCGGGTCCGGCACCAATGACTTCATCAGCCAGACCCACACCGGCGACGACGTCGACTCGACGCCCGTCTACGGGTCGTCGCTCGGCGTCGCGTTCCCGATGAGCCGCGCGCTGCCGTGGAAGACGCGGATGCCGCGCATCTCGATTCCGTACTGGCCGGGGAAGGCACTGAGCACCGACGCCGAGGACGAGCTCGGCTTCCCCGACTGGCCGGTCCGCTTCGAAGTGGAGTACCTGCGCGGCATGGACGCCGAGCTCTCGACGCCGGGCGTGAATGCGATCGAGCCCTACCGCGCCGACTACGAGGCGTGGAGCGTGATGGCGAAGCTGCGCATGGACCTCCCGGTGCGCACCCCGGTGCGCGCGATCTTCGGCCGCGTGCCCTTCCTCGAGCCGCTCTCGATCTACGGCGGCGGGGGGACGGGGATGTCGTTCAACGAGCTCGAAGCCGGCAACGGTGTCATTGCCGGCGACGAGTCCGACTCGGGCTTCGCGTGGCAGGCGATCGCCGGTATCGGCTACGAGCTGAACGAGAACGTCCACTGGAGCATCGGTTGGCGTTACCAGAATCTGGGCGAAGTGAAGGCACCGCTCTTCGATGCCTCGAACACGCCGCGCGGCAACTACCGCGTCGACCTCACCGCCCACGAGTTCACGACGTCGCTCTCCTTCACCTTCTGGCGCGTCTTCTTCCTCGACGGCGATTGATCCCATGGCTTGGAAGTCACCGATCTCGGGGCGGCGCAAGCATCCCCGGAAGAGTCGGGTGCGTCGTTCGCTCGCGCGCACGCTCGCCGGACCGACCCCGGCGCTGGCCTATCCCGGCTTTTCCGAGCCGGACCCGGGCGACGGCGCAAAGCACTTCATCTCCGCGTCGCTCTTGTTGCACGGGGCGGTGATCGCAGTCCTGGCGATCCTCGCGAGCCTGGCTTCGGATCTCGACGTGAAGCCCTTGACCGTGCAGCTCCTGCGCGAGGAAGCGCCGCCGCCTCCGCCGCCGGAGCCCGAGCCGATCGTGCTCGAGCCGGAGCCCGCGCCGGTCGTGCCCGAGCCGCCGCCGGTCGTCGAGCCGATCCCGGTGCCGCCGCCGCCGGCCGCGAAGCCCGCGCCTCCGCCGCCGCCCGCTCCGAAGCCCGTGCGACCGAAGCCGCCGCCGAAGC
>JAHEJV010000084.1 GCA_024638705.1 Deltaproteobacteria bacterium | reverse complement strand
AACTCGAGGTCGTGGCCACCGAAGAGGCTCCGACGCTGCAGCGTCTCGACGTGACCGTGCCCGTCGCGCGGGTGGAGGCGGCCTACGACCGCGCCTACAAGGACATCGCGAAGTCGGTTCGCGTGAAGGGGTTCCGCCCGGGGAAGGTCCCGCGTTCCGTCCTCGAGCGGCTGTACGGCGCGTCCCTCGGTGAGGACGTCGAACGCATCCTCGTGAACGAGACGCTCTCCGCCGCGATCACACAGGCCGGTGTCGAGCCGGTGTCGCAGCCCTCGGTCGATGCCTCGCCGCCCGAGTCCGGAGCGGCCTTCACCTACAAGGCGCTCGTGGAGGTGCGTCCTCCCATCGAGCTGCCCGACCTCGAGGGACTGCCCGGCGAGCGTCCCGCCGTGCTCGTCGAGGACGACGAGATCGAGCGCGAGCTCGAGACCCTGCGCCACCGCAACGCGCCGGTCGTCGAAGAGCCGGAGGGCACCGCCGCCGAGAACGGCCACATCCTCGCGATCGACTTCGTCGGACGCGTCGACGGCGTGGCGTTCGAAGGTGGCACCGGGAAGAACGTCGAGCTCGAGATCGGCACCGGCCGCTTCATCCCCGGCTTCGAGGAGCAGCTGATCGGCGCCACCGCCGGCGAGGACCGCGAGGTGAACGTCACCTTCCCCGATCCCTACGGCGCAGAGGAGCTCGCGGGGAAGGACGCCGTGTTCCAGGTGCACGTCGCCGAGGTGAAGAAGCGCGATCTTCCCGACCTCGACGACGAGTTCGCGAAGGACCTCGGCGAGTTCGACACGCTCGACGCGCTGCGCGACCAGATCCACAAGGATCTCAAGGAGTCGCGCGACGACGCGGCCAACACGCAGCTGCGTCGCTCGGTCGTCGACTCGCTGCTCGAGAAGGTCGAGTTCGACGTCCCGCCCGGCGTCGTCGACGGGCAGCTCGAGCGCCGTCTGCGCATGGCCGCGCAGCAGCTCCAGGGCGGTGTCGATCACGACACCCTGCACGCCCAGCTCGATCGCTGGCGCGAAGAGTGGCGTCCCGCCGCCGACCGCGAGGTGCGCGAGCGCTGGGTGCTCGACGCCGTCGCGGAGAAGGAAGGCCTGACCGTCGACGACGCCGCGGTGGCGGAGCGGATCGAGGAGACCGCGGCGAGTCAGGGCATGACGGCCGGCGATCTCCGCGAGCAGCTCGGGGAAGACCTCCTCGATGCGTCGATCCGGGACGATCTCCGGCGCGATCTGGCGCTTGATTTCCTTGCCGCCACGGCTAAAGTGCAAGAAACCACGGACACTTAGAGAGTTTTTGCGGTCTCGGCGCCGCCTCCGCGCCGCAGCGCCGCGAAAACATCGGAGATCGACCGCGTACAGGCGCCGCATCCCCCCGGCGCTGCGGCAGCGAAAAGCGGGTTTCCAAACCCCCAGAGCCATGCACCGTCAGCATCCGGCGATCCCGGATCCGGGACGAATGGCGTCCGCTCGCGTCGTAGCGCGATCGGATCGCAGTCGGTCCGATCGTTCGAGTCGTTGGAGGGGGGTGCGCTCCGGTCGGCGAAAGATCGCTCGAGCTCGGGTAGGCCCGTCACGGGCGGGTACACTGCGAAAATCGGGCGACCGGGACGCCGGAAACGGGAACGAACCCACCGGAGACGCGATTCGCGCGGCGCCGGCGAGCCACCAGAAGCGACTCAGAAGATCAGAACCGATCGGACGAGATCCGACGAGAATGGAAGGACAGGGAGCCGAGATGCTGATTCCGATGGTGATCGAGCAGAGCGCGCGAGGAGAGCGCTCGTTCGACATCTATTCGCGGTTGCTTCGCGACCGCATCGTGTTCCTCGGGCAGCCCGTCGACGACGACGTCGCCAACCTGATCATCGCGCAGCTGCTCTTCCTCGAAGCCGAAGACCCCGAGAAGGACATCTCGCTCTACATCAACTCGCCGGGTGGCTCCGTGACGGCGGGGCTCGCGATCTACGACACCATGCACTACGTGCGTCCCGCGGTGTCGACGATCTGCCTGGGGCAGGCCGCCTCGATGGCCGCCTGGCTGCTCGCGTCCGGCGCGCCGGGCAAGCGCATGGCCCTGCCCAACTCGCGGGTGATGATCCATCAGCCGCTCGGCGGCGTGCAGGGACAGGCGAGCGACATCGAGATCCACGCGCGAGAAATCCTGAAGCTGCGCGAACGGATGAACGAGATTCTTGCGCACCACACCGGGAAGCCGATCGCGCAAATCGCGGCGGACACGGAACGGGATTACCATATGTCGGGAGACGAGGCGCTCTCCTACGGATTGATCGACAGGGTGGTTCAGGAACGTACGACGGGCGCCGCGGACGCCGATGCCGCGGACTCGTCCAACACGGCTGGAGGCTCGGGCGAATGAAGAAGCGGGACGACGACGCCAACCTTTCCTGCTCGTTCTGTGGGAAGAGCCAGCGCGAGGTCAAGAAGCTCATCGCCGGCCCGACGGTCTACATCTGCGACGAGTGCATCGAGCTCTGCAACGACATCATCGCCGAGGAATACGGCCAGGAAGAAGCGCCGGCCGTCGCCTCGCGGGTTCCGAAGCCGAAAGAGATCAAGGACGCGCTCGACGAGTACGTGATCGGGCAGGCGAGCGCGAAGAAGATCCTCGCGGTCGCGGTGCACAACCACTACCGCCGCATCGAGAGCCAGACGTTCAGCGACGTCGAGCTGCAGAAGGCGAACATCCTGCTGCTCGGGCCGACCGGATCGGGGAAGACGCTGCTCGCGCAGACGCTCGCCCGCATCCTCGACGTGCCCTTCACGATCGCCGACGCCACGACGCTCACCGAGGCGGGGTACGTCGGCGAAGACGTCGAGAACATCATCCTCAACCTGCTCCAGGCCGCTAACTACGACGTCGATCGCGCACAGCGCGGCATCATCTACATCGACGAGATCGACAAGATCGCGCGCAAGAGCGAGAACCCGTCGATCACCCGCGACGTGTCGGGCGAGGGGGTCCAGCAGGCGCTGCTCAAGATCATCGAAGGCACGATGGCCAGCGTCCCGCCGAAGGGTGGCCGCAAGCACCCGCAGCAGGAGTTCCTCCAGATCGACACGAGCAACATCCTGTTCATCTGCGGCGGCGCCTTCGTCGATCTCGAGACGATCATCGAGCGGCGCGTCGGCGTGAAGGGGATGGGCTTCGGCGCCGACATCCCGGGCAAGGTGAAGCGTCCGCAGGGCGAGTGGCTCTCCGTGGTGCAGGCCGAAGACCTGCTCAAGTTCGGCCTGATCCCCGAGTTCGTCGGCCGGCTGCCGGTGGTCGCCACGCTCACCGAGCTGAGCGAGGAGGCGCTCGTCGACATCCTCACCCAACCGAAGAACGCGCTCGTCAAGCAGTACCAGAAGCTCTTCGAATTCGAGGATGTCCGGCTGCGCTTCACCGACGGCGCGCTCGCCGCGGTCGCTCGTCAGGCGATGGCCCGGAAATCCGGCGCGCGGGGGCTAAGGTCGATCCTGGAGAGCGTGATGCTCGACCTCATGTACGACATTCCCTCGCGCGACGACGTCGAGGAGTGCGTGATCAACGAAGAAGTGATCGAGCAGGGCAGCAAGCCGCTGCTCGTGCTGAAGCAAGAGGCCGAGTCCGCCTGACGCGCCCGATCAGGTGAGGCCAGCCGGCCACCGAAGAGAGGACCATGGGAATCTTCCGCGACGACGACGACGCAGACCGGCCCGAAAAGGTGACGATCCGCCCGGCCGGAGCCGGCGACGCGCTGCCCCTGCTTCCGCTGCGCGACATCGTGGTGTTCCCGCACATGGTGGTCCCGCTCTTCGTCGGTCGGCAGAAGTCGATCGAGGCGCTCGAGGACGCGATGGCCGGCGACCGCGAGCTGCTGCTCTGCGCGCAGCGCGACGCCGCCCACGACGATCCGGGTGAGGGCGACATCTTCGAGATCGGCACGCTGGGCACGATCATCCAGCTGCTGCGTCTTCCCGATGGCACCGTGAAGGTGCTCGTGGAAGGGAAGGGGCGCGCGCGGATCACGCGCTTCGTCGCCGACGACCCCTTCTTCTCGTGTGAGTACGAGTCCCTGCCCGACGAGGCGCGGGATCCGGTCGAGGGCGAGGCGCTCGTACGCACCGTCCACACGACCTTCGAGGCGTACATCAAGCTCAACAAGAAGGTGCCGCCGGAGACGCTCAACACCGTCACCGCCGTCACCGATCCCGGTCGGCTCGCCGACACGATCGTCGCGCACCTGAACCTGAAGCTCGAAGAGCGCCAGGAGCTGCTCGAGACGCTCTCCTCGGCGAAGCGGCTCGAGGACGTCTACGGGCGCATGCAGGCCGAGATCGAAGTGCTCGAGGTGGAGCGCAAGATCAGGGGGCGCGTCAAGAAGCAGATGGAGCGCTCGCAGAAGGAGTACTACCTCAACGAACAGATGCGGGCGATCCAGAAGGAGCTGGGCGAACGCGACGAGTTCAAGAACGAGGTCGACGAGCTCGAGGAGCAGCTCAAGGCGAAGAAGATGCCCGAGGAGGCTCGGGCGCGCGCCGACAAGGAGCTGAAGAAGCTCAAGATGATGTCGCCGATGAGTGCGGAGGCGACCGTCGTCCGCAACTACATCGACTGGGTGATCGCGCTTCCCTGGGAAGAGTACAAGGACGAGAACCACGACATCACCGAGGCGGAGCGCATCCTCGACGAGGACCACTTCGGACTCGAGAAGCCGAAGGAGCGCATCCTCGAGTATCTCGCCGTGCAGTCGCTCGTCGAGAAGATGAAGGGGCCGATCCTCTGCCTCGTCGGTCCGCCCGGCGTCGGGAAGACCTCGCTCGGGAAGTCGATCGCGCGATCGACCGGGCGCGACTTCGTCCGCGTCTCCCTCGGTGGCGTGCGCGACGAGGCCGAGATCCGCGGGCACCGCCGCACCTACATCGGCGCTCTGCCCGGGAAGGTGCTGCAGAGCCTCAAGAAGGCAGGCTCGGGCAACCCGGTGTTCCTGCTCGACGAGGTCGACAAGATGTCGACCGACTTCCGCGGCGACCCGTCGGCGGCGCTGCTCGAAGTGCTCGACCCCGAGCAGAACAACACCTTCAACGATCACTACCTCGATCTCGACTACGACCTCTCGCGCGTGATGTTCGTCTGCACGGCGAACGTGCTGTCGCAGATCCCGCGGCCGCTCCAGGACCGCATGGAGATCATCCAGCTGCCCGGGTACATCGAGAGCGAGAAGCTCTCGATCGCGAACCAGTACCTCGTGCCGAAGCAGCGCGAGGCGAACGGCCTCAGCGAAGAGCACATCCAGTTCACCGACCCGGCCCTGCTCGAGATCATCCGCCACTACACCCGCGAGTCGGGCGTGCGCGGCCTCGAGCGCGAGCTGGCGTCGGTGTGCCGGAAGGTGGCGCGCGACGTCGTCAAGGCCGGCGACGGCGCGAAGCTCACCAAGGTCACGCCCGCCAAGGTGAAGAAACTGCTCGGCATCGCGAAGTACCGCACCGGTCAGGCCGAGGCGGAAGATCGCGTCGGCGTGTGCACCGGCCTCGCCTACACCGAGGTCGGCGGCGAGCTGCTCCAGACCGAGGTTTCGGTCACGCCCGGCAAGGGGAAGCTGCAGATCACCGGCCGGCTCGGCGACGTGATGCAGGAGTCGGCGAACGCCGCGATGTCCTACGTGCGCTCGCGGGCGAAGCAGCTCGGGCTGACGCGTGACTTCTACTCGAAGGTCGACATCCACATCCACGTGCCCGAGGGTGCGACGCCGAAGGACGGCCCGTCCGCCGGCATCACGATCGCCACCGCGATCGCGTCGGCGCTCACGCGCGTGCCGATCCGCTCGAACGTCGCGATGACGGGTGAGATCACCCTGCGCGGACGGGTGCTTCCGATCGGGGGTCTCAAGGAAAAGATGATCGCTGCGCTGCGCGGCGGGATCGACACCGTGCTGATCCCGAAGGAGAACGAGAAGGATCTGGCCGACATCCCGACCCAGGTCAAGCGCGGGCTCCAGATCGTTCCCGTCGAGCACATGGACGAGGTGCTCGGTGCGGCGCTCTCCCTGGCAAACCCGTCGACCTTCCTGCGCGAAGGCGATCACGACTTCGACGACATCCACGAAGTGATCGCTGGCACCGGCGGCACCGTGGAGAGCCCGGCGCCCGCCGGAGTAAACTGACCGCCCTGGAGAGGCGCATGTCTCGTCCGCCCCGCGTCGAGCGCAAGCGGCCGTCGGCCGCGCGCAGCGAGCCGAAGGCGAGCGAAGGCGCCTCGAACAGGAAGGCGAGCGAAGTCGAACGCGTGGGCGCGTAGCTCAGCTGGCAGAGCGCCTCGTTTACACCGAGGAAGTCGGCGGTTCGATCCCGTCCGCGCCCACCACTTCCGACTCCCGTCGCCGTCCGCTCAGGAGTCGGGGATGTCCCGGTCGAGGACGGTCTGGCGACCCTCGCGCTGGGCGTTGCGGATCGCCTCGTCGCAGACGCGGCGGACGATCTCCGACAGCGGTTCGAGGACCCGGTCCGAGGTGTTGTAACCGGACTTCGCGCGCACGTAGTCCTTGAGTCGGCTCGCGATGATCAGGATCTCTTCGGGCGTCGCGGCGGACATCGGCGCTTCGTTCGGTCGCACGATCCTGCGCTTCCCCGAGCTCGCCGGCTTTCCCGAACCCGCTGCCTTCGCCGGCTCCGCCGCCGCGGGTGTCTTCGGCGCGGTCTTCTCCTCCGCCCAGGCCTCGCGGTGCCGCGCGACGGGGAGATGCGCGTCCCAGCAGCTCACGGTGCAGAACACCAGGCCCGTGCGTTTGCGGTTGCAGGTGGACACGCTGCACGTCCAGTACACCGCGCCGAGATCGATCTCGTTCTTGCAGGAGCTGCAGCGTCGCCAGGTTCCGGCGGCTTCCGTCATGGGGGCGCAGCATATCGCGGATCGCTGCGCTTGAGACGGGGCCCGGGGTGGACGAAGATGGCGGTCCGCCGCCCGCCCGGAGGAAGACCATGGCCCAAGCGTCCCCCTCGCTCGATGTCGATTCGATTCCGCTCGAATCGCTCGACATCGTCGGCCAGGACACCTACGCGCAGAACGGCTATCCGCACGACGCCTGGGCGCGTCTGCGCCGCGAAGATCCCGTCCATTGGAACGAGCACGGCGTCGTGAATCCGTTCTGGGCGGTCACGAAGCACGCCGACATCGTCGCGATCTCGAAGCAGCCCGCGCGCTTCCTGAACAACCCGCGACTCGCCGTCTTCCCCGAGTTCAGTCCGCCCGATCCCGACGAGCGGGAAGTGCAGCACCTGCTCAACATGGATCCGCCGGTGCACGCCGCGTTCCGCAAGCTCGCCAGCCACCGCTTCACGCCGCGCGGGCTCGCGGGCATGACCCGCGACATCGAGACGATCACGAAGGATCTGCTCGACGCGATGATGGGCGACGGCGAGGAGCGCGAGGCCGATTTCGTGGAGGTGCTCTCCGCTCCCCTGCCGCTCCAGGTGCTGGCCGAGCTGCTCGGCGTGCCGCGCGACATGTGGCCCACGATGTTCGACTGGACCAACCGCATCATCGGCTCGACCGACCCGGAGTATCAGGACGAGGGCCGGACGACGACCGAGACCTTCCAGGCGGCGCGCCTCCAGCTCTTCGCCTACTTCGCCGAGATGGCGCGCGAGCGGAAGGCGAACCCCACCGACGACATCGTGAGCGTGATCGCCAACGCCGAGCTCGACGGGGCGGGGCTTCCCGATCGCGAGCTGCTCTCCTACTTCTTCCTGCTCGTCGTCGCCGGCAACGAGACGACGCGCAACGCGATGACCGGCGCCCTGCTCGCGCTGCTCGAGAACCCGGATCAGTGGGAGCGCCTGCGCCGCGAGCCGTCGCTCGTCGATTCCGCCGTCGAGGAGATCGTGCGCTGGACCACCCCGGTGATCCAGTTCTGTCGCACGCCCGTCGAGGACGTCGAGATCCGCGGGAAGAAGATCCGCGCCGGCGAGAACCTCTGCCTCTTCTATCCCTCGGCGAACCGCGACGAGGAGGTCTTCGAAGACCCCTTCGCGTTCCGCATCGACCGCAATCCGAACCGGCACATCGCCTTCGGCATCGGCGAGCACTTCTGTCTCGGCGCCAACCTCGCGCGTCTCGAGCTGCGCGTGATGTTCCGACACCTCGTCTCGCGGCTTGCCGACTGCGAGCTGACCGGGCCGCCGGAGCGCCTGCGATCGAGCTTCGTCGGCGGCATCAAGCGGATGCCGATCCGCTACCGCCTCGAAGCCGCGCGGGGCTGACCGCTCCTAGACGTGCTCCAGCGCGTCGGCGCTGGTGACGCGTCGGTAGTAGCAGCTCTTCCGCGCCTGCCCCGAGGCGTTCTTCGTGTGGCAGGCGCCGCCGGTCCGCGGCACGACGCGGTAGAGCAGCGAGTTCTGCTCGCAGTTGATGCGCACCTCGACGAGGTCGAGGACGTCGCCGGAGGTGGCGCCCTTGTGCCAGAGCTCGTCGCGCGAGGTCGACCAGAGGACGGCCTCGCGTCGGCGCAGCGTCTCCTCGAGCGCCTCGCGGTTGGCGTACGCGACGTAGAGCACGTCGCCGGTCTCGGCGTGCTGGAGGACCACGGGCACGACGTGCTGACCGCGCTCGCCGATCTTGCCGAGCTTGTCGTACTCGATCGTCAGCTGCGTGCCTTCTTCGAGCGTCTCGGACGTCGCCATGGGGGTCTCCTTCGCGTGGCGCGGGAGAGTAGGGCAATAGGTCGCTCGCGCAGGCAGCGCACGACGCGCCCGCCGTTCGGCGGCGCGAGCCGCTGGGGTAGAATCCGGCGCTTCGCGGGCGTCGCACCGCGAGCAGGAGGTGCGCATGCCCGAGTTTCCGTCCTCCCCGGTTTCGCCGGCGGAGCTGCTCGAGGGCTACCTGCCCGAGGCGTTCGCCGCGTTGACGCCTCCGCCCGGGCTCGAGGCGTTGAAGCTGTCGCTCGGGCTGCGCCTGGCGGGCGAGGGCGGCGGGGAATGGGTCGTCGACCTCGAAGGCGGGAACGTCGCCGTCCGCCCGGGCGCGCGCGACGGCGCCTCCTTCACCTACGTCCAGACCGTCACCGACTGGCAGGGGGCGCTCTGGGGCGGCCGCGGGAGCTGGATCGGCCGAGGCGCGGCGGCGCTCTTCCGCCCGGATGCCGACGAGGCCCAGGGCGCCCTCGGGATGTTCGGCTCCACGGTGCCGATGGCGGTCGAGGCGCTCGAGGAGGTGCGCGGCCTGTTGGGCGTCGAGGTCGCGGAAGACGCCGGCGCGTGGAAGCTCGCGCTGCAGCTCGGTCCCGGAGACGTGCCCGCCGAGCCGACGGCGGTCGTCCACGTCGCGAGCGGGGACATCGACGAGATGATCTCCGGCCAGCTCCAGCCGATGGAGGCCTTCATGGCGGGCAGGATCCGGGTCGTCGGCGACATGAGCCTGCTCCTCCAGATCCAGGCCGCCGGGATGCAGGCGATGGGGAAGCTCGCGAGCTGAGTCCGCCGCTCCCACCCCTGTCTTCGCCGTCTCCGGTTTGCTACCCCACGACGGCGCAGAGAGTCGAGGGACGGTAGTTCAACTGGTTAGAGCACCGGCCTGTCACGCCGGAAGTTGCGGGTTCGAGTCCCGTCCGTCCCGCCATCCTCTCCGATCCGTGTAGCGCGATCCGTCCATTGCGTTCCGTTCGACGTCGCGGTCGCGGCGCCGCGAACCCAACCGGCCCCACCCGACGGGCGTCCCCATGGCCGAGCAGTTCGAGAACCAGGGCGGCATGGCCACGTCGGACCCGCCGGCGCTCGTCCGCTGGCTCACCTCGAAGGTGATGACCCGCATGTGGCGCCCGGAGGCGATCGCGCGGCGCCGCGCGAAGGCCGAGCGCAAGCGGCAGCGCGCGGGCGAGCCGCATCGGGTCAGCTACTTCCATCAGCTCGACGACGGCTACAGCCACCTCGCCGCGCAGACGTTGCGGCCGCTGCTCGAGCGCTACGACATCGAGCTCGACTTCCAGCTCGTGTCGGCGCAGCACGATCGCAACCTGCCCGAACCCGAGCTGCTGTTGCGTCTCTCGCGCACCGACTCGGCGAAGGTCGCTCCGCACTACGGGCTGCGATTCCCGGAGAACGCGAAGGCCGCCGACCCGGCGCTCGTTTCGCTCGGTCAGCGGATCCTCGCCCGGGCGGAGGCGTCGAACGCGCCGGAGCTCGCGGTGACGGTCGGCGACGCGCTCTGGGCGTCGGATGCCGCCGGGATGGAGGCGCTCGCCGACGCGCACGGCGCCGTCGACGCGGCCAGCGCGGATGCGCGCGTGGCCGGCGGCAACGCGCTGCGCGCGAAGCGCGGCCACTACTCGGGCGCCATGTTCCACTACGGCGGCGAGTGGTACTGGGGCGTCGATCGGCTCTACCACCTCGAGAACCGCCTCGTCGACCTCGGCGCCTCGCGCGCGCGGGACGAAGCGCTGCTCGCGCCGCGACCGGAGATCGAGTTCGGTCCCCTGCGCGACGACGGATCGCTCACCTTCGAGATCTATCCCTCGCTGCGCAGCCCCTACACCTCGCTGATCTTCGACCACGCCGTGCGGCTCGCCGAGGAGACCGGCGTGCGGACGGTGATGCGGCCGGTTCTTCCGATGGTGATGCGCGGCGTGCCCGCGACGCGCCAGAAGGGCTTCTACATCTTCAGCGACGCGGCGCGCGAGGCGCGCGCGCTCGGTCTCGACTGGGGTCGCATCGCCGATCCGATCGGGGATCCGGTGCGCAATGCGTACTCGCTCTATCCCTGGGCGGTGGAGCAGGGGAAGGGCACGGCGCTGTTGAGCTCCTTCCTGCACGCCGCGTTCTTCGACGGCGTTCCGACGAACGCGCGGGCCGGCCTGCGCACGGTCGTCGAGAGCGCAGGGCTCTCCTGGGACGAGGCGGAGAAGATCCTGGGCAACCGCGATTGGGAGGACGCTTTCGAAGCGAATCGCCTCGCGATGTACGACTTCGGGTCGTGGGGCGTGCCGAGCTTCCGCCTCCTGGACGAGGCGGGCCGCGAAGTGCTCGCGCTCTGGGGACAGGACCGCCTCTGGCTCTTCTCGCGGGAGATCCAGCGGCTCCTGCGCGAGCGCGCCGGCTAGTCCCTTGCCGGGTCGCTTGCCATCGGGGAGCCGACTGCGCGCGTCAGGCGCGCAGCGTCGCGAGACAGCCGGCCGCCTCGAGCACCGGATCGAGTTCGCTCTTCTCCGCCACCGCCGCGTACTTCGCGCGGATCGCGGCGAGCGACTTCGCGTGATACTTCTGCGGCTTCTGCGTCCACGTCCCGCTCGGAAGCTCCACCGTGAACTCCTCCTCGCCGGCGGCGATCGCCGCGGCGTTCGCGTCGGTCCACGGGCAGAAGAGGGCGCCGACCTGGTCCTTCAAGAAGGGCGCGAGGGTGGGCGCCAGCGTGTCCCACGCTTCGAAGGGCCCCTCGTCCGTCGGGTTCGTCATCCGATGGATCCAGTCGAGCACGTTCGGGGCGGTGCACTCGAGCCAGGCGGCGCCGGTCGGGTCGGTCCAGGCGTTGTAGATCTGGCCCCAGAGCCCGAAGTCGCCCCATGCGGGCCGACCGCCGAACAGGTAGGGCCGCGTCGCGAGATGGGCTTCGAGCTGTTCGAGGGCGTCGCGGAACCCGGCTTCGATCTGCGGACCCGTCTGCTCGTTCGACCCGACGAACCAGGTGCGGCCGGTCATCCGCTCGATGATCTGGGCGCGGACGGCGAGGCGCGCCTCCTCGTTCCCCTTCGGCGCCATCGTCGCCGCGATGCGACCCGCGGCGGAAAGTCGATCTTCCTCACGCGCCCAGCGCAGGTGGAACATCCACTTGTTGCCCCATTCGTCTCCGAACTCCTCGAGCAGGAGCGAGACGAAGGCGGCGACCGCGTCTTCAGGCTGGGTCGAAGGCTCGGGAAAGGCCGTGTCGATCTGCTCGAGGATCGGGGTCGAGTCCTGGAGCCCCTGCTCGTCGGGCGTCACGACGAGCGGAATGATCGGGATCTTCGCGTACTTCTGATAGTCCGCCATCGTGTCGACGTTGCGCACGATCCAGCGATGCGGGATCCGCTTGTAGCGGAAGTACGAACGCACCTTCACCGAGTAGGGCGAGAGCTCGACGCCGTAGATGCGATAGTCGGCGGACATGGAAACTCCGGGGCTCGTAATGGGAACGGCCGACCAGCTTCGCATGACGACCCCCGCACTGACAAGCGGTGTGGCCGTCGAACCAGGAGGAGTTTCTGCGAGGGGGGAATTGGCTTCGCCACCGAGCGACGCCACAATGCGGTGATGCGGAACCCCTGGGCCCGTAGGCCTTCGCCGTCCCTCGCGGAAGGCCCGCGCGTCGGGATCGTGACCACGTACGTGGCGCGGCAGGGACTCGCCACGATGGCGCGGGTGATCGAGAGCTCGCTCGGAAACCGTGTGCAGGTGTTCCCGGTCCGCAAGCTGTCGCGACTCGATCGCGGGTTCCGCAATGTGCGGGCGTCGCGCGCCGATCGCGCGTTGACGCACGACCGCGTCGTCGCACCGGGGACGAAGCTCGACACCTGGTTGCGCTCCCTCGACGTCGTCATCCTCGTCGAGCGGGCCGCGCCACGGCTGTGCGCCCACTGTCGCGAGATCGGCGTGCGGACGGTGGTGGTCGCGCTGCCCGACTGGCTGCCTCCCGAGCCCGCCGACCGCGTGGAGCAGCTCGGCGTGGCCGACGTCTGCGTGGCCTACGGCCCGTCCGCTGCGCGCGGGCTCGCGGCGGACGGGCTGAAGAACATCGTCTCACTTCCCTTCGCCTGCGATCTCGAGCTCGAGAAGGCGCGCACGTCCGACGGCGAGGTGGTCGTGTACTTCAACATCGGCTCGGGAGGTCCCGTCGATCGACGCAAGGTGCCGCTCGTGCTCGAGGTGATGGACGGGCTGTTGCGCGAGCACGACCACCTGCACTTCCTTTGCAAGCTGCATCCGCGGGCGCGCCGTTCACTCGGAGAGATCGCATCCTCCCATCCACGCATGCGCGTGATCGATGCCGAAGTGACCCCGTCCGAGATGCGCGCGCTGCAGCGCGAAGCCGACGTCACGCTCTTCCCGAGCCGCTTCGAAGGCGTCGGCTATCCGGTGCTCGAGAGCCTCCACGCCGGCGTGCCGGTGCTGGCGACCGACGCCGCACCGATGAACGAGATCGTGCGCGACGGAGTGAACGGACTGCTGATCCCGGCGAGTCCCGCGGGCTTCTTCGGCGCGCAGGCGATCCACGACGTCGACCGCGACGGCCTGCGCGAAGCCGTCGAGCGCTGCATCACCGACCCGGAGCTGCTCGATCGGCTCAAGGCCGGCGCGACGCTCGGTCGCGAGGAGGCGAGGGCGGACCTCGCGGCGGGTTGGTCGCAGCTGATCCGCCGGATCGGTCCGCGCTGCGTGAACCTCGGCGCCGGGGAGGACGTGCGCCCGGGCGCGATCAACGTCGACATCCGCCGCGTGCCTGGCGTCGACGTGGTGGCCTCGGCCGAGGCGCTGCCCTTCGCCGACGGCGCGATCGACGCGCTCGTCGCCCAGGACCTGCTCGAACACTTCCCCGGTGAACGCAGCGATTCGCTCCTCGCCGAATGGGTCCGCGTGCTTCGCCCGGGCGCGAAGCTGCGCGTGCAGACTCCCGACGTCCGCGCGCTCGCCCAGGCCCTGCTGCGTGGGAAGCTCTCGACGGACCGCACGGTCGAATGGCTCTACGGCGCGCAGGATCATCCCTTCAATTTCCACTACGCCGGCTTCGACGAGGCGCGGTTGCGCGGGTTGCTCGAAGAGCGTGGCGTGGTGGAGATCGAGCGCCGTCGCGACGGGGTGTCTTCGAAGAACGTCTGTCTCGAAGGCGTCGTGGCGCGTCAGTCGGCGACCGGGGCCGCCACGTAGGGAGCGAGCTCGCGGAGGAGCCCGGCGGCGACGCGTCGATGGCCGGCCGCGTTGAGATGGCCGTCGTGGGCGTGATAGAGCGTCCACGGCTCCGCCTCTCCCGCGAACAACGCGCGGGCGTCGAGCCACGGCGCGCGGTGTCGTGCGGCGACGGCGCGCGCCGAGTCGGCGACCGGGTTCGCGTCCGCCTGCTTCAGGAACACGGGGTAGGCGGGGATGTAGAGCACGGCGACGCGCACGTCGGCGCGCGCGGCCTCTTCGAAGAGCTGTTCGAGGAGTGACGCGTTCCAGGCGAGGCGATCGCGCCAGTCGTCGATCCGGCTCGGGTCGTGGACCGAGAAGGCACCCTGCCACGGGCGCGCTGGACTGAGGTCGACGGCGTGGGCGCGGATCGATTCCTCGCGGGTCAGGATCTCGAAGTCGGGTTTCGCGCCCGGCTTCACGTAGGAGGTGCGCCGCAGGCGCTTCCCCTTCAGCTTCCGCAGCAACTGCTCGAAGCGTCGCTTGATCACCAGGTTGTCGACCTGATGGCCGATCCTCCGGTCCCACTCCTCGAGCGGGCCGATCGAGCGGGGCACGTTCCCGACCGGGTCGCCGACTTCGAGCGCGAAGCGGTCGGCGAACTGGACGTTGTCCTCGGGGTCGTTGTCGAAGAGCTGGACGAGCAGCCAGTCGGGGGTGAAACGCTCCGTCACGAAGCGCGCCTGGGGAATGAACCAGAGCGGGCAGCCGCCGTTCTTGGCGGCGTTCACCACC
>JAHEJV010000083.1 GCA_024638705.1 Deltaproteobacteria bacterium | reverse complement strand
GCGGGAGATCCTCGCGGCGCGGGGGTTTCCGTGGCGCCGGCCACTCCGGGGCTGGCTCGAGCGCTGCTACTTCGCGCGGATTCCGACGCGGGCAATCGGGCGTGTCCGGGAGCATCGGGCCGTCTACGCGGTGTAGGACCGGAAAGTCTCAGCCGGGCCAGGGCTTGCTCAAACCTGGACCCAATCTGCGCGACACAACTATCAGACTGCGGGATCGCGCTTCTTGCGGCGCTTCGGCCGGACAGTGCGACGGCGATCGCGAAGTCGTGCGACCACGGTTTCGGGCGGCTCCGCCGCGCCGAACAGGTAGCCCTGCAGCTCGTCGCAGCCCATCTCGGCGAGCAGGTCCGCCTGCTCGTCCACCTCGACGCCCTCGGCGACGACGAACAGACCGAGCACCTTCGCCATCGACACGATCGAGCTGACGAGCGAGTGCCCCTGTTCGTCGGTCGCGATCGAACGCACGAAGGAGCCGTCGATCTTCACCCCGGAGATCGGCAACGTGCGCAGGTAGCTGAGCGACGAATAGCCCGTCCCGAAGTCGTCGAGCGAGACCCGGATCCCCATTTCGCGCAGCGAAGCCAGCACTTCGATCCCGACCTCGGCGTCGGCGATGACCGCCGTCTCGGTCACCTCGAACTCGAGACACGCGACGTCGACGCCGGTCTCCTCGAGCAGCACGCGGATCTCGTCGACGATCTCGGGCTGGAGCTGGCGGCCCGAGAGGTTCACGGAAACGACCGGCACGTCGAGGCCTTCCTCCCGCCATGCTTCGATCTGGCGCACGACCGTGCGCAGCACCCAGATCCCGAGCGGCGCGATCAAACCGGTCTCCTCGGCGATCGGGACGAAGTCGGCGGGGCTGTACCCGCCGAAGTCGGGATCGTGCCAACGCAGCAGGGCCTCGAGACCGGTCAGGCGACGGCCGTCGGCGGACACCCGCGGTTGGTAGTAGACCTCGAGATGCTCGGCATCGATCGCGTGACGCAACCGGCTCTCGAGCTTCCAGCGCTCGTCGGCGGTCGCGCGCATCTGCTCGTCGAAGACGCGGAAGTCGTTGCGACCGAGCTCCTTCGCCTGATGGAGCGCCGCGTCGCAGGCGCGCATCACGTCCTCGATCGTCTCGCCATCGCGCGGCCAGCACGCGACGCCGATGCTGCCGGTCACGACGACCTCGTTGTCCTGGAGCGCGAAGGGTTCGCCGAGCGCCCCGATCAGCGACCGCGCGAAGGAGGCGATCTCCTCCGGGTCCGTCATCGACGGGCAGAGGATCGTGAACTCGTCTCCGCCGAAGCGCGCGAGCGTGGCGCCCGGCCGCGCTTCGAGGCGACTAGTCAGGCGATGCGCGACCTGTCGCAGGAGTTCGTCGCCGGCGGTGTGACCGAGTGAGTCGTTCACCAGCTTGAAGCGGTCGATGTCGAGGAAGAAGAGCGCGAACCCCTGCCGCTGGCCAGGCGTGACGGCGAGCGCGAGCCGCTCGGAGAGGAAGCGCCGGTTCGGCAGGCCGGTGAGGCCATCGTGATAGGCGAGGAAGCGGATCTGGTCTTCCGCACGGCGCCGTTCGGTGACGTCCTGGAGCGAACCCTCGAGGCGCATCGCGCCGTGGAGCCCGCACATGCGCTCCGCCTGGAGATGGAGGATCTGGGTCTCCCCCTTGCCGAGCTCGCGGCGCAGATCGAGGTCGACGGCGGTGCCGAGTTCGATGCAGCGACGCAGCGCCGCGTCCAGATGCTCGCGGTCCGAGGAGGGGAAGCGACGCAGGAACGCGCCCATCGAGAGCGGCTCCCCCGACGCGATACCGAGCGTCACCTCGAACTCGGGGGATCCCTCGATCACGTCGCGCGCCACGTCCAAGCTCCAGTCGCCGAAGCGCGCCACGCGTTGCACGTTGCGCAGCCGCTGCTGGCTGAAGCGCAGTCGCTCCAGGGTGTCGTCGAGGACGCGGGCGACGTCGCCGATCTCGTCTCCGCGCTGGGAATCGATGCGGACCTCGAGATCCCCCCGGCCAACCGATCGCGCCGCCTCTCCGATCGCGTGGATCGGACGCAGGAAGTCGCGCGTCGCGAAGGCGCTCATCCCGAGTGCGATCAGGAGTGCGACGAGTCCGGCGAGCGCCTGGTTGCGTCGCGACATCCAGAGCACTTCCTCCTCCGGTGCGAAGGACGAGGACACGCGCACTTCCGTAGCGCCGAAGCGCAGCGCCGCTCGCTCGAGCGGCTGCGCGTGGGTGGCGCCGACGTCCACGATCGAGACGTTCATCCCGACGAGATCCGACCAGCCCGCGAGCAGATCCGGCTCGAGCGTCTCGGCGACGATCAGCCAGCCCACGGGGTGGACGCCGGTGCGCAGCGGGATCGCCGCCGACGCGAGCGCCGTTCCGTCGATCGGCGCCAGCATCGCGAGCGGGGGCATCGCGGGCGAGAGGAGGCACGAAGCGAACGCGTGTCCGAAGGCGATCGACGCCGAAGCCGCCCGGCCGACGTCCTGATCCGCGATCACACAGGTCGCGTCGGACGCCTTCGCGTCGCGCTTCCAGAGGGACACGAGCCGCTGGGTGATCGCGGCCTCGCCGGACTGCGCCTGAACGCGACCGCGCGCGTCGAGGAAGACGAGCGCGGACGCGCCGGACTGGTCTGCGAGCGTCGCTGCGAGGTGGTCGAGCGTCGGCCCCGGACCCAGCTCGAGATGGGCGCGGATCTCCGGCGTGTGCGACACGGCGGCATAACGCACGCCGAGGCCGTGGAGATGCTCGGCCACGAGGCGCTTCGCCGACCGGGCCGCCACCTTCAGGCGCTGTTCGCCGGCGTGTTCGAGACCGAGCGAGAGCGCGCGATCGTCCACCACCGACGCCAACGCCAGGGCCATCAGCGCGACGCCGGCGACGATCGTCGTGAGTCGGGCGGCGACGGGAAAGCGGTGCTTCATCGATTCCGCGCCAGGCTCGGATCGATCCAGATGTCCTCATCCGCCACTTTGCCGGCTTCGATCTCGATCGGGCGGATCGGACCGTCGATGGTCTGACTCCAGATCTCGAGCGTCCACGTGCCGGGACCAACAGCGTCGAGACGGTAGGAGCCCCCGAAGTCGACCGTCTGGAAGTGGGGCGAAGGCGACGCGAACACCGTGACGTGTTCTTCGGGATGGAGCTCGCAGTAGATCCGTGCGAGTCCTTCGCGCGGAACGCCGATCACGGCGGAGGCTCCCGCCGCCAGCTCGACCGAGACGCGCTTGCCGTCTTCGATCCAGAACAGCCGATGGTGGAGGCCGCTGTGGTTCTCGACCGAGATGCCCTCGGTCGGTCCGACCGCGTGGAGCGGGCCTTCGAATCCGTCCGCGACCAGACGCAGCACGGGCGCCGGCCGCTTCGGAGCCGGCTCTCCGCGCAGGAAGACCACGGCGCGTCCGAGAGGGAGCGGATCGTCCGCGGGCCGCGAGCCGACGAGACGCAGGGCGCCGCGCACGCCGCCACAGGCGGTCGCGTCGGCGGGACAGACGACCTCGACATCGGGTGCGGTCGGCGACGCCGGCCCCCTGACCCCGCAGGCGAGCGCGAGCGCTGCCAGCGCGGCCAGGCTCGCGGCAAGCCCCGAACGCGATGTGCGAAGCGATGTCCGACGCTGCCGGTGATGCAAGTGAGCGCTCCAACCGCCCGCCGCAGCGAGGCCCTTCAGGCATCGGCGGATCGCCGCTCCGTCTTGACGGACGGCCCGGCGCGGGAAAGTGCCGCGCTCAGGCGCTCGACAGCCCCTCGTAGGAGACGTCGAGCAGTTGCTCGTCGTCGATCCCGAGCTCGCGCATCAGGAAGTCGACCTTCTCCTGCTGCACGCGCAGCGCGGACGCGCTGCCGTCGAAGACGGCCTCGAGTTCGAGGAAGGTTCCGAGCCCGTCGACTTCGTCGAGATGGATGCGGACGTTCTCGTAGAGGAAGATCTCGCGCCGTTTCCGCACCACGCGATGCCGTCCGAGGATCGCCTCGAGCAGACCTCGCAGTGCCGGCGGGTCGGGCACCGGGATCACCTGGTAGTCGCTGCGCTTCGGCCCGCGCTCGTCGGGGCGCAGGTACGGGATCAGCTGCCCACCCGAGAGGGACGACTCGCGCAGCTTGAGTCGCCCGTGCGGCACGCGGAAATAGGTGTCGACTTGTTCGTCGACCCCGAGATGGGAAGTCGCGATGCGCTCCGCGCGCGCACGGGCGGCAGCGAGGTCGGCGCAGCGCGCCTTGATCTCGAGGTTCGAGCCCGCCATCGCGACGAATCGTAGGCGACCGCGAGTTGCGCGCGAGCGTCGGGGTGCGATCCTCGCCGGCGGCGGCCGGATCGGCCCACCACACGCCCCTACACCGCGAGAACCTCTTGAGCGCGCCCGCCGATCCCACACCCGCCGTCGTCGCCGAAGACCCGCGCTTCGTTCCGACGCGCAAGGCGGTCTTCGGGCTCGGCGACTTCACGGTGAACACCGTGCTGACGTCGCTGTCGATGATCTACGTCACCTACTTCCTGCTGACGATCGCGGGCTTGCGACCCGAACTCGCCGGCCTCGTGCCGCTCGTCGGCCGCGTCGTCGACGCCTTCACCGATCCGGCGATGGGACGCGTTTCCGATCGCTGCTCGTGGAAGTGGGGCCGTCGTCGCCCGTTCTTCCTGCTCGGCGCGATCCCCTTCGGCGCCAGCTTCGGTGCGCTGTGGGTGCACCTCCCCGCCGACTCCCAGCTCGCGATGTTCGCCTACTACACGACGGTGTACATCGTGATGTCCGTATCGATGACGGTCTTGGCAGTGCCCTATCTCGCGCTCCAACCGGAGATGGCTCTCGGCTACGACGCGCGCACCTCGCTCAACGCCTGGCGCAACGCCGGATCGATTCTCGGCGTGTTCGCAGCCATCTGCGTGCGGCCCGTGGCGAACGCGCTCGGAGGCGGCGCCGAGGGATTCGCCGCCGCAGGAGCGCTCTACGGGCTCATGGTCGCCGCACCCTGGTTCGCGATCTGGGGCGTCACCTGGGAGCGGCCCGAGTTCCAGCGACCCGGTGCGGATCTCCCGTTCCTCGAGGGGGTGCGCGTCGCAGCACGCAACCCGAACTTCAGGCGGCTGGTCGGCATGTATCTCTGCGGCCGCGTCGCGATGGACCTCGTCGGCGCGATGCTGATCCTCTACTTCACGCTGTGGATCGGTCGCAGCGGCGACTTCGAGCCGACGATGGCCCTGTTCTTCATCGTGGTGCTCGTCTCGTTGCCACCCTGGGTGCGCTTCGCCGAGAACGCGGAGAAAGCGACCGTATTCGTGGTCGGCTCGCTGTGGTGGGCGGTGTCACTGCTCTTCATCCTCGCCGTCCAGCCGGACTGGCCGCGCTGGATCATCATCCTCGCCGCACCGCTCGGTGCGATCGGGTATGCCGTGATGGACCTGATGCCTTGGTCGATGCTCGGGGAAGTGGTCGACGAGGACGAGCTCGAGACGGGCGAGCGGCGCGAGGGGATCTTCTACGGCCTCTTCATGTTCCTGCGCAAGCTCGCCGGCGCGCTCGCTGTCTGGCTTGCGGTCACACTGCTCGGAGGCCTGGGCTACGCGCAGAACGGCCCGCAAGCGGGTGAGACCCTCACGGCGATCCGTTGGATGACCTCGGTGGTGCCCGCCGCCTTCCTGCTGCTCTCCGCGTTGTGCACGCGCGGCTATCAGCTCGATCGCGAGCGCCATGCGGC
The DNA here is from genome assembly GCA_024638705.1 of Deltaproteobacteria bacterium. Lineage (GTDB taxonomy): Bacteria > Myxococcota_A > UBA9160 > UBA9160 > SMWR01 > JAHEJV01. The sequence continues at coordinate 8,959 of JAHEJV010000083.1, read as the reverse complement.
GATCATCGCCGAGCTCGAAAGGCGGACGACCGTTTCCAGGCTCTCAGCCGACGAGGCCGGCGCCGCGTAGCGTGTCGCCGATCAGGCTCTTCACATCGGAGTGCACTCCGAAGGTGAGGTGCGAGCCGGGATACCACGCGATGCGCGGCTCGCCCCAGTGGCGCCACAGATCGCGGACGTGTTCGGCCGGGACGAGGCGGTCGACGATGCCGGCGAAGATCGCCCGGTTCGCGTACGGCACCTTCGGCTCGATGGTGAGTGGCGACACCACGCGCAACACTTCGCTCATCTGATCCATCGTGAGCCCGATGTGGGCGACGGCGCGCTCCTGCAGCGGCCCGCCGTGGCGGAAGAAGGTGCGCGCGAAGTCCGTCGCGGGGATGCCGGGGATCGCGCAGGCGAGGTCGTCGTCGAGGGACGCGAGCAGCGCCGTCGTGTAGCCGCCGAGCGAGAGGCCGTAGGCGCCGATCGGCGCGTCGGTCTGCGCGCGCACCCAGGAGAGCAGCCGGCGCAGGTCCCACATCGCCTGGGCCTCGGCGTGGATCGAATCGAGCAGGTCGCCACCGAGGAAGCCGTCGCCGCTGCGGCGCCCCATCTTGCGCGGACCGTGGAGCGGCAGCACCGGCAGCACGAGATTGAGGCCGTACTTCTCGTGGAAGACGCGCGGTTCGAAGGCGCCGAGATCGATGAATGGCGAGCCCATCCGGTAGCCGTGGATGCACATGAGCCACGGCTTCGCCGGGTCGCCGCGCACCACCCAGGCGTGGCCGGTGCGGTTCTTCTCGTAAGAGAGCCAGCGGTCGCGCCCGGGCTCGCTCTCGCGCGGGGCATAGCCGCTATCGAAACGCAGATGCTCGAAGCGCGTGCCGCGCGACTGCTCCGACGCGAGCGTGACGTCTTCGAGCGGCGGCGGTTCCTCGTGATAGGCGTCCGGCTTGTCGAGCCAACCCGCCGCGGCGAACTGCTCGCGGGCTTCCGCCGTCTCGCGCTGGATCCGACGGTGGTCGTCCGAGGTGGGAAAGACCTGGGTGAAGAGCATGGTGGCGAGGATCGCCTCGTCGATCGCGATCTCGGCCGACACCCGCACCGTGACGGGCGGGTCGGGCACGCCCTCGGGATGGGGATCGAGGCGCAGCGCGTGCCGCCCCGAAGCGACGAACGCCGCGGCGGCGGCGACGCCGAGCACGAGCGCTGTGGCGCCGATGAAGAAGACTCCCAGCACGCCGAGCACGACGCCGAGGGCCCCGCCGAGCGCGCCGAAATGCGAGAGACGACGGTCGCCGGGAAAGAGCAGCATGCCCACGCCGGACGCGGACAGGAACATCGCCGGCACGAGCGCCGGAGCGCCCCAGATGAGCCCACCATCGAGCGCCACGACGCTCCAGAGCGCGCCGGCCAACAGTGGAACCCAGGCCTCCCAGGGCATACGAACCGGATCGAACACGAAGGTGACGTTACCCTGCGCGCATCGCGTGGCCAAGCGCCGGCCGCGATCGGAGGTGAGTTTGAAGCCGTTGCGATCGATCCTTCTCGCGATCCTTCTCGGACTCGGGTCCGGACTCGCCTGGCCAGGGCCCGCGACGGGCGACCCCACCCTCGTCGCCGCCATCGACGAGGCCGCGCGCGCCGTGAATCCGCGCGTCGTCGCCTGGCGGCGCGACTTCCACGAACACCCGGAGCTCAGCAACCGCGAGACGCGCACCGCCGGCGTCGTGGCGAAGCATCTGGAAGCGCTCGGACTCGAAGTGCGCACCGGCGTCGCCCACACCGGCGTCGTCGCGGTGCTGCGCGGCAACGCCGACGGTCCGGTCGTCGCACTGCGCGCCGACATGGACGCCCTGCCCGTCACCGAAGAGACCGGCCTGCCCTTCGCGTCGAAGGTGCGCGCCACCTATCGCGGCCGCGAAGTCGGCGTGATGCACGCCTGCGGCCACGACGCCCACACGGCGATCCTGATGGGAGTGGCCGAGGTGCTCACCGGCCTGCGCGATCGGCTGCCCGGAAGCGTCGTCTTCCTGTTCCAGCCCGCCGAGGAAGGCCCCCCCGACGGCGAGGAGGGCGGCGCCAGCTTGATGCTGGAAGAAGGCGCCTTCGACGACCCCGAGCCCGACGTCGTCTACGGGTTGCACGTCACCTCGCGTCATCGCTTCGGCGAGATCGGCCTGATCTCCGGCGGCGCGATGGCGAGCTCCGATCGGCTGACGCTGCGCGTCCGCGGCAGTCAGACCCACGCGGCCTATCCCTGGGACGGTGTCGATCCGATCGCCGTCGCGTCCCAGATCGTGCTCGCGCTCCAGGCGATCCCGGCGCGACGCGTCGACACGCGCGTCGGGTCGGTCGTGTCCTTCGGCGCGATCCACGGCGGCGTCCGCAACAACATCATCCCCGAAGAAGTCGAGCTGCTCGGCACGATGCGGGCGCTGTCGCCGGAGGTACGCGAGCAGATCCACGAGAAGGTGCGCCTCACCGCGACGAAGATCGCCGAGCGCGCCGGCGCCGAGGTCGACATCGAGATCCGCCGCGGAAATCCGATCACCTGGAACGACCCGGCCCTCGTGCGCCGCGTCCAGCCCACACTCGATCGTGTCGCCGGGCCGGGGAAGCTCGTCTTCCCCCTGGCCTGGACCGGCGCCGAGGACTTCTCGCGCTACCAGGAGCGCGTGCCCGGCGTGTTCGTCTTCCTCGGCGTCAACCCGCCCGGCGTCGATCCGGCGGATGCGGCGCCGCACCATTCGCCGGGCTTTCTCGTGGACGAGGACGCGATGGTGATCGGCGTCCGCATGCTCGGGCAGCTGGCGGCGGACACGCTTTCCGGGGCGTTGCCCGCCGCCGATTGACGCCGCGCGTCGGCGCGAAACTCCCGCGCGCGCACAGCCACGGCTGGTAACATGCCGCGAGTGGCGTCGGCCGGAACCCGTGTGCATAAGGACGAGCCGTCCTGGCCGTTGGCGGAGACGGACCGGACCCGCGTCCTCTTCCTGATCGACGCGTCGAGCGGTTTCGAGCGGCGCCTGCTGCTCGACTGGATCGAGCGCAATCGTCCCACCGGAGCGGGCGCCGCGGACTGGGACGCCGTCGACATCCCGCCGTCGCGACGCCGCGTCCGCCGCGTGTCCCTGGCGAAGCTCGACGAAGCCCTCGCCGCGTCCGACCACCTTCTGCTCGCGCCGCTCCGGGTGGCCTGGCTGCCGCGCAAGCGCGACGGCGTGCGATCGGCGCGCTTCTCCGACCTGCTGCGCTTCGGCGACCCGCGCGACCCGAACGCGCTGCGCCAACGCGTCATCGCCGCGCGTGAGCTCGATCGCTGTCGCATCGTCGCCGGCGAACCGGCTCCGGCGAGCGAGCTCCTCGAACGCTGGCGCGCGGCGATGGGCGTCGCCGAGGGGGAGACGACCGCGTTCTCCAACTTCGTCGCGCGACAGGCGGCGCTCGCCCTCGAACGCGCCGAGCGCCGGCTGCGCGGCGCGCGCTACAAGGTGCCGCGCTTCGTCCGCGAAGACATCCTGACGCGGCCGGCCTTCCGCGGCGGGCTCGCCCAGCTCGCGCGCACGATGGGCAAGCGCGAGACGCGCGCCGCCCGCGACGCCGCGCGCTACCTGCGCGAGATCGCGGCGTCGCACAGCACCTTCGTCATCGACCTCTGCGCGCGCCTGATCCGCATGCTCTATTCGCAGGGTTATGCGGAAGAGCTGCACTACGACCGCGAGAAGCTCGCGCGCGTGCAGGCGCTGGCGCAGCGACAGTCGGTCGTGTTCCTGCCCTCGCACAAGTCGAACCTCGACCACCTCGTGCTCCAGTACATGCTGCACGAGAACGGCCATCCGCCAAACCACACCGCCGGCGGCATCAACATGAACTTCTTCCCGATGGGTCCGCTCGTGCGGCGCAGCGGGGTGTTCTTCATCCGACGCACGTTCAAGGACAACGAGGTCTACAAGTTCGTCCTGCGCCACTACATCGACTACCTGATCGAGAAGCGCTTCCCGCTCGAGTGGTACATCGAGGGCGGTCGCTCGCGTTCGGGGAAGCTGCTGCCGCCGCGCTTCGGCCTGCTCGCCTACGTCGTCGACGCCTACCGCCGCGGCCGCGGCGACGACGTCGCGCTGATCCCGGTGTCGATCGCCTACGACCAGATCTCGGACGTGCAGGATTACGCGAAGGAACAACAGGGCGGCGCGAAGCAGACCGAGAGCTTCAGCTGGCTGGTGAGCTGGATCCGCCGGCTGCGCCGCGACTACGGCACGATCCACATCGACTTCGGCGAGCCGCTCTCGCTCGCGAAGACGCTCGGCCCGCCCCAACCCGACGCCGAGCCCGCCCCGGACGAGCGCGACCTCGCGCTCCAGAAGCTCGCCTTCGAGGTGTGCGTACAGATCAATGCCGTCACGCCGATCACGCCGATCTCGCTCGTGACGCTCGCGCTACTCGGCACCGGCGGCCAGGCGCAGACGGCGAAGGAGGTGGTGGTGCGGCTCACCAACCTCCTCGACGCCGTCGAGCGCCGCAAGCTCCCGAACACCGGCCTCGAAGAGCTCGAGACCGCCGAGGGCGTCGCGCGCGTGCTCGAAGAGCTCGCCGAGAACGAAGTCGTCGACCGCTTCTCCGAGGGGCACGAGAGCGTGTACCGCATCGGACCCGAGCGCGAGCTGGCCGCGGCCTACTACCGCAACTCGATCATCCACTTCTTCGTCGCGCCGGCGATCGCCGAGCTCGCACTGCTCCACGCCGCGAATGCCGGGGACGACGAAGACCGCGTCGACGCCTTCTGGCGCGGCGCCATGCAGCTGCGCGACCTGCTCAAGTTCGAGTTCTTCTTCGCGGAGAAGGACGTCTTCCGCGGCGAGCTGCGCCGCGAGCTCGCCGATCGCGACGCCGAATGGGAGGCCCTGCTGGCCAGCGGCAGCGAGGGCGCGGTGGAGCTGTTGCGCCGCTCGCGCCCCTTCAACGCCCACCGCGTGCTGCGCCCCTTCCTCGAGGCCTATCGCGTCGTCGCCGACCACCTGGCGGCCCAACCCGCCGACCAGGAGATCGACGAGGGCCGCTTCATCGACGCGTGCCTCGGTCTCGGCCGGCAGTACCATCTCCAGCGTCGCGTGCACAGCACGGATTCGGTGTCGAAGGTGCTGTTTCAGACCGCGCTCAAGGTCGCCAGGAACCGCGGTCTCGTCGCCTCCAACGAACCCGATCTCGCGGAATGGCGTGACGTGTTCGCGGCGGAGATCCGCACCGACTTGCGGCATATCGACGCCGTCGACGCGCTGGCGCGCAGCCGGCGGGCAGGGCTCATCGACTAGCGGCGCGTCGTCGCGTCGCGAGCAATCCGAGCCCCGCGAGCTCGGCACTCTGGGAGCGGTCGATCTCGGCGACGCGAACGATCGCGTCGGCGATCCGGTGGGCGGCTACGTCACCTACTACTGGGGCGGTTCGCGCTGCCCGGGCACGACGCTCGAAGACGCCGAGGTCGCGTTGCTGCACGGCGCGCTCGACAACCCTCGGGTGCATCTCGAGCCGCGCTACAAGGTCGGACAGGGCGGAGCGCTCTGCCTGGTCGCCTTCAGCCTGGTGCTGCGCAGCGAAACCGGAGCGCTTCCCTAGACGGCGTCGCTAGCTCCCTGAGAACAAGTCCGCGATGGCGATCAACGTGTCGGGCACGGCCTGGACGAGCACGTAGCCGAGGAAGACCGGCACGACGAAGCGCAGCAGATTCCGCCACACCGGAAGCCACGGCACGTTGCCGGCGCCGGCGCGCACTTCGGATTCCGGGTCGGGCATCGCCCAACCGACGAACAGACACAGCGCGAAGCCGCCGCCGAGCAGCAGGATGTTGTTCGCGAACTGGTCGGAGACGTCGAGCACGCGGATGTCGAAGGCCGCGAAGCTGCCGAGCACCGTGATCGCGCCACCGCACAGCCAGGCCGCCTGCACGCGGCTCCAGCCGAAGCGATCGATCGCCGACGACACCACGACCTCGAGCAGGCTCATCGCCGACGTCAGCGCGCCGACGATCAGGGCAAAGAAGAAGAGCAATCCGACGACGCGACCGACGCCGCCCATCTCGGCGAACGCCTGCGGCAGCGTGATGAAGAGCGCACCGACGGTGCTGCCGCTCACCTTGTCCGAAAGGCCGAGCGCGAAGATCAGCGGAAAGACGACGAGCCCGGCGACGAACGCGATTCCGACGTCGGCACCGGCGATCACCACCGACTCGTTCGGCAGGTTCTGATCGCGATCGAGATAGCTGGCGTAGGTGAGCATCGCGCCCATCCCGAGGCTCAGGCTGAAGAACGCCTGACCCGCCGCGTCCTGGAGCACCTGCGGATGCCACAGCTTCGAGAAGTCGGCGGAGAGATAGTAGTCGTAGCCGGCGCCCGCGCCGTCGAGGGTCGCCGCGTAGATCGCGAGGCCGACGACGATCGTGAACAGCAGCGGCATCAGGAGCACCGACGCGCGCTCGATGCCGGCCTTCACGCCGTGCCCGACGATGATGATCGTCACGACCATGAAGCCGACGTGGAAGGCGAAGGCGTCCCAGCCTTCGGAGATGTCGCCGAAGCGGTCGGCGATCTCCGTCGTGAACCCGTTCGACAGGACGATCCAGGCATAGCGCAGCGTCCAGCCCGCGATGACGCCGTAGTAGGAGAGGATCACGAAGCCGGCGGCGACGAAGATCATCCCGAGCGGCTTCCAGGCGTCGCCCCCGAAATGGGCCAGCGCGCGCACCGGGGCGTGCTGCGCGCCGCGGCCGATCGCCATCTCGGCGAGCAGCACCGGCAGGCCCACCGCCAGGGTGAGCACGACGTAGAGGATCACGAAGGCGGCGCCGCCGTTCTCCGCAGCCAGGTAGGAGAAGCGCCACATGTTGCCGAGCCCGACGGCCGAGCCCACCGCGGCGAGCACGAAGCCGGACTTGCTCGACCAACGCTCGCGTCCCGGTCCCGCCATCACGTCCCCCCTGCGCGCCCGATCGTGGGGCGCGCGTCGCGCTCGGATCGCAACCGGATCAATCGTTCCAGGGGGGAGGGTCGGCCGATCGCCGAGGCAGCATAACCCCGCGACACGCGGTTCCTCCAGCCCGGCGGCCGTTCGGGTTCGGGCTATCGTCGCCCGCCATGTCCCGGTTCAAGCTCGATCACGTCGCCTTCGGCGTCCCCGACGTCGCTCCCGTCGCCGCCTTCCTCGCGGGCGAGCTGGGCGGCGCCGAGCGCGGATCGGGCCCGGGCGGCGGCGCGTTCGTGTTCTGGCAGTGGGAGTTCACCGGCGGTGGCGCGATCGAGATCATCGTGCCGTCGGGCGCACCCGGGGGCTTCCTCCACCGCTTCCTCGACGCCCGCGGCGCTGGCCCGCACCACGTCACCTTCAAGGTGCCGGACATCCAAGCGGCGCTCGATCGCGCCCGCGAGCTGGGATACGACCCGGTCGGCTTCAACGACGACGACCCGGGCTGGATCGAGGCCTTCCTCCATCCGAAGCAGGCGCAGGGCATCGTCGTGCAGTTCGCCCAATCCGGCTACGCATCCGACGCCGGATCCGACACGGACGCGAAGTCGAACGACGACGAATCGTGGCGCCTGCCCTTCCCCGAGACCGCCGTCGCCGACGAGTGCGTGCGCGTCGTGGGCCTGCGTCTCTCCGCGCGGAGCGAGGAACGCGCTCGGAAGCAATGGGAGATGCTGATCGGCGGCGCCCTCACCCGCGACCGACGACACGATCTGGTGTTCCGCTGGCCGGAGTCGCCGCTGCGCCTCGCGGTGACGGTGCGTCCCGAGGCTCCCGAAGGCCCGGTCGCCCTCGAGATCACCGCCGCCAGGAAGCTCGCCCTGCCCGAAGGACCACACCCCGCGATCGGGTTGCCCGTCGTGCAGATCGAGGAGCGCGACGCGTGAAGCGCGAGAGGATCGTCTGCGCGCTCAGTCCCGGCGTCGCGTGAGGAACGCGAGCGCGAGGAGACCGCAAGCGAGCGCGGAGCCGCGTCCCGGCTCCGGCAGGTAGATGGCGTCGTAGTAGACCGTGGCGACCGTCGGATCGATGGTGTTTCCGGAGAAGAGACGCATCCCGAGACTCACGGTGCCCGATGGCGCTTCGACCAGATCCTCGGCGAGCACCCAGGCGTCGAGCGTGCTTGGGGCGAACTGGGAATCGGAGCCGAGAAGTGTGCCGGTGCAGCCCGCGCCCGGGAAGTAATCGACCGCGACGAAGGTCACCGGCTGGGGCGATTGGGTGGGATTGAAGGACCAGGCTTCCACCTCGTAGAAGCCGGCCCCCGAGTCGACACATTGGAGCGGGCCGTCCGCCGCTCCGTTGCTGATGCTCGTCTCCAGCCGCAGCGAACCGGAGGACGGCGACGCGTCGACGTCGAGGTCGGATTGCCAACCGATCGTCGTGTTCGGATCGGGGAAGGGATCGGGCCAGTCGTCGACGTCGGTCGCGACGTCGAAGTCGGGCGACGTGAGCAGGTTCTGTGCCGAGGCGCCGGGGGCGACCAACGACACGGCGAGCAGCAGCGTGACGTGGAACCGCATGGTCGCTCCATCCTACACCCCACTGAGTTATGAGTGGCTGGTATCGTCGCCTCGCCGTCGAGGAGAGATGCGCATCTGCGTCCCATGGCCGGCACTTCCACGATCGGCGGCGGCGCGCGGAGCAGACGTGAGCGAGCCGGGCGCCCCCCGACCGCTCGTGCGGCCTTGCGGAGTCGTGAGCAGAGGCGATCGAATCCTTCCTTCCTGCCGCGCCTCGGGAGTATGCTGGCGCCAGGGATCGGATCGGAGGAAACCCGATGCTGCAAAAGACACGCCGCCCTTCCCACCGGCGCCTCTCATTCGCCGTCCTGACCTGCGTCCTCGCGATGTCTGCCAGCGCGGAAGACGCCTGGGACGATGCGAAGGCGCGCGTCTACGCCGCGGAGCTCGCGTCTTCCCTCGAGGCGCTCCTCGCCGACTCGGGCGCGAAACGCACCCAG
>JAHEJV010000082.1 GCA_024638705.1 Deltaproteobacteria bacterium | reverse complement strand
GGTAGCGCGAGCGGTAGGTCATCGCGCTGTCGGCCACTTCCAGCACGTTCGCGAGCCGGCGATGCTCGTCGGGCTTCGCCTCGATCAGCCCGCTCTCGAGCAGCGCCACCATCTGGAGTGCGCGTTCGAGGCGACGGCCGATGTCGAGGAACTGCCATCCCAGTCCGCGCGTCATGCTCTCCATCACGATGCCGGTGAAGGCGGCGATGCGCGAGACGGCGCCGTCGAGCAAGCCGAGCGCCTCGCTCACGCGCACCGCCGGGTGGCTGATCGGCGCGACGAACTCGCGCTCGAGGGCCGAGAGGGTGCGCCAGGCGTCGGGCGAGATGCGATCCCGCAGCAACCAGGCCAGGCGATGCAGCGCGTCGACGGCCGAGCGTACGCTGTCGTAGCGCTGCGGATCGAAGAGGGCTTCGAGCACGCGCGCGTCGATGGATTCCTCGGGCGGGTCGTCGGTTTCCGCGAGCATCCGTTCGAGCAGGATGACCGCGTCGGGAACGGGGGCGTCGGCGGCGCGGATCGGTTCCTCGGCGAGACGACGCAGTGCGAGACGGAACAAGCGCGCGCTCGCGTCGGCGCGCTCGCTCGTGCGCCCGAGCCAGAAGAGGTTGTCGGCGACCCGACTCGTGAGAGCGAAGCTCTCGCGGTTCACGTCGCTCGGCCGCTGCACGCGGTCGATCAGGGTCGTGTACGGAACCGGGCCGTCCGAGAGCACCCAGGTGTCCTTGCTGCCGCCGCCGCGCTGACTCGACACGACCAGGCTCTCCGGCGAAGCAGACACCCGGGTGAGTCCACCGGGCATCAGCGTATAGCCATCCCCGCTGCGAACGGCGTAGACGCGCAGCACGAGGTGACGAGGCGTCGCCCGGACCGGGTCGCCGCTCGGCACCGTGGAGAGCGAGACGCGTTCCTGGGCGAGGAAATGCTGGGGTCGCGCACGGATCCGGTCGACGAGCGCGGCGCGGTCCGCACTCGAGAGCTCTTCACCGATCACGGTCTCCGCGCCGGGCGTGGGAAACGTCGGCTTCACCACCAGATCTTCGAGATGGGCGACGACGTACTCGCGCTCGGCTTCCTGTCCGCACCACCAGGTCGCGACCGACGGCATGCGCAGCTCTTCGCCGAGCAGCTGGCGACACAGCCCGGGGAGGAAGGCCATCGTCGCCGGCGTCTCGACGAGACCGCTGCCGAGCGCGTTGGCGATCGCGACGTTCCCCGCGCGCGCCGCCTGCACGAGCCCCGGCGTGCCGAGCGCCGACTCGCCGAGCAGCTCGAGCGGGTCGCAGAAGCCGTCGTCCTGGCGGCGCAGGATCACGTGCACGGGCAGCAGGCCCGAGAGCGTCTTGAGGAAGACGTGTTCGCCGCGCACGGTGAGGTCGTTGCCCTCGACGAGCGGAACGCCCAGATAGCGCGCCATGTATGCGTGCTCGAAGTAGGTCTCGTTGTACGGACCGGGCGTGAGCAGGACGACGCGCGGATTGCCGCTCGTCGGCGCGAGCTGCATCAGGGTGTCGCGGAACGCCTGGAAGTATCCGGCGAGACGCTGGACGTGGAACTCGCGAAACGCCTCGGGCAGGATGCGCGACATCACGATCCGGTTCTCGAGGGTGTAGCCGGCGCCCGACGGCGCCTGGGTGCGATCGCCGAGCACCCACCAACGCCCGTCCGGCGCGCGCGCGATGTCCGCGGCGAAGACGTGCAGATGGCAGTCCCCGGGCACGCGGATCCCGTGACAAGGGCGCAGGAATCCGGGATTGCCGTAGACGACCTCGGGCGGGAGCAGACGATCGGTGAGCAGTCGCCGCTCGCCGTAGAGGTCGGCGAGGATCCGGTCGAGCAGCATCGCGCGCTGGGCGATCGCGGCTTCGATACCGGTCCACTCCTGTGAAGAGATCAACAGCGGGATCGCGTCGAGCTGCCACGGCCGATCGATCCCGCGCGGGTCACCGTAGACGTTGTAGGTGACGCCATTCTCCTGGATCAGGCGCTGTCCCGTGTGCCAACGCCGGGAGAGCTCTTCGGGGCCGAGGCCCTGCAACGAAGTGACGAGACCGCTCCAGTGGTCGCGCAACTCGCCGGAAGGGAGCTGCATCTCGTCGTAGTGACCCGCGACGGCGCGGTAGTCGAATCTTCGCGGCGCCGTGTTCAAGCGGGGGACCAGCGCAGGTCGAGCGTGAGCGGCTGCTGCGGGTTGCGCTCGGCGGGCGGCACCGGAACCTCGCCGGGCGAGTGTCCGAAGGGGAAGAAGCGACCGCGGCGACGCGACTCGGCCTCGAAGGAGTTGACCGGAAAGGTGTCGAAGCTGCGACCGCCCGGATGCGACACGTGATAGGTGCAGCCGCCGAGAGAGTGCTTTGCTTCGGTGTCGAGGACGTCGAAGGTGAGCGGCGCGTGCACCGGGATCGTGGGGTGCAGGCAGTTCGCCGGCTGCCAGGCGCGGTAGCGAACGCCGGCGACGAACTCGCCCGGGGTGCCCGTGGGATGGAGCGGCAGCCGGCGACCGTTGCAGGTGATCACGTTGCGCTCCGAGGCGAGGCCGCGCATGCGCACCTGGAGTCGTTCCACCGAGGAATCCACGTAGCGGACGGTACCACCGGCGCCCGGCTCTTCGCCGAGAACGTGCCACGGCTCGATCGCGTGGCGCAGCTCGAGGTCGAGACCGCGCGGGCTGGCCGTCCCGATCTTCGGGAAGCGGAACTCGAAGTGCGGATCGAACCATTCGCGCTCGAAGGCGTAGCCCGAGTGACCGAGCTGTTCGAGCACGCGCCGCAGATCCTCGTCGACGAAGTGCGGCAGCAGGAACCGGTCGTGGAGCTGGGCGCCCCAGCGGGTCGGGCGCTCGCGGTAGGGCTCGCGCCAGAAGCGCGCGACGAGGGCGCGCACGAGCAGCTGCTGCGTGAGGCTCATCCGGGCGTGGGGCGGCATTTCGAAGGCGCGCAGCTCGAGCAGGCCGAGGCGCCCGGTCGCCGACTCCGGGGCGTAGAGCTTGTCGATGCAGAACTCTGCGCGGTGGGTGTTGCCCGTGATGTCGACCAGCAGGTTGCGGAAGATGCGGTCCACCAACCACGGCGGGCACTCCTTCGTGCCGGGCTCGGGCACCTGCCCGAAAGCGACTTCGAGCTCGTAGACGCTGTCGTGGCGGCCCTCGTCGACGCGCGGCGCCTGGCTGGTCGGCCCGATGAACAGACCCGAGAACAGGTACGAGAGCGAAGGGTGGTCGAGCCAGTAGCCGACGAGACTGCGCAGCAGGTCGGGGCGACGCAGGAAGGGGCTCTCGGCAGGGGTCGGTCCGCCCAGCACGACGTGGTTGCCGCCGCCGGTGCCCGAGTGACGCCCGTCCACCATGAACTTCTCGGTCGACAGGCGGAGCTGTCGCGCATCCTCGTAGAGGTCGGTGGTCTCGCGTTCGAGCTGCCGCCAGCTCGTCGACGGCCTCACGTTCACCTCGAGCACACCGGGATCGGGGGTGACGCTCATCTTCTCGATGCGCGGGTCGAAGGGAAGCGGATAGCCCTCGATCACGATCGGACGACCCACCTCGCGCGCCGTGTCCTCGAGAGCGGCGACGAGGTCGAGGTCGTCGTCGGCGTCGAAGAGCGGAGGGAGGAAGACGTGGATGCGTCCCTCGCGCACTTCGACGCAGAGCGCCGTGCGCACGATCCAGTCGGCGGACTCGCCCGGGCCGGGCATCCGGTTGCGATCCGACAGCTCCTGCTCGTGGATCGTCTCGGTTCGCGGCGGACCGCCGGGCAGCACCACCCGGCGAGGCAGACGGCGGCGCGCGCTCTCTCCGGGATGGGGCGGCAGTGGCGCGCGGTCAGCGAAGGGATCGAGTGTCCAGACACCGCGTCGTCGTTCGGGACGTTGCCAGGGCAGGCCCTCGAGCGGCAGTCGCAGACCCATCGGCGAATCGCCGGGGATCAGCGTGACGTGGCGACTCCGCAGCATCCACAGACCGCTCTGCCAGGCCGGACCGCGCGGCGTGTCCACCCGTTCGAGCGGCAACACGACGCCGGTGGGCGTCGTCAGCCCGCGTTCGAAGATGCGCCGCAACCGTTCGCGCGCTTCCGCATCTTCGAGGCGCGAATCGGTCGGCTCGACGTTCACCGGGAGGCGCCCCTCGACCCGGAGGTTCTCGACCGGGTCCTCGAACGCGGGGAGGGCGAAGTCCGGGTCGACCTCCAGTCGCACGGCCAGTGCGTTCGCGAAGGCTTCGGCGTCGTCGGCGGTGGCGTCGCCCGGCGCCGTGCCGTCGCCGATCCACTTCGGGTCGCGCCAGATCGGGACGCCGTCGTTGCGCCACCAGCAATTGAGCGACCAACGCGGCAGGGGTTCGCCCGGATACCACTTCCCCTGCCCGTAGTGGAGCAGGGCGCCGTCGGCCAGGCGATCCGCCATGCGCTTGAGCAGGGCCTCGCCCAGCTCGCGCTTCTTCGCTCCGAGGGCGGCGAAGCTCCACTCGTCGCCGTCGCGGTCCTCGTCGGAGACGAAGGTCGGCTCGCCGCCCATCGTGAGACGAACGTCCTGCTCGCGGAGATCGGCGTCGACCTGTTCGCCGAGCGCGTCGATGCGCTGCCAGCTCCCGTCGTCGTAGGGCTTCGTGACACGCGGATCCTCGCGCACGCGCTCGATCGACATCGAGAACTCGAAGGAGACTTCGCAGTCTTCGACGCCTCCAGTGATCGGGGCGGCGGAGGTCGGGTCGGGGGACGCGGCGAGCGGGATGTGCCCCTCGCCCGTGAGCATCCCCGAAGTCGGGTCGAGTCCGACCCAGCCCGCGCCCGGGAGATAGACCTCCGCCCAAGCGTGCAGATCGGTGAAGTCGTGCTCGGCGCCGGCGGGTCCGTCGAGCGGGCGTTCGTCGGGCTCGAGCTGGATCAGGTAGCCGGAGACGAAGCGCGCGGCGAGACCGAGATGACGCAGGGTCTGCACGAGCAGCCACGCCGTGTCGCGGCAGGATCCCGACCCGCGCTCGAGCGTCTCCTCGCAGGTCTGCACGCCCGGCTCCATCCGGATCAGGTAGGTGATGTCGCGGGAGAGGGCGGAGTTCAACTCGACGAGGAAGTCGACGGTGCGTCGCGGCGTGCGATCGACCGACGCGATCCGTTGCTCCAGCAACGGGCCGGCGGGCAGGGTCTCGAGATAGGGGCGCAGCTCGCGCGCGAGCCAGCTCGCGTATTCGAACGGGAACGTCTCGGCTTCGGGCTCCAGAAAGAAGTCGAAGGGATTGATCACCGAGAGCTCGGCGACCAGGTCGATCTCGAGCGTCAGGTGGTCGACCTTCTCCGGGAACGTCACGCGCGCCAGCCAGTTCGACTGAGGGTCCTGCTGCCAGTTGAGGAAGTGCGGAGAGGGATCGATGCGCAGGGAGTAGGCGGTGACCGGGGTGCGGCTGTGCGGCGCGGGCCGAAGCCGGATCGTCTGCGGCGACAGCGTGACGAGACGATCGTACCGATAGGTCGTGCGGTGATTGAGCTTGACGTCGATGGACATGAAAAGTGGGCCGATCCTCGCACGTTCCGGCCGTTCCCGGCAGCAACATCCGCTTGGGTGCACCGGTCGTTGCCGGAGTTTGGGGTATTGTAGTCGCAGGATGGTTCCCCCGCGATCCAGCTCCGATCGAGATTCCCTCTTCGACGGGTATGCTTCGATTCCCGGTTGCTTCGATGAATTCGTCGACGCGGCGGGGCGACCGCACCGAGCCGTTTCGAGCGTTGTTAGTCGGCTCGACGAGATCGGACGCGCCGAGTTCCGGAGCCGACGCAAGGCGGCGAACGCGATGTTCCTGCGCGGTGGCGTGACCTTCTCCACCTACAGCGGCGATGCAGCGACCGAGCGGATCTTCCCCTTCGACCTGATTCCGCGCGTCGTCGCCGTTGCGGAATGGCGCCGGGTGCAGTCAGGGCTCGAGCAGCGGATCCGGGCGTTGAATCGCTTTCTCGCCGACGTCTACGGGGAGCAGCGGATCCTCCGCGAGGATGTCGTTCCGCGCGACCTCATCGAGAGCTCGGAGGCGTACTGCCGGGAGGTCCGCGGGATCGAGCCCCCGGGTGGCGTCTACATCCACATCGCCGGCGTCGACCTGATCCGGGATCAGACCGGCGAATTCGTCGTTCTCGAGGACAATCTGCGTTCGCCGTCCGGCGTCTCGTACGTGCTCGAGAACCGCGACATGATGAAGCGTCTGTTCCCGTCCGTCTTCCGCGATTCGAGCGTCGCGCCGGTCGAGCTCTACCCGACGAAGCTGCGACAGGCGATGCGCGAGGTGGCCCCCGGGCACGACGGGGACGCGCTCCGCGTGCTGCTCACACCGGGACCGTTCAACTCGGCGTACTTCGAGCACAGCTTCCTCGCGCGACGGATCGGCTGTGAGCTGGTGCAGGGAAGCGACCTGTTCGTGGACGACGACCGGGTCTACGCGAAGACCACCCGGGGCCCGCGTCCGGTCGACGTGATCTATCGCCGCATCGACGACGCGTTCCTCGATCCGGAGTGCTTCCGCTCGGACAGCCTGGTCGGCGTTCCCGGGTTGATGCGCGCCTACGCGGCCGGAAACGTCGCGTTGGTGAACGCAGTCGGAAACGGCATCGCCGACGACAAGGGCGTCTACCCCTACGTCCCGGAGATGATCCGCTTCTACCTCGGCGAAGAGGCCATCTTGCCCCAGGTGCGGACCTATCTCTGTTCGCGAGAAGACGACCTCGCCTATGTGCTCGACCATCTCGACGAGCTCGTGGTGAAGGCGGTGAACGAGGCCGGGGGATACGGGATGTTGATGGGGCCGAGCGCGTCGCGGCGCGAGCGGACCGAGTTCGCCGCTCGCATCCGCGCGCACCCGCGCAACTACATCGCCCAGCCGAGGATCGAGCTGTCCGGGTCGCCGACGTGGGTGCGCGGAGGCGTCCAGCCGCGGCGTGTCGACCTGCGTCCGTTCGTGGTGACGGGGCGCGAGAGCTGGGTGCTGCCCGGCGGCCTCACGCGGGTCGCGCTGGCGAAGGGCTCCTACGTCGTGAATTCCAGCCAGGGCGGCGGCTCGAAGGACACCTGGGTCGTCGAGGCGAGCGACGAGGCGGCGGCGTGATCTGCCGCGTCGCCGAGAGCTGCTTCTGGTTGGCGCGCTACGTCGAGCGCGTCGACACCCTGGCGCGCCTGCTCGCCGTCAATCACGCCTTCGAGCTCGACGTGCAGGCGGCGCAGGCCGACGTCTGGAAACCGATCGTGGTGGTGGCGGGCGAAGAGGAAGGGTTCGTGGAGTCCCTCGGCGCGAGCGCGTTCGGGGACGCCGAGGTCGTCCAGAACTATCTCACCTGGGGTCGCGACCATCCCTCCTCGATCCATGCCTCGTTGCGCTGGGCGCGGGAGAACGCGCGGACGGTGCGCGAGGTGATCAGCGTCGAGGTCTGGGAAACGATCAACGACACCTGGTTGTGGCTCGAGAGCCGCGAAGCGCGCAGGTCCTACCAACGCGAGCGCGACGTGTTCTACGACCGCCTCTCGAAGCAGTGCATGCTGATCCACGGCGTCTGCTACAGCACGATGCTCCACGAAGAACCCTACGTGTTCATGAAGCTGGGCCGGGCGGTCGAGCGCGTCGGCTGGACGGCGCGAACGCTCGATGTCCAGCACCACAGCCTCGAGGAAGGCGCGAGCGGCATCACCGACGCGGCGCGGTGGCTCGCGGTGTTGCGCTCCCAGTCGGCCGTGGATGCCTTCTTCCAGCGCGGCGCGCGCCCGCTCACCGGCGCGGGGGTGGTGGAGTTCCTGATCTTCGACCGCGCGTTCCCGCGCGCCGTGCTCCACAACCTCGATCGCGCCCGGAGCCTGCTGGTCCGCCTGGTCTCGGCCGAACCGCGCGGTGCGAGCCGGCGTTCGTGGAATCGCCTCGAGCGTCTGCGCGGATCCGTGTTGCAGCTGGACGGCGACCTCGTCCAGTCGATCGGTCTGCACAAGATCCTGACCGGAGTCATCGACGAAACCGCGCTGCTGTGCAGCGCGATCCACGACGACTACCTCGACCCGAGCCCCGAGACGCTGCTTCGCGGCGCCAGCGCGCTCCGACGGGTGGCGCCGGAGAGGGTCCTGCGCAGCGCCTGACGCTCCCCGAGCGTGCCGCGCATCCTGGGCGCCCGCGCGCGCCGTTGGCGGTCGTCCGGCCGCCCGAGTATCCTCCCGCTTGCACTTTTAATTCCGTCCGGCGAGGCGGAGAAAGCGCACGGTGACCCAGACCCCCACCCAGCCCAGCGCGGCCGCGTCACGCGCGGCGACGAACTCCGAGCCCGCAGAGGTGCGCGGCGGCGTTCGCACCCTCCTCGACGACGAGGGCATCCGGCGGTCGCTGGTCCGCATCGCTCACGAGATCGTCGAGCGCACGCCCGATCCCGAGCAGCTCTATCTGGTCGCGATCCCGAACGGCGGGGTTCCGCTCGCGAGACACCTCGCGCGCGACCTGCGCGAGATCGCCGACCTCGACGTCCCGGTGGGCGTGCTCGACACCACCCTCTATCGCGACGACCTGCTCACCACGGGCAGCCGGCCCGCCCTGCGGCGCACCGAGATGCCGTCGGCGGTCGACGATCACATCGTCGTGCTCGTCGACGACGTGGTGAAGACGGGGCGCACGATCCGCGCGGCGATGGACGCGCTGATGGACTTCGGCCGGCCCCGCGCGGTGCAGGTGGTCGGCCTCGTCGATCGCGGACACCGCGAGCTGCCGATCAAGCTCGACTACGTCGGCAAGAACGTGCCGACGCGGCTCGGCGAGCAGGTGCACCTGCGCGAAGTGGATGGGGACGACGGCCGCCTCGAGATGGTGATCTCGGACGCGTCCGGCGAGGCGAGAGGGGAGGAGCCGTGATCGGACGCGACCTGCTCGGGATCGAGGACCTCGACCGCGAGGACATCGAGCGCATCCTCGACACCGCCGAACACATGCGCGAGATCGGTCGGCGCGACGTGAAGAAGGTGCCGACGCTGCGCGGCCGCACGATCATCAATCTCTTCTTCGAATCCTCTACGCGCACGCGCGCGAGCTTCGAGATCGCCGGCAAGCGCCTCTCCGCCGACGTCATCAACTTCTCGCCATCGAGCTCCAGTCTGAAGAAGGCGGAGAGCATCCTCGACACGGCGCGTACGATGGACGCGATGGATCCCGACGCCGTCGTCGTCCGCCACGGCACCGCCGGCGTCCCGCGGCGCATCGCCGACATCCTCGACGTCCCCGTGATCAACGCCGGCGACGGTGCCCACGAGCATCCCACCCAGGCGCTGCTCGACTGCTTCACCGTGCAGCAGGTGAAGGGGCGGATCGATGGTCTCACCGTCACGATCGTCGGAGACATCCTGCACTCGCGTGTCGCCCGCTCGAACATCTACGCCTTCCGCAAGCTCGGGGCCGAGGTGCGGATCGCGGCCCCGCCGCCGATGATTCCCGTGCGGGTCGAGGAGACGTTCGGCGTGAAGGCCTTCACGTCGATCCGCGAAGCCCTCGAGGGCGCCGACGTCGTGATGGCGCTGCGCATCCAGAACGAGCGCCTCGAAGGCGCTTTCTTTCCGAGCGTGCGCGAGTACTCGTCCACCTTCGGCATCGATCGCGCCAAGCTGAACTACGCCAAGGAGGACGTGATCGTCATGCATCCGGGCCCGATCAACCGGGGCGTCGAGCTCGCCCACGACCTCGCCGATCACAAGCCGAGCGTGATCCTCGACCAGGTGCGCAACGGCGTCGCCGTGCGCATGGCGGTGCTCTATCTCTACGCCGGCCGTCGGTCCTCGGGACCGGGAGCTTCCGAATGAGCCGCATCCTGATCCGCGGCGGACGCATCGTCGACGCCGGCACCGAGGTCGACACCATGGCCGATCTCCTGCTCGAGGACGGCAAGGTGGTGGGGCAGGGCGTCGGCCTCTCCGAAGACGGTGCCACGGTGATCGAGGCGCGCGGGTGTTGGGTCACGCCGGGCTTCATCGACCTCCACACCCATCTGCGCGAGCCGGGCCAGGAGTACAAGGAAGACATCGCGACGGGAGGTCGCTCGGCGGCGGCAGGCGGCTTCACCGCCATCGCGTGCATGGCCAACACGCAGCCCGTGAACGACGACCCGGCGACGACCGACTTCATCATCGACCGCGCCGCGCATGACTCGCCCGTCGCCGTCTACCCCGTGGCCGCCGCGACGAAGGGCCTCGAGGGGAAGGTGATGACCGAGATGTCGGCGCTGGTCGCGGCGGGCGCGCGTGCCTTCAGCGATGACGGGAAGACGATCATGGACAGCGGCGTGATGCGCCGTGTGCTCGAGTATTCGCGCCTGGTCGAGATGCCGGTGATCACGCATGCCGAAGACCGCACGCTGGTGGCGGGCGGCGTCGTGAACGAGGGCGCCGTGTCCACGCGGCTCGGACTGCCCGGGAATCCGAGCCTCGCCGAGGAGATCCACATCTCCCGCGACCTGATGCTCGCGCGCATCACCGGCGCGCACCTGCACGTGGCCCACGTCTCGACGAAGGGTGGCGTCGAGCAGATCCGCATCGCGCGCGATCACGGCATCCATGTCACGGCGGAGGTCGCGCCGCACCATCTCACGCTCACCGACGAGGCGACGCTCGGCTTCGACACGAACGCGAAGGTGGCGCCGCCGCTGCGCTCGGCGGAAGACCGCGACGCGTGCCGTGCCGGCCTCGCCGACGGCACGATCGACTGCATCGCCACCGACCACGCTCCCCACGCCCAGCACGAGAAGGAGCTCGACTTCCGCGAAGCGCCGCCGGGCATGATCGGCTTCGAGACCGCCGTCGGCGTGACCCTCGATCTGGTGCGCAGCGGCGAGCTGTCGCCGCTCGAATGGGTGCGGCGGATGTCGACCGCCCCGGCGCGCATCCTGCGCGTTCCCGGCGGCACGCTCGCGCGCGGCTCCGTGGCGGACGTCACGATCGTCGATCCCGAGCGGGTCTACACCTACGACCCGGCAAAGGGCTTCTCGAAATCGCGCAACTCGCCCTGGGCGGGGCGCACACTCACCGGCCGCGTGACGCACACGATCGTCGGCGGTCAGCTCGTCTACGACGTCGAACAGGGAATCCTCACATGAGCCGCCGCACGCCGCCCCCTCCCGCCTGCCTCGCGCTCGCGGACGGCACCCTCTACCGGGGCCATGCCTTCGGTGCGAAGACCGTCGGCGTGGGCGAGGTGTGCTTCAACACCTCGCTCACCGGCTACCAGGAGATCGTCACCGATCCGTCCTACGCCGGTCAGATCGTCGCGATGACGTATCCCCAGATCGGCAACGTCGGCACGAACCCGGAAGACGAAGAGTCGCGGCGTCCCTTTCTCTCCGGCTTCGTGGTGAAGGAGCTCTTCGCTCCGTCGAACTTCCGTTCGACGGAGCCGCTCGACACCTACCTCGAGCGCCACGGCGTTCCCGGCATCGCCGGGATCGACACGCGCGCGCTGGTGCGGCGCATCCGCGACGGCGGTGCGCAGGTGGGCGTGCTCTCGACCGATCCGGCGCAGCAGGACGAGGCGGATCTCGTCGCTCGCGCCCGCGCCGACCGCGGGCTCGACGGCGTCGACCTCGCGGCCACCGTCACGACGGACGAGGCCTACGGCTGGAGCGACGGCCGCTGGTCGGGCGTGGAGGGCCAGGTGCCGCGGCCGGGGCGACCGACGCCCGCGCGCAAGCTCGTCGCCTACGACTTCGGCATCAAGCGCAACATCCTGCGCCTGCTCGTCGAGCAGGGCTTCGACGTGGAGGTGGTGCCCGCGACCACGTCCGCCGAGGACGTCCTCGCGCGCGAACCCGATGCGGTCTTCCTCTCCAACGGCCCTGGCGATCCGGCGGCGGTCGCGGGGGTGCAGGAGAACGTGCGCGCTCTGAGTGAGACGAAGCCGGTCTTCGGGATCTGCCTCGGTCACCAGATCCTCGGTCTCGCCCTCGGCGGCAGGACGGTGAAGCTCAAGTTCGGCCACCACGGGGGCAATCAGCCCGGACAGGATCTCGCGACGAAGAAGGTCGCGATCTGTGCCGAGAACCACGGCTTCGCCGTCGACGCCGACTCGCTGCGCGCCGCCGGCGAGCCGGTGCGCATCACCCACGTCAACCTGAACGACGGCACGGTCGAGGGTCTCGCCCATGAGACACGTCCGCTGTTCAGCGTGCAGTACCACCCGGAGGCTTCCCCCGGTCCCCACGATGCCGCCTACTTCTTCGGGCGTTTTCGCGAGATGGTCGATCGCCATGTCGCCGGGGAGCCCGTGACCGGTGCGCAGATCGCCGCGGGCGCGGCTTCGCAAGCCGGTGGAGCCGGCGCGCAGTGAGGCGAAGCCGGACGATGCCCGATGGGAGCCTCCGCTCGACGGAGGAAACGAGTTCCATGCATTCCCGCGACTGCGGAGGAGTCTGAATTGCCCCGGCGCGACGACATCGAAACCATTCTCGTGATCGGCGCCGGGCCGATCGTGATCGGCCAGGCCTGCGAGTTCGACTACTCCGGGTCGCAGGGTTGCAAGGCGCTGCGCGAAGAGGGCTACCGCGTCGTCCTCGTGAACTCGAATCCGGCGACGATCATGACCGACCCCGAGTTCGCCGACCGCACGTACATCGAGCCGATGACCGTCGAGGCGCTCGAGCGGATCATCGCCCGCGAGCGGCCCGACGTGATCCTGCCCACGCTCGGCGGCCAGACGGCGCTCAACCTGACGATCGCGCTCGGCGAGGCCGGCGTGCTCGAGCGCTACGACGTGAGTCTGATCGGCGCCCAGCTCGAGTCGATCAACAAGGCGGAGGATCGCGATCTGTTCCGGGTCGCGATGGAGAAGATCGGGCTCCAGATGCCGAGGTCTGGCTATGCGCGCTCCGTCGAGGACGCGAAGCGCATCGTGAAGGACACCGGGATCCCGGCGATCATCCGCCCGAGCTTCACGCTCGGCGGGACGGGCGGCAGCATCGCTTTCAGCGAGGAGGAGTTCGAGCCGAAGGTGCGCTGGGCGCTCGAACAGTCGCCGAATCACACCTGTCAGGTCGAACAGAGCGTCCTCGGCTGGAAGGAGTACGAGCTCGAGGTGATGCGCGACTGTGCCGACAACGTCGTCATCATCTGCTCGATCGAGAACTTCGACGCGATGGGCGTCCATACCGGCGACTCGATCACCGTCGCGCCCGCCCAGACCCTGACCGACCGCGAGTATCAGGAGATGCGCGACGCCTCGATCGCGATCATCCGCGAGATCGGCGTCGACACCGGCGGATCGAACATCCAGTTCGGCGTGAACCCCGCGGACGGATCGATCGTGGTGATCGAGATGAATCCGCGCGTGTCGCGCTCGTCGGCGCTGGCGTCGAAGGCCACCGGCTTCCCGATCGCGAAGATCGCCGCAAAGCTCGCGGTCGGATACACGCTCGACGAGATCACGAACGACATCACGCGCGAGACGCCGGCGTCCTTCGAGCCGTCGATCGACTACGTGGTGACGAAGATCCCGCGCTTCACCTTCGAGAAGTTCGCGGGCGTCGACGACGAGCTGACCACGCAGATGAAGTCGGTCGGCGAAGCGATGGCGATCGGGCGCACCTTCAAGGAGAGCTTCCAGAAGGCGCTGCGCTCGCTCGAGATCGGCCACGCCGGCCTCGAGCCGCCGGACATCGAGGCGGGCGACGACGATGCGCTCTGGCACAACATCGACACGCCCCGGCCCGAGCGCGTGTGGGCACTCGCCGAGGCGCTGCGCCGCGGTGCCACCGTCGAGGAGCTGCACCGCCGCTGCTGGGTCGACCCGTGGTTCCTGCGCAATATCGAGGAGATCGTCGCCTGGGAGAAGGACCTCGCCGAGGCAGAGGAGGCCGATCGCGTCTCGTGGCTGCGTCCGGCGAAGCAGCTCGGCTTCTCGGACCCGCGGATCGCGGCGCTTTGGAAGTGCACCGAGGACGAAGTGCGCGCGCTGCGCCACCGCGAAGGCATCCACCCCGTCTACAAGCGGGTAGACACCTGCGCCGCCGAGTTCGAGGCCCACACGCCCTATCTCTATTCGACCTACGAGGACGAGTGTGAGGCTCGGCCGAGTGACCGCCGCAAGATCATGATCCTCGGCGGCGGTCCGAACCGGATCGGGCAGGGGATCGAGTTCGACTACTGCTGCGTCCACGCCTCGTTCGCGCTCGCCGACGCGGGCTTCGAGACGATCATGGTCAATTGCAACCCCGAGACTGTCTCGACCGACTACGACACGAGCGATCGGCTCTACTTCGAGCCGCTCACGCTCGAGGACGTGCTCGAGATCGTCGAGAAGGAGAAGCCGGAAGGCGTGATCGTGCAGTTCGGCGGTCAGACGCCGCTCAAGCTCGCCGTCGCGCTCGAACGCGCGGGCGTCCCGATCCTCGGCACCCCGCCGGACGCCATCGACCGCGCCGAAGACCGCGAGCGCTTCGAGGCGCTGCTCGAGCAGCTCGGACTCGAACGGCCGCCCGCGGGCCTCGCGCGCAGCGTCGAGGAGGCCGTCGCCGTGGCGGAGCGCGTGGGTTACCCCGTGCTCGTGCGGCCCTCCTACGTCCTCGGCGGTCGCGCGATGGAGATCGTTCACGACGAGGCGTCGCTCCACGCGTACATGCGCAACGCGGTGAAGGCCTCGCCCGAGCATCCGGTGCTCGTCGACCGCTTCCTCGCCGACGCGACCGAGGTGGACGTCGATGCCATCTGCGACGGCGACCGCGTCGTGATCGGCGGCATCATGGAGCAC
>JAHEJV010000399.1 GCA_024638705.1 Deltaproteobacteria bacterium | reverse complement strand
CCCAACTGTACGTGGGCCGGGGCGAGTCGTTCGAGCCTCACCCCCCCCTGGTTTGGCTCGAACAATGAACTCTTCGTCTTCGCGTTGCCGGCTCTTGAGGTTTTTCTGCGGATCGGGTGCACTTTCCCGGGCATGCAACTCACCCTCTCGGATACCAATGTTTTCAAGTACTTGGAGGAGCACTTCCCGGAGGCGGCGGGAGTGGACGAGGCATCGCGCCGCGTGGAGCCGGCCGGGGACGGAAACATCAACTGGGTGCGGCGGGTTCGGGCGGGGGAGGCTTCGTTCATCGTGAAGCAGGCCGGACCCGCGCTCGAGAGGTTTCCCGAGTACGCGGTGTCTCCCGATCGGTTGCTACACGAGCAGCGCTACTTCGCGACGGCTGCGCGCTTCGACGACGCGGGCGTGCTGCCGGCCGTCCACTTCGTCGATGCCGAGCACCACGTAATGGTGCTCGAGGATCTCGGCGAAGCGGAGCGGCTCGACGCGGCGTGGGAGCGCGGCGCCGACACGACGGACGGGTTGTGTCGCATCGCGCGTTTCCTCGGGCGGGTGCATCGCGGCACGGCGTCGCATCCGGAGTGGCTCGCGCCCTTTCCCAAACCGGACGACGACGACGGCGTGTTGCGGCTGCACTTCGACCACATCTTCCGGCTCCCTTTCGATGGCACCGAGTTTCCGCTGTCGCCGTCGGTGCGCTCGGCGGCGGACGACGTGGGGGACGACGCAAAGCTGCGCGCTGCAATCGCGGGGGCGGAAGCGGCGAGCCACGTGCCGAGCGCGCTGATCCACGGCGATGTGCAGCCCACCAACATTCTGCTCGCGCCGCGCGGCGCCGTCCTGCTCGACGCCGAGACGGCCCACGTCGGCGCGCCGGCCTTCGACATCGGGATCCTCTTCGCCCACGTCGTCCTCGACTGCGTCGCCCGTGGTCGCCTCGGCGACGCGGCCGGGCGCATCGCGCCGGTGTGGCGGGCCTATCAGGGCGACGGCGACGCACCGGGTCGCTTCGAGGACGCCGCGCGCGTGGCCGGCGTGGAGATGCTACGCCGGACGCTCGGGGCGGCGCGCGTCCCCGCGGTGTCCGACGATACGGTGGCGCTCGAGGTGTTGCGCGTCGGGCGGCGCTTGCTGCTGGAGACGCCGGCCGAACCGGCGGCGCTGGGGGGTTGGGCCTGATGGGGCAGGGCATGGAGACGACGTTGCGCAGCCTGCACTGGCTGCTGCTCGGCGGCTGGGTCGGGTCGTGGATGTTCTTCGCGCTGGTGCTGGCGCGGGTCGCCTTCCAGGTGCTGCCGTCGGCGGAAGTGGCCGGGCGGTTGATCAGCCCGACGCTCGCGACGCTCCACTGGTATGGCGCGGTGGCCGGGGTGGCGCTGGCCGGCCTGGCCGGGCTGCTCGGACGGGGTCGCCTGCTCGTGGTGCTGCCGCTCGTGCTCGCAGCGGCGTGCCTGGTGAGCGAGCTCGGGGTGACGCCTCAGCTCGCGGCGCTGCGCGACCTCGCCTTCGGGCCCGAGGGCAACGTCGCGTCTGCCGCGGAGTACCAGCGATTCCACGGGATCTCGATGTCGATCTTCTCGGCCGTGCTGCTCGGCGCGATCGCCCTCGTGGTGCTGCACACCCGTCGCGAAACGCCGCAAACTGCTGATTCGGCGTAGGAAATCTCTCGAATTTCCTTGGCCCTTCGCGGGCGCTGTTGTATCCTTTTGCCGCCGAGGCCAAAAAAGTCTTTTGTTTTCAATGCCTTAGGCGATCGCCCCGCGTTCGCAGCGCGCCCCCGAGGAAGTCCAGGCCCTATGGCAGTCACGATCAAGGTCGCGCTCGAGTTCAAGGTTTCGGGCACTGCACTCGAAGATGCGATGGCCGAATACGACGAGCTCAGCGTCGAGGGCTTGGTGCGTGAGATCCTCGACAAGGCGATCGCCTGCGACGAGGTGACGGCGAAGGTCGAAGACGGGCCGAACTCCCTCGAAGAGTACGACCAGATCACCTCTTCCTGAGCCCCAGGGCTCATCCGAAGAGATCGAGCTGTTCCGGTGCGGCGGGCACCTCCGGCTCTCTCCGCGTCCGATGCGGCGTCCCCGCCGCGGGTGAGGGCCGCGCTCCCGGCTGTTTCCCGGCGAGGCGACTCGGCCGGTAGATCCCGGCTTCGCGCGCGAAATCTAGGATCTCGAAGTAGAACGTCTTGAAGCGCGGCCCGTGGTTGAAATGGCGCAGGTGCGCCAGCTCGTGGCAGAGCGTGTTCACCAGGCTCGAGTACTTGAGCGGCTTGCCGGTGGTGGCGTGGCGCAGGCGGATCCGGATCGCGCCGTCCGAGTAGCACACGCCGTAGTGGCCATTGACGCCTTTGCGCTCGGCGGTGATCGACGCGTACTCGAGGCCGAAGCGCGACGCGATGCGCGCCGCGTCGCGGTTCAGCTGCTCGATCAGCTCGCGGGCGATGGTCCGGTCCACGCGTCGGCAGTCTTCCAGCTGCTCGGGCGGGCGTCAAACCATCGGGTAGAGTGTTTCGGTGAGCGATTCCGAAGACATTCCGCTGTTCCCGCTGTCCAACGTGGTGCTGTTCCCGCGCGTGAAGACGCCCCTCCACCTCTTCGAGCCGCGCTACCGCCAGCTCGCCGAGGATGTCCTGGCGGGTGGACGCAAGATCGTGATGGCGGTCGTGCGCCCGGAGCACGCCGACGACATGACCGGCGATCCGCCGATCTACCCGGTGGGATGCGCCGGCGTGGTGACCGAATCGCAGCGTCTGCCCGACGGGCGCTACAACCTGATCCTCGCCGGAGAGCATCGCGTGCGCATCGTCGGCGAGTCGGCGCCGGAGGGCGAACGCCTCTACCGGATCGGGCAGGCAGTGCGTCTCGACGAACCCTATCCCGAGGAAGAGCGCGAGCGCGTGGCCGGGATGCGCGCCGCGATCACCCGCGATGTCGGAACGATCGTGCACTCCTCGCAGGTCGGACGCAAAGCGCGCTTCGACGCCGAGTTGTTCGCCGGCGTCGACGACGAGACCTTCGTCAACGCCGTCGCGAACGCGTTCGCGTTTCCGCCCGAAGACAAGCAGAGCCTGCTCGAAGCCGACTCGATTCCCGAACGATATGTGCGTCTGGCGAGTGCGCTCTCGTTCCAGCGGATCGTATTGGAGAGCGGCGGCGGGGGCGGTTCGGGACGCGTTCACTGAGTCGAGTTTCTTCCGGCCGGTATTTCGCGAATTTTTCCGAAAATTTTTGTTTTCTTTTGTTTTTCAACGGTTGGTGCTGGCGACCGACGACGCGAACGGCGCGGTGACGAACTCGTGACGCTTTCTTCGAAGTCGCTCGGAAGTGCCCGGAAATCTTTCGCCTTCCCGGGCGTGAACACGTGTTCTCCGTCGGAGTGATCCCGCGTTTGAATGGTGCATATCAGTGTCGGGACGACGTGAGCGAGGGCGTCTTCCCACCTTGCGAGATGCGAGCTGAATTGGTCTAATCGCGCTCTCGCCGGCCGCATTGGATGATGGGACCCGGCGAAAAGCACCCCAAACCTCCACAGATTTCCCATTGCCGACCTCCCCCTTACGGCTTTGGGACGGTGTCTTGCGCCGTCTCGAAGGTGACATGGCCCCGTTTGCGCTCGAATCGTGGGTCGCTCCGCTCGTCGTCCGGAACGACGCGAGCGAGTGCCGGCTCACGCTGGGCTGCCCGTCCGCGTTCCATCGCGATCGCGTGCGCGACCACTTCCTGGCCGACATCACCCGCTGCGCCAGCGAAGAGGCGGGGCGCGCGATTCACGTCGAGCTGGTGGTCACGCCGGCGTTGCCGAGCGGACCGCCCGCCGACCTGACGGCAACGCGCGATGCGAGCCCGGGCCCGAGCGCGAAACCGAGCCTGCCGGTTCCGGTGGCGGCGACGCCGCGCCAGGCGCCGGCGGACGCGCCCGCCGCGTCGGCGCTGCGCGCCGAGGGCGCGCGATCTTCG
>JAHEJV010000398.1 GCA_024638705.1 Deltaproteobacteria bacterium | reverse complement strand
GTGCCGACCGCGCGTCCGCCCGAGCGCGTCATCCGCGCCCAGACCGCTCCGGTCACCACCAGCTCAAAATCGCGTGAGCGTCGCGAGACGCCGCGCCACATGATCGACCAGCGCATCGTCTCGCTCTCCGAAGAAGCGGCGCGCGTGCTGATGGGACGCGACATCACCATCGGCGGCATGCGCGTGAACCGGCACCCCACGCTCGAGCTCGGCAGCGACATCCAGCTCGCGATCCACACCACCACGCGAGACGCGCCGCTCGTCGTCCGCGCGAAGGTGCATCGCGACGACGGCGAACGCGGCATGGTGCTGCGCTTCCACGCGCTCGACCCCGATGCATCGCAGTACCTCAACGAAGTGATGGACCACCTGCCGCTCGCCGACGTCGACGAAGACGGCCAGGGATGTCTCGTCACCGAGATCCTCGAGGCGGGATGAAGACGCAAGACGGCGGTGTCGTCGTGACGGGTGCGGGCGGCTTCATCGGAGGCCATCTCGTGGCCGCCCTGGTGCGCGCGGGCCATCGCAACGTGCGCGCGGTCGACCGCAAGCCGCTCGAACGCTGGTATCAGGTCTACGACGGTGTCGACAACCGCGTCGCCGATCTCACGCGTCGCGAGACCTGCTTCGACGTGTGCGACGGCGCCGCGACGGTCTACCAGCTCGCCGCCGACATGGGCGGCATGGGCTTCATCGAAACGCACAAGGCCGAGTGCATGCTGAGCGTGCTGATCAACACGCACATGCTGCTCGCCGCGCGCGACATGGGCGTGCAGCGCTTCTTCTTCTCGTCGTCGGCCTGCGTGTACAACGCCGAGCGACAGAGCGACCCCGACGTCACCGCGCTCCGCGAAGCCGACGCCTACCCTGCCGAGCCCGAGGACGGGTACGGATGGGAGAAGCTCTTCTCCGAGCGGATGTGCCGTCACTTCCGCGAGGACTTCGGCCTCGAGACGCGCATCGCGCGCTACCACAACGTCTACGGTCCGCTCGGCACCTGGATGGGCGGCCGCGAGAAGGCGCCCGCCGCGATCTGCCGCAAGGTGATCGAGGCGAAGCTCTCCGGGGAGCATCACATCGAGATCTGGGGCACGGGCGAGCAGACGCGTTCGTTCATGTACATCGACGACTGTCTCGAGGGCACGCAGCGCATCGCCGCGAGCGACGTCACCGAGCCGCTCAATCTCGGCTCGAGCGAGCTGGTCTCGATCAACGGGCTGGTCTCGATCGTGGAGGAGATCGCCGGCGTCCAGCTCGAACGCTTCTACGCACCCGACGCCCCATGTGGCGTGGCGGGCCGCAACAGCGACAACGACCTGATTCGCGAGCACTTCGACTGGGAGCCCAGCACGTCGCTGCGCGACGGTCTCGAGAAGACCTACAAGTGGATCCACGACGAGTACATGAAGCGCTGGGGCGGCCGGCTCGGGCCGAGGGAAGCCGCGCCGAAGCGCTAGGTGCTCCGGGCGGACCGGCGCGCCGTGCCTTTCCGCGCCGGTGCGGCGGAGCCACTATGCTGCGCGCGCGATGCGCCCCGACCCGACCCGAACGCGCGAGGCGCCCGGCGACGACGCCACGACGTGTCCGCACCGTCCGCCCTGCCCCGGATGCCCGCGCTACGGCGACGCGGCCGTCGCGCCGCGGGCGCGCGAACGGCTCGCAGCTTTCGCATCGGAACACGGCACCCCGCTTCGCGACGACGTCGCCGGCACGGGCTTCGGCAGCCGTCACCGCGCGCGCCTGATGGTGCGCGGGCGCACGCGCACGCCGAAGGTCGGAATCTTCCAGGAAGGGACGCACCGCATCGTCGACATCCCGGAATGCCGCATCCACCACCCGACGATCAATCGCGTCGCCGCCGTGCTCCGCGCTGCCGCCCGCGACCTCGGCATCGCGAGCTATGCCGACGGCCCGCATCGCGGGAGCCTGCGCGCGCTCCAGGTCGTGGTCGAGAGCCGCACCGGTCGCGCGCAATGCGTGCTCGTGGAGAATGCGGCGAGCCCGGGCGAGGTCGCGGGTCTCGCCGACCCGTTGCGCGAGGCGCTCGGAGAAACCCTCCACAGCCTCTGGTGGAACGGCCAACCCGAGCGCAGCAACGCGATCCTCGGTCGACACTGGCAGCGGCTCCACGGCCCGGACGTGATCTGGGAGGCGCCCGGCGGATGCGAAGTCGCCTTCCCGCCCGGCGCCTTCGGTCAGAGCCAACCGGATCTCGCCGACGCGATCGCGCGACGGGTGCGGGCGAGCGTCCCGGCCGGCGCGAAGGTGCTCGAGTTCTACGCGGGTTGCGGCCCGCTCGGCATCGGCCTGCTCGCCGACGCGGAGCGGGTCGTCTTCAACGAGGTGAACGAGGCGTCGCTCGCCGGGCTGGCGCGGTCCCTCGAAGCGCGCCCGCCGGCCGAGCGCGCGCGGGCGCGCGTCGTCGCGGGCCCTGCGGAGGAGCACACCGGCGAGATCGCCGACGCCGACTGCGTCGTGCTCGATCCGCCGCGCAAGGGGCTCGCCGCCCCGGTGCTCGAGGCCCTGATCGCCGATCCCCCGCGGCGCCTCGTCTGGGTGAGCTGCGGACTCGACGCGTTCCTCGACCAGGCGGACGCGCTGCTCGAACGCACGTCCCTGCGACTCCGCGATGTGCAGGCCTTCGCGCTGTTTCCGTTCACCGAGCACGTCGAGACGCTGGCCGTCTTCGAGCGCTGACTTGCGTTCGCGGCGGCCGCGCTCCCATACTGGCCACCCACTCTTGCTGCGGCGCGCACCGCAACGAGGAACGCGATGCCCCACAGCCTCGGCGCGGCCCGCCCGCTGGGCCTCGGCTACTGGCCGCTGCCCGAAGACGATCCGGGCGTCGCGGTGCGCCGCGAACCGGTGCGGCTCGTGTCCCCGGACGGCGCGCTCGTCCGCGGCGTGCTCTGGACTCCACCGGTCGGCGAGACGTGGAAGACCGCCGTCGTCCTCTCGCACCCGCGCGGCGACTTCTCGGTGCACTACGCATGTCCGCTGCTCGCCGCCGCGGGCTACGCGGTGCTCGGATTCTCCACCCGCTACCTGAACAACGACACGGATTGCCTCCACGAGCAGTGCGTCGTCGACGTGAAGACGGCGGTGGACGAGATGCGTCGCCGCGGCGCCGAGTCGGTGGTGTTGCTCGGCAACAGCGGCGGCGGCTCGCTGATGGCGCTCACCCAGCTGGAGACGAGCTGCGGGGACGGCTGGATCGGGATGGCGGCACATCCCGGCGAAGGCGTGTTCATGCTCCAGGTGATCGATCCGTCGGTCGCCGACGAGAACGATCCGCATTCGGTCGTGCCCGAGCTCGACATGTACCACCCCGAGAACGGCTGGCGTCCGTGGCCCGAACCGTGCAACTACGACCGCGCGTGGCTCGCGACCTATCGCGAGGCCCAACGCGCGCGCGTCGCGCGCCTCGACGCGATCGCACGCGAGTCGATCGACGCGGCGAAGCGCGCGAATCGGCTGTCGAAGCAGGTCGACCGCAGCGCCGACCCGGCCGAGTGGCGTCACCACCGACAACGCGCGGTGTCGGCGCGCTACATGACGATCTACCGCACCCTCGCCGACCCGGCCTATCTCGATCTCGGCATCGACCCCGACGAGCGTCCGATGGGCTCGCTCTTCGCCTTCCCCGACCCCTTCGACGCCAACTACGGCCGCGGCGGCCTCGCGCGGACGATGACGGCGCGCGGCTGGCTCTCGACCTGGTCGGGGCTGTCGTCGCATGCGCGCCTCGCCGACACCCTGCCGAGCGTGAAGGTGCCGACCCTGATCGTGCATCCCACCGCCGACACCGAGATCCGCGTGCGCCAGGCCCTCGAGATCCGCGACGCCGCGGGCAGCGACGACGTCACCTATCACGCCATGAAGGGAGCGCCCCACTACCTCGAAGGGCATCGGCCCGAGGCCCTCGAACTCGTCGCCGCCTGGCTCGGCGAACGATATCCC
>JAHEJV010000397.1 GCA_024638705.1 Deltaproteobacteria bacterium | reverse complement strand
GATCTCCGGCACGACGCCGGCGTACTTGGCGTGCAGGTCGTCCTGCGTGGCGATGACGTTGCTGAGGACCCGCCCGGGACCCTCGACCACGCTTGCGGCGGTCTCGTCACAGCTCGATTCGAGACCGAGGATCAGCATGGGCCGTTCCGGGGCGGGCGATGCACGGTGCGCCGTCACTTCTCGAGCGGTGTCAGCGACAGCGCCTCGAGCGCGCGCCGCAGGTCGCCGCTCTCGACCCGGAACGTCCCGACGGTTGCGCCGGCCTCGTCCGTGATCGCGATGGTGGCGTCGGTGAGGTCGACCTCGTCGGACAGCACGGGCGTCCGGCCGGTCGCCTCGGACCGCGTGCGCATGTCCCGGATGCGATCGTCGAGACGCCGGAGGTCGCCGAGCAGCCGCACGCGGGCCGCCGACGCGCGGCGAAGCTCCTGGCTGAAGGCGAGCTCGCCGCCGTCCTCTTCGGTCACCGGAGTCCACGTGCCGGTGACGACGCGCTCGCGGAGGGCGTCGACCGCGACGGCGAGCTGCTCGTCGCGCAGGTTCTCGCGCACCCAGTCCTGCGGTACGCACGAGTCGACGGGATCGTCGGACTCGCGGATGATCTCGAACTCGCGCCGGGCGCGGAACGCCTCGAGGTATTCCTCGTCGGTGATCGGCACGACGAACCCGGAATCCGGGTCGACGCCCCACGCGTCGCGGCTCGGCGTGCGATGGAGGTTGTGTCCGTTGGGCAGGTAGTAGTGGGCGGTGGTGAACTTGAGCGTTCCGCTGCCGTAGCTGAGCCCGCGCACCTCCTGGACGGATCCCTTCCCGAACGAGCGCGTGCCGACGACCTTCGCGCGACCGGCCTGCTGGAGGGCGCCGGCGACGATCTCGCTCGCGGACGCCGAGTTGCCGTTGACGAGGACGACCATCGGCGTCTCGGGGAGCGTCCCCTCCGCCCGCGATCGGTAGACGATCTCCTCGCCCACCCGCGGGCGCACGCTCACGATGACGCCCTCGCCGATGAACAGATCCGCCATGCCCACGGCCGCCGGAAGGCCGCCGCCGGGGTTGTCGCGGAGGTCGAGGATCAGGCCGCCCATGCCCTCGCTGTGCAGGTCGTCGAGCACCTTGCGCAGCTCCTCCACGGTGTTCGCGTTGAACTGTGTGACGCGGATGTAATTCACCCCGATCTCGGAGTCGAGGCAGTAGATCCACGCCTCGCCGTCGCGCCGAACGCCCTTCACGGTCTCGGTGACGATCCGCTGGCGCACGAGCGTGAGATCCTCCTCCACGCCGTCGAGGTGACGGACGCGGATCGTGACGGGCGTGCCGATCTCACCGGTGAGACGCTCGACGCACTCGGCCACGCCGAGCTCGAACGTCGACTCTCCCTCGATCTCGAGCACGGTGTCGCCGGCCATCACGCCTCCCCGGAGGGCGGGCGAATCGTCCATCGGGCTCACGATCACGAGGTACCCGTCGACGATGTTCACCTCGGCGCCGATTCCCGCGTACGTTCCGTGAAGCTGCTTGTTGAACTCCTGCGTCGCCGCCGGCGGGATGAACTGCGTGTACGGATCGTCCAGCGCCTCGATCATCGCGTCGATCATCGCCTGCTGCATGGTCTCCTCGTCCGGCTCCTCGACGTAGCGATCCATGAGGATGCGACGGACGTCGACGATCGGGTCGAACCACTCATAATCGCTCGAGCGATCGGCGATCGCGAGCGGAAGCTGGATGAGCAGCGTGGCGAGCAGCACCAGGATCAAGGCGGGGCCGATCACTCGTTTGAACTCCACGTCGATCCTCCTTCGTCGAAAACGGCTTCCGTGGGGGTGAGCCATGATAGGCTGTAGGCAGGGGTGGCGGATGGGCGCGGGCGCCCCGGAAGTGGGAAGTCGGACGCATGAGCACCGTGCGTGAACAGCTGAAGGTCGTGGCCGAGCGATCGGTGCTCGTGCACGTCCAGCTCCCCCGGGCCTACCTCGACGAGGCGGACACGTTCGGTGAGTTGCGCGCGCTCGCGGAGACGGCCGGCGCGGTCGTGGTCGGCGAGCTCGTGCAGAAGCGCCAGAAGCCGTCGGGCAAGACGTACCTGGGCAAGGGCAAGGTGCAGGAGCTCGCGCAGCTCGTCTCGATGACGGAGGCCACGCTCGTGATCTTCGACAACGACCTCTCGCCGGCGCAGATCCGGTCGCTCGAGGAAACGGTCGAGTGCAAGATCATCGATCGCAGCGAGCTGATCCTCGACATCTTCGCCAACCGCGCAACGACGCACGCCGCGAAGCTCCAGGTCGAGATCGCCCAGCTCGAGTACACGTATCCCCGGCTTCGCGCGATGTGGGACCACCTCGGCCAGATCGTCGGCGGCGCGCCGGTGGGCATCGGCACCCGCGGGCCGGGCGAGCAGCAGATCGAGATCGACCGGCGGCTGGCGATGAAGCGTCTCGCCCGGCTCCGCCGCGAGCTCGAGGAGATCAAGGGGCGCCGGACCCGCGAGGTCGAGAAGCGCAATCTCGACCACTTCACGGTCGGGCTCGTGGGGTACACCAACGCGGGGAAGTCGACGCTCTTCAACCGGCTCACGGAGGGTGGCGCGTTCGCGCACGCGAAGCTGTTCGCGACGCTCTCGACGCGGATCGAGCGGTGGGAGCTGGGCGGGGGGGTGGCGGCGCTCCTGTCGGACACGGTCGGGTTCATCCGCGAGCTGCCGCACCACCTCGTCGCGTCCTTCCGGTCGACGCTCGAGGAGACGGTGGCGGCGCAGCTGCTCGTGGTCATCGTGGACGGAGGCGACCCGAACGTCGAGATGCAGCTCGAAACCGTGCTCTCCACGCTCGACGAGATCGGCGCGACCGACCAGCCGCGTCTGCTCGTCATCAACAAGATCGACCGGCTCGCCGATCCCAACGAGCTCTCGGTGTGGCTGAACCGTCATCCGGAGGCGCTGCCCATCAGCGCGGCGCGCGGCGACGGTCTCGAGGAGCTGGCCGCGGCCGTGCGCGAGTGCATGCTCGGCGAGCTTCGCGAGGTGCGCGTGGGCGTCGCGCTGCGCGACAGCCGGACGATCTCGGTGCTCGAGAAGCGCACGATCGTGCTCGACCGGCAATACGAAGGCGACCATATCGAGATGCGCGTGCGCATCGGGCGACGCCAGGTGGAGGAGCTGCTCGCGCGCGGCGCCGTCCTGACCCTCGACGGCGTCGACGCCCGCGCTGCACTCGCTCCGATCTGGGGGGGCGCGGGCGCCGGCGACGAGCCCGACGCCTCGGCGCCGCGCGTCCCGCCGCACGAGCGTCTGCATCCCCGCTGAGTGTCGCCGATGACCCGAGCCGGCTCGCTGGAGAAGTTCGCGTCGAGGCTGCACCCGCAGGTCGTCGCCGACGTGCGCGGCTGGGCCCGCGACCGGGAGCTGGCGCCGCTGCTCGCTGCGCTCGAGGGGCACCATCGCTTCGAGCGGTTCCTCGATCGCTACGCGGAGGCGCTCGTCGCTCGCCATCTCCGGGCCCGCGGCTGCGGACTGCGGCTCGAGGTGCCCACGCCGGACGGCAAGACGTGCGATCTCGAGGTATCCCACGGGAACGAGACGTTCTATCTGCACGTGAAGCGCGTGGACACCGACCGACCGCTCCGGCGCCGGCTCACGGTGTCG
Source organism: Deltaproteobacteria bacterium (assembly GCA_024638705.1). Classification (GTDB taxonomy): domain Bacteria; phylum Myxococcota_A; class UBA9160; order UBA9160; family SMWR01; genus JAHEJV01. The sequence continues at coordinate 337 of JAHEJV010000397.1, read as the reverse complement.
TCACGTCTACGCTACCTCGAGCAGCTGGAGCGCCCGTACGTGGTCAAGGTCCGCTGGCACGACGGGGCGACGGACGACGACATGCGGCTCTTCGTCAAGGCGGCGACCGACTTCATCCTTCACGCCCGCGTCGGCGACGAGCTCGCCGTTCGCGCCGACGACGGCCGCGAGATCGGGGGCGTGCTCATCGTCGCTCCCTGGGAGGGGTCGCACGTCTCGCTCGCGATCGGGCTGCCGAGCGGGTTCATCGACGAAGCGCCGCGGATGCGGCGGGCGCTGCAGCGGGCCTACCGCCAGTTCATGCCCCGCGCGGCCAACGTCATCCTGATCTGCTCGT
>JAHEJV010000003.1 GCA_024638705.1 Deltaproteobacteria bacterium | reverse complement strand
CGGGACGCGCCGAATAACGCGGTGCGAGGAACGGCATCTTGTTCAGGCACTCGACGACCACGTCGACAGTGCCTCTCCGGGTGCGCCACGCGCAGCCGGCCGCCGCTCGGGCGTAGTAGACCGGCACCTTCCCGACGCGTTCGAAGCGCATGCCGTCGCGCTCGCTGCGCCGGGCCGCGCCGGGAAACGACGAAACCAGCGCGGTGACCTCGTGACCGCGCGCGACGAGGCGACGGAACACCTCGTGGACGTGGGTCTCCGCACCGCCGGCGGCGGGGTGTTCGGGGTCTCGTTCGTTGAGGATCAGGATCCGCACGACTTCCGACTAGAGCCTTCCGAGCGCGTCCATCAGCCGGAGCTTCGGCGCGGACCAGAGCGCTTCGAGGCCGATGCGCCACGAGAGCTTCGACTCGCCGCGCGTGCGGTCGAGGAAGAAGAACGGGATCTCCTTCACGCGCAGCCCCAGGCGGGCGAATCGGTAGTTCAACTCGATCTGGAACGAGTACCCGTTGGCGCGGATGCGATCGAATCCGATGCGCTCGAGGGCTTCGCGTCGCATGCAGCGGAAGCCACCCGTCGTGTCCGTGATTGCGAGGCCGGTGATGCGCTTCACGTAGGCGTTGCCGAAATAGCTGATCAGGATGCGCTCGATCGGCCAGTTCACCACGGTGATGCCGTCGAGATAGCGCGAGCCGCTCACGACGTCGTACTCGCCGATCCCGGCGAGCAGGGCGGGGAGGGCGTCGGGGGGGTGGGAGAAGTCGGCGTCCATCTGGACGACGAACTCGGCGCCGAGCTCGAGGGCGCGCGCGATGCCCGCGCGGTAGGCGGGCCCCAGGCCTTCCTTCACCGGCCGGTGGAGGACGTGGACCCGGGCATCCTTCTCCGCCAACCGATCGGCGAGGGCGCCGGTTCCGTCCGGTGAGGCGTCGTCGACGACGAGCACCTCGAGCGACGGATCCTGCGCGAGCACCTCGGGGACGAGCCGACCCAGGTTCTCCGCCTCGTTGTAGGTAGGGACGACGACGATGCAGCGCGACACACGGGCTCCGCGGAGGGTGCGTCGATTGTGACGTTCGCGGAGCCGTCGTCAAACGCCCGTCAGGTGTCCTGTCGACCCGCCACAACGCCCGGAGCCCCCAGATTTCACTGGAAATTCCGGGTGCGGGCGTCTAGCTTCCCGCCCGCCCCGAGGCTGGGCGCACGCGACTGGAGCCCCCTGGGGCCCTCGTGACGGCGCTCTCCCACCCGGCTGTTCCCCGCCCAACATCGGTTCCACTCATCGGTGTCCGGCCGCAGTGCGCGGCCGCGCAATCTCCGGAGACACGACGCCCATGCTTCAGATCGTCCTTTCGATTCTCGCCTCCCTCGCTGCCATCGGCACCGGGGTGGTGCTCTACAACCGCGTGATCAGCGCTCCGACGAGCACCGAGCGCGCCAACGACATCGCCGCCGCGATTCGCAGCGGCGCCGAGGCGTTCCTCTCCCGCCAGTACAAAACGGTGGCCATCGTCGGCGCCCCGATCTCGGTCATCCTCTTCGTCGCGCTCGGGTGGTGGTACTCGCTCGGCTTCACCGTCGGTGCGCTCGCGAGTGCGGCGGCCGGCTTCATCGGAATGAACGTCTCGGTGCGCGCGAATCTCCGCGTCGCCGAGGCGGCGAAGTCCGGCTACGGACGTGCGTTCGACCTCGCCTTCCAGGGCGGTGCGGTGACGGGCCTGATGGTCGTCGGCGCCGGCCTGCTCTCGCTGGCGCTGCTCGTCTGGGCGATGCGCGCGGCCGGCTACCACGAGCCCGACGCGCTGATTGGCCTCGCCTTCGGCGGCTCGCTGATCTCGGTGTTCGCGCGTCTCGGCGGCGGCATCTTCACGAAGGGCGCCGACGTCGGTGCCGACCTCGTCGGCAAGGTCGAGGCGAACATTCCCGAGGACGATCCGCGCAACCCGGCCGTGATCGCCGACAACGTCGGCGACAACGTCGGCGACTGCGCCGGCATGGCAGCCGACCTCTTCGAGACCTACGGCGTCACTGCGGCCGCTTCGATGCTCCTCGCCCACATCATCTTCCAGGGCAACGAGACGATGTTCCTCTACCCGCTGTTGATCGGGGTCGCCGGCATCATCGGTTCGCTCCTGTCGCTCGGCTTCGTGAAGATCGACGAGCCGGCGCCGGGCCAGCAGCCCGCCGTGATGGGCGCGATGTACAAGGGCCTCGGCATCGCCACCGCGGTGATGATCGGCGTCATCTTCGTCTTCAACCTCTTCGTCGATTTCCCGGAGACCGACCTCGCCGGCGAGACGATCGGCGGATTCCGCCTGCTGCTCTGCGCGGTGGTCGGAGGCATCCTGACCGCGACGATGATGTGGATCACCGACGTCTACACGGGCGACGGCTCGCGCTACGTCGACCGCATCGCGCGCGCCAGTGAAGGCGGGCACGGCACCAACGTGATCAGCGGTCTGGCGGTCGGCATGCAGGCGACCTGGGTGCCGGTGGTCGTGATCGTGCTCTCGATCCTCGTCACGTTCGCTCTGGCTGGCCTCTACGGCGTCAGCATCGCCGCGATGGCCATGCTCTCGCTCGCGGGTCTGGTCGTGTCGATCGACGCCTACGGCCCGATCACCGACAACGCCGGCGGCATCGCCGAGATGGCGGAACTGGGCGACGAAGTGCGCAACGTCACCGACCCGCTCGATGCGTTCGGCAACACGACGAAGGCGGTGACGAAGGGCTACGCGATCGCTTCGGCGGGCCTAGCTGCGGTCGTGCTCTTCGCGACCTACATCGCCGACCTGCGACGGATCGCGGGGATCGACGTGAGCTTCGACCTCGCCAGCACCGACGTGCTCGCGGGCCTCTTCATCGGCGCGATGATCCCGTTCCTCTTCGCCTCCTTCGCGATGAACGCGGTGAGCGAAGCGGGCACGAGCGTCGTCGAGGAAGTGCGGCGTCAGTTCCGGGAGATCCCGGGCATCATGGAGGGCACGGGGAAGCCCGACTATCGTACCTGCGTGGACATCGTCACGGCGGCCGCGCTGCGCCTGATGATCCTGCCCGCCCTGATTCCGGCGCTGATCCCGGTCGTCGTCGGCGTCCTGCTCGGGGCCCAGGCACTCGGCGGATTGCTCATCGGCTCGATCGTCTCCGGCGTCTGCGTGGCGCTCTCGATGACGACCGGTGGTGCCGCCTGGGACAACGCCAAGAAGTACATCGAGATGGGCCAGTACGGCGGCAAGGGCTCCGAAGCCCACAAGGCCGCGGTCACCGGCGACACCGTCGGCGATCCCTACAAGGACACGGCGGGCCCGGCGATCAATCCGATGCTCAAGCTCATCAACGTGGTCGCGATCCTGATCATTCCGTTCCTGGCCTAGGCCAGGGCGGCGCGACCCGCGCGGTCGGGCCATGACCGACACGGCGCAGGCCATCACGCGGCGCGGACGGCTCACGTCGTTCGCGCTGGTGCTGGCGTGCGCTGCGTTGCTCTGGGCGCCCGACGCCGATCGCGACGCCCTGCGCGCACAGGGCGTCGCGCGCTTGCTGCGCGCCGATGCGGAGCGCGCGCGCGGCGGCGAGGCGTCGTTCCTCGCGGCTCTGGCCGAAGCGCGCGGCTCGAACGTCGTCGGCGTGGGCGTGCGCGTCGACGGCGTCGACGTCGATCCCCGCCATCGCATTGCGGAAGCGATCGGCACCGCACTCCGCAACTTTGGCGAAGGCTCGAGGTCGCAGGGCGCGGTGTCCGGCGCCGAGCCTTCCCTCGCGCGTCTGGAGATCGACGTGCGCAGCGAGGGAGACCGGGTCGCGCTCGAGGGCCGCTTCGTCGGAGAAGGCGAGGCGGTGCGGCTCCCCGCGCCCGAGCCGGTCTTCCTGCCCGGTCGGGCCGCGCTGCTTCCCCCGCTGCTCGCGATCGGCGCGGCGCTCATCTGGCGTCGCACCCTGCCGGCGCTCTTCCTCGGCATCCTCGCCGGATCGATCGCGATGGCGGCTCGCGACGGCGCCGGCTTCTGGGCACCGCTGGAGGGCTTCTGGAACATCTTCGCCGTCTATCTCTGGCACGAGCTGACCAACACCTTCCGCTTCGAGATCATCGGCTTCATCGTCGCGCTCCTCGGGATGGTGGGCGTGATGAGCCGCGCGGGCGGCATGGCCGGGTTGGTCGAGCGCTCGAAGCGGCTCGCCCGCGGAGCGCGCTCGGGGCAGGCGATGACCTGGCTCTCCGGGCTCTTCGTGTTCTTCGACGACTACGCGAACTGCATGCTGGTGGGGAGCACCTTGCGGCCGGTCACCGACCGGCTGCGCATCTCGCGGGAGAAGCTCGCCTATCTCGTCGACAGCACGGCGGCGCCGGTTGCCGGGCTCTCGCTGCTCTCGACCTGGATCGCCTATCAGGTCTCGGTGTTCGCACCGCAGCTGCCCGCCGTGGGCATCGAGACGTCGGCCTACGTGGTGTTCGTCGCGTCGCTGCCCTACCGGTTCTACTGCTGGCTGACGCTCGCGTTCGTCGGATTCGTGGCGCTCTCGGGACGCGACTTCGGTCCGATGCGGCGGGCGGAGATGCGCGCGCGCCGCACCGGCGAGGTCGCGCGGCCCGGGTCGCGGCCTCCCATCTCGAACGCGCTGGCGCGGATGCAACCCGGCGACGGGATGCCCGCGCAGGCCTGGCGGGCGCTCCTGCCGATCGCCGTCATACTGCTCGCCACCGTCGTCGGCATCGCCGCGGACGGCGGGGGCTTCGACCTGCTGATGCGTGGCGACGGCGCCTGGCGCGACGCCGAGAGCTGGCGTCGTGTGCTGCTCGACGGCAGCGGAGCAGGGCCGATCTTTCGCGGCGCGGTGATCGGACTCGCGGTCGCGGCCGCGTCGGCCGGTTCGAACCGGTTGCGCGGCGCCCTCGGGGTGGCGGCAGGGGCGGCGATCCTCGCGAGCGCCACCGGGGTTTCCTGGGTCGGGGCCGGCGTCGCGGCTGGGCTCGCGGCGGCGATCCTCGGCGCGCGCCTCTGGCCCGCCACGCGGCGACCGCATCTTCGCTTGCGCGAGATCGCCCATGCCTCGGCCGTGAGTGGCCCGACGCTCGCCTTTGCGAGCGCGCTGCTCTTCGAGGCCTGGATGATCGGGGCCGTCTGCGAAGACCTCGGCACCGCCGACTACCTCGTCGCGCTGCTCGCCGACGCTCTCGCGCCGAGGCTGCTGCCGGTGCTGCTCTTCGTCGTCGCTGCGCTCGTCGCGTTCTCGACCGGCTCCTCGTGGTCGACGATGGCGATCCTGCTGCCGAACGCGGTGCCGCTGGCGTCGGTGCTCGGGGCCCAGACCGATCTCGGCGGGGCGACGATGGTCGTGATCGCCGTCGGCGCCGTGCTCGACGGCGCGATCTTCGGCGACCACTGCTCGCCCATCTCGGACACGACGGTTCTCTCGTCCGTCGCGAGCGGCTGCGACCACCTCGACCACGTCCGGACCCAGGCGCCCTACGCCCTTTGCGTGGCCGGAGTCGCGCTGCTGGCGGGCCATCTGCCGATCCTGCTCGGGGCGGGCTGGGGGCCGTGGACCGGCCTCGCGATCGGTCTGGCGGGCCTCTTCGCGGTGCTCGCCGTCCTCGGGCGGAAGACCGGCTCGCCATCGGGCGGCGCCGCTTGCCCGGCGAAGGAATTGCCATAGTCTCCACCGCTTCTGCCGAAGAGGAAAAGAGCGCGACGGCGAGTGCCGCGCGCCTCCATCCATGCTCCACGTCGGGTTTCGTCTGCGGGATCTCCGCGGACCGGGAGGCCCTCCGATGACCCAACCGATCCATCATCATTTCGACAAGCTCAATCGCCTGCCCCCGTACATCCTGGCCGAGGTGATCGAGCTGATGAAGTCGGCCCGCCGCGCGGGCGAAGACATCATCGACCTCGGGATGGGCAATCCCGATCTGCCGACGCCGCCGCACGTCGTCGAGAAGATCGCCGAGGCGGCGAGGAATCCGCGCAATCACCGCTATTCGGCGTCGCGCGGGATTCCGAACCTGCGCGCGGCGGCGACCGAGTGGTATCAGCGTAACCACGCCGTCGAGCTCGATCCGGAGAGCGAGGCGATCGCGGTGATCGGTGCGAAGGAAGGGCTCTCCCACTTCGTGCTGATGACGATCGGGCCGGGTGACGTCGTGCTCTGCGGCGACCCCGCCTATCCGATCCACCAGTACTCGGTGATCATCGCCGGGGGCGACCTGCGCCACGTTCCGCTCGAACCGGACACGGATTTCATCGCCAACCTCGAAGAGGCGATTGCGTGCACCTGGCCGAAGCCGAAGATGCTGATCCTGTCGTTCCCGCACAATCCGACCACGACGGTCGTCGACCTCGCGTTCTTCGAGCGGATCATCGCGATCGCGAAGGAGCACGACCTGATGGTGCTCCACGACTTCGCCTACGCCGAAGTCTGCTACGACGGCTACAAGCCGCCGAGCATCCTCGAGGCGCCGGGGGCGAAGGACGTGGCGATCGAGTTCCTCTCGCTCTCGAAGAGTCATTCGATGGCGGGCTGGCGCGTCGGGTTCGCGGCGGGGAATCGCGAGATGATCCACGCGCTCGCGCGCATCAAGAGCTACCTCGACTACGGCATGCCGCAGGCGATCCAGATCGGGGCGATCGTCGCCCTGCGCGGACCGCAGGACGTGGTGGCCGAGAACCAGGCCACCTATCGCGAGCGCCGCGACGTCCTGATCGACGGCCTCGGCGTGCCCGGCGAGGGCCAGTGGAAGATCGAGAAGCCACTCGGGACGATGTTCGTCTGGGCGCCGATTCCCGAGCCTTTCCAGGCACTCGGGTCGATGGAGTTCGCAAAACGCTTGATCCGTGAGGCGAAGGTCGCCGTGTCGCCCGGGCTCGGCTTCGGCCAGCACGGCGAGGGTTACGTGCGCTTCGCCCTGGTCGAGAACAAGCACCGCATCCGCCAGGCCGTGCGGGGCATCCGCCGCTTCCTGCGGGAAGCGCAGATCTAGAGCAAGCCGGCTGGCCGGCGCGCAGCGAGGCGCAGTCGAGCGAAGTCGAACAGTGGCCTCCGCCGTCGTCCGAACAGGTGAGATCAACATGTCGAAGGAATCGAGTCGTGGCTGAGCGCGGAATCGGAATCGGACTGATCGGTCTGGGGACGATCGGCACGGGGGTCGTCAAGGTGTTGCAGCGCAACGCCGCGGTGATCGAGCAGCGGCTCGGCTTCCCGCTGCGCGTCGTGCGCGTGGCCGACCTCGACACCGAGACGGATCGCGGCGTCGATCTCTCGAGCGTGCGCTTCGACTCCGACGCGGACGGTCTGATCGCCGACCCCGACGTGTCGATCGTGATCGAGCTGATCGGCGGCTACGACATCGCGAAGCGCTACACGCTCGCGGCGATCGCGGCCGGGAAGCACGTCGTGACGGCGAACAAGGCGCTGCTCGCGCTGCACGGCGCGGAGATCTTCGGCGCCGCCCAGCGCGCGGGGGTCGACGTCGGCTTCGAGGCGAGCGTGGCCGGCGGCATCCCGATCCTGCGCTCGATCCGCGAGGGCCTCGTGGCCAACCGCATCGAGAGCCTGCACGGCATCATGAACGGCACCACGAACTACGTGCTCACCCAGATGGAGTCGACGGGCGAGGCGCAGGAAGTGGTCGTGAAGCGCGCGCAAGACCTGGGCTATGCCGAGGCGGATCCGACCTTCGACCTCGAGGGCGTCGACGCGGCGCACAAGCTCACGCTGCTCGCGGCGATGGCGTTCGGCGCCGAGTTGACCTTCAAGGAGATTCCCACCGAGGGGATCAGCGGTCTCGCGCCCGTCGATTTCGAAGCCGCCGACGAGTTCGGCTACCGGATCAAGCTGCTCGGCATCGCTAAGAGCCATGTCGATGCGGGCGGTGCCGAGCGGATCGAGGCGCGCGTGCATCCCACGCTGATCCCGAAGTCGAGCCTGCTCGCGAGCGTCGACGGCGCGATGAACGCGGTGGCGGTCACGGGCGACGCCGTGGGGCCGACGCTCTTCTACGGCGCCGGTGCGGGCGAGCTGCCGACGGCGAGCGCGGTCGTGGCCGACCTCGTGGAGATCGCGCGGGAGATCGACCGCGGCGGCGCCGGGCGCGTCGCGCCGCTCTCCTACCTGCCCGACGCGCTGCGACCCGTGCCGCTCGTGCCGCTCGGCGAGATCTCGGGACGCGCCTATCTTCGCTTCACCGCGCTCGATCGCGCCGGCGTCCTCGGTCACATCGCCGGCGCGCTCGGCGAGCACGGGATCGGCATCGAGTCGGTGATCCAGAAGGGGCGCGGCGGCGAAGGCGACTCCGTCCCGGTGCTCGTGCTCACCCACCCGGCGCAGGAATCGGCGTTGCGCGCAGCGCTCGAACGCATCGACGCACTGCCCGACGTCACGGCACCGACGCGGCTCGTCCGCATCGAGGAGGGGCTCTGATGCCCGATCCGAAACCCAGCCATCGCGCGTGGTTCCGCAGCATCAAAGACCACGACGAGACCTATCCCCTCGACGAGGTGGTCTATACCGCTCGCGACGGGTCGCTGCTCGAAGTCGCCCACGACATGGACGAGCTGCGCAAGACCCCCGCCGAGGAGTGGAAGCGCCTGTTCGCCTCGCGCACGCATTCGAGTGAATGGCCCTACGGCTCCGGCGTGTGGGGCAAGAAGGAATGGGTGCTGCCCGGCATCGACAACGAGCATGCGGTCTCGATGTACGAGGGACATACGAACCTCTTCTGGGCCGATCGCTACGGCCGGGAGATCGGGATCGACGACTTCTGGATCAAACAGTGCGGCAACTCCCACACCGGCTCCTTCAAGGACCTCGGGATGACCGTGCTCGTCTCCCAGGTGAACGACATGCGTCGGCGCGGCGTGGACATCCCGGCGGTGGCGTGTGCGTCCACGGGCGATACTTCGGCGGCGCTCGCGGCCTACGCGGCGGCGGCGGCGATCCCGGCGGTGGTCTTCCTGCCGCGCGGGAAGGTGTCGGTAGCGCAGCTGATCCAGCCCGTGGCGAACGGCGCGATCGTGTTCGCCCTCGACACCGACTTCGACGGCTGCATGGAGATCGTGAAGGAGATCTCGTTGCGCGACGGGATCTACCTCGCGAACTCGATGAACAGCCTGCGGATCGAGGGGCAGAAGACCGTCGGCATCGAGATCGTCGAGCAGTTCGACTGGGAGGTGCCCGACTGGATGGTGATTCCAGGCGGGAATCTCGGAAACGTCTCGGCGCTCGCGAAGGGCCTCGACATGCTGCGCGACCTCGGCCTGATCGACCGGGTGCCGCGCATCGTCTGCGCCCAGGCCGAGGCCGCGAACCCCCTCTATCTCTCCTACCAGCGCGATTTCGAGGTCTTCGAGCCGATCTCCGCGCGACCGACGTTGGCCAACGCGATCCAGATCGGGAACCCGGTATCGATCGACAAGGCGATCGATGCGCTCAAGCGCTACGACGGCATCGTCGAGCAGGCGAGCGAGGCGGAGATCGCCGAGTCGTGCGCGCGCGCCGACCGCACGGGCCTGTTCAACTGCCCGCACACCGGCGTGGCTCTCGCCGCCACCGAGAAGCTGGTGCGTCAGGGCGTCATCCAGAAGAGCGACCGCGTCGTGACGATCTCGACGGCCCACGGGCTCAAGTTCGTCGACTTCAAGGTGCGCTACCACGAGATGCAGCTCGAAGGCATCGAGTCGCAGCTGCCGAACCCTCCGATCGAGCTGCCCGCGTCCTATCAGACCGTGCGGGACGAGATGCAGCGACAGATCGACCAGCGGTTCGGGCGCTAGGCCATGTTCACCGGCATCGTGGAGGCGGTCGCCCCGATCGTTTCGCTCGACGGGCAGGGCGACGTGACGCGCGTCGTCGTCGAAGCGGGCGTGGCGTCGGGCGGCGTCGGCATCGGCGACAGCGTCGCGGTGAATGGGTGCTGCCTCACGGTGACGGAGATCGCGGGCGAACGGCTCACCTTCGAAGCCGTGAAGGAGACGCTCGAGAAGACGTCGCTCGGCGATCAGCGCGAGGGCGGGCGCGTCAACCTCGAGCGCGCGATGCGCGCCGACGGCCGGCTCGACGGCCACATCGTGCAGGGCCACGTGGACGGCACCGGGCGCGTCCGCGCCTTCGAGCGCCGGGGGGACGACGTCCGTCTCGAAGTGGAGTGCGGGACGGAGCTCGTCCGCTTCCTCGTCGAGAAGGGCTCGATCACGATCGATGGGGTCTCGCTGACCGTCGTGAACGTCACCGACGACGCCTTCGATGTCGCGCTGATCCCGCACACGCTCGCCGAGACGAACCTCGGCGATCGGAGCCCGGGCGATCGCGTGAACCTCGAGGTCGACGTCCTCGGGAAGTACGTCGTGCGTTATCTGGAGCGAGTCCGGCCGGGCGCTTCCTAGAGCTCGGCGCAGAGGTGGCCGCCGTCGACCACGACGGTCGAGCCGGTCATGTAGGTCGAGGCGTCGGACGCGAGCAGGAGCAGCGGGCCGTCGAGGTCGTCGAACTGCCCGTAGCGGCGCTGCGGGATGCGCTTCTCGAAGGCGTCGGACTTCGGGCTCTCCAGCAGGACGCGGCTCACATCGGTGAGGATGTAGCCGGGGGCCAGCGCGTTCACGCGGATCCGGTGCTTCGCGGCCTCGAGCGCCAGCACCTCCGTCGCCTTGACGACGGCCGCCTTCGAGACGGCATAGGGAAACTGGCCCTTGATCGTGCGGAAGGCGGTGATCGAGGCGATGTTCACGATGTTTCCGCCGTCCTGGCTCCGGCCGATGACCCGTTCGGTGTAGAGCTTCGCGCTGCGCCAGACGCTCTTGAGATTCGTGTCGAGGACGGAGTCCCAGTCGTCCTCGTCGATCAGCGCGTAGGTCTTCGGTCCGGGCTCGATGCCGGCGTTGTTCACCAGCACGTCGAGGGAGCCGAACTCGTCCCACGCGGCGTCGAGGAAGCCGGCGAGGCTGTCGCCGTCGCAGACGTCGAGTGCCACGCCGAGGGCGCGGGCGCCGCTCTGCCTCAGCTCTTCGACGCGCGCTTCGATCTTGTCGACGCGACGCGCGCCGAGCACGACGTTCGCGCCCGCCGACGCGAGCACGCCCGCGAAGTGATGGCCGAACCCCGACGAAGCTCCTGTGACCGCGACGGTCTTGCCGTCGAGGCGGAATCGATCGAGGGGTCGGGTGGCCATGGCTCCTCCTGCTGGCGGGTGCGCGATGATCGCACGGATCTCTCGCTCGCGGCCAAGCCGGGTAGCGGAGAAAGGGCAGGGGGCTACCGTCGCAGCGCGAGGAGAGGATGATGTACCGACCGCTCGACGTCGCGACATCCGCCATCACCACGGTGTGGCGCCTGGGAAGTGGCGCGCGGGTCGGCAAGCTCGGCAAGCGCCCGGCGATGCGACTCGAGCTCTACGAGTTCGAAGCCTGCCCCTACTGTCGCAAGGTGCGCGAGGCCCTCTCGATCCTCGATCTCGAGGCGATGGTCCATCCCTGTCCGAAGGGCGGGCCCACCTACCGCCCGCAGGTGGCGAAGCTCGGCGGGAAGGAGTTGTTCCCCTATCTCGTCGACCCGAACGTCGGCCGCGCGATGTACGAATCGGACGACATCGTGAAGCATCTCTTCGCGTCCTACGGCGACGGGAACGTCCCGATTACGTTGGGATCGGGGATCCTCACCGACGTCTCGTCGACCCTCGCGGGCCTTCCGCGCTTCGGGGGCGGGGGCTGGTATCGCGAGGCGCGCGCGCCGGAGCAGCCCCTCGAGCTCTATTCCTTCGAGGCCTCGCCGTTCTGCCGCATCGTCCGCGAGGCGCTGTCGCAGCTCGAGCTTCCCTATTTGTTGCACAACGTCGCGGGCGGCAGTCCGGGTCGCGACGCCTTCGTCGAGCGCGCCGGGAAGATGATGGTTCCGTGGCTCGCCGACCCGAACACCGGCGCCGAGCTCTACGAGTCGGTGGACATCGTCGCCTACCTCGACGAGACCTACGCGGTCTAGCTCGGGGCGCTTTCGGCGAGCAGTGCCGCGATCTCGTTCTCGCGATCGCGGGCGTCCTGGCGTCCGAGCGCGACGAGTTCCTGCGTGAAGCGACCGTCGAAGTAGAGGTAGGAGAGCAGGTCGGCTTCGTCGCTCGGCACGCCGCGCGACGCGACCTGTGCGACGAAAGCCCCGAGCAGTCCGAGCGAGCTCGTGCCGCCGTGGCGTCGCCGGCAATCCGCAGCGATGCGACCGATGTCCTCGCTGGGCCGGAGCGTGAGCGTCTCCACCCTTCGGAAGCCGACGCCGCGTTTCGCACGCACCGCGATGTTCATGCGCTCGACGAAGTCGGCGCCGTACTCGGTCACGCCCTGTTCGAGCAGGGCGTTGATCAGCTCGACGTGGTGCAGCTCGTGTTCGAGCTGATCCATGGTCAGGGCGTCGAGCACCTTGCCGATGAGGAAGGCGGGTTGGGTGATCACGTCCTCCGGATAGGCGGGCGCTTCGGGGTCGTGTTCCGTCGCGTGCTTGAGCGTGATGACGAGCACGCGCTCGGCGCGCAGGCGCAGCGCCGGGGAGAGCGGCGTGTTCATCCGCAGTCCGCCGTCGACGTAGTAGCGCTCGCCGATGCGCACCGACGGGAAGAGGAACGGGATCGCCGCCGAAGCGCGCACGTGTCGTGCGGTGAGCGGCGTGGTGATCGTGTTCGCGTTCGGATCGTGCAGCCACGGCGCCGGATCGGCGAGCGGACCGTCCATGAAGACGGTCACGCGACCGCTGCGCACCTCGGTGCAGGAGATGCACAGTGCGTGGCCGCCCCCCGTATTGAGATTGGCGTGGAGCGCGTCCCACGGGACGGTGCGCTCGACGAGCTGTTCGAGCGGCGTCACGTCCACCAGCCCGCCCACGATGTTGCCATCGCGGCGCTGCGAGCGGATCCCCATCGCGCGCAGCGGGACGCCGAGCAGGTCGCGCGCATCGATCCGCAAGACCTGACCGAGTTCCATCCCGATCCAGGTGTCGACGAGGCGACGCGTGCGTTCGGCGGCGGCGAGATGGGTCGTCGCCGCCGAGTACGAGGCGTGGATCGCGCCCACCGAGGTGCCCGAGGTGATGTCGAATCCGGCGCGGTCCGGGCCGAGCTCGGGAAGGACGTGCTCGAAGAGGTGGGCCAGGACGCCCGCTTCGTAGGCGCCGCGCGCGCCGCCGCCGGCGAGAACGAGTGCATTCTTCGGGTGGGAAAGTTCGTTGGGCATGGGAGACACACGTCGGGTCGGCAGCATAGCTGCAACGCCGGGCGCCGCGGCGTGGCGGCCGCATCCGGCTAAGCTTCGGCCATGTCCGAACCCCGCTCGGCGCACCGCGTCCTCGATGGGGACATGGACGAGGCCGAAGTGCACGCCTTCGGCGCCGGCGAAGTGGCGCTCTTCAGTTGCAGATCACCCGGCCGCACGGGGCCGAACGAAGACTCGGCCGCGCTGCTTCCCTTCGACGACGTCTCCGGCGTGCTGGCGGTGGCGGACGGCATGGGCGGCGAGCGGGGCGGGGCGCGCGCCTCCGGACTGGCGGTCGAATCGCTGGAAACGGCCATCGGGGAGGCGCGGCGCGAGGGCTGGATGCTCCGGACGGGGATCCTGAACGGGTTCGAGCGGGCGAACGAGGCGATCTGCGCGCTGGGCGTCGGCGCCGGGACGACCCTCGCCGCCGTCGAGATCGGGCCGGAGTCGATCCGGCCCTACCACGTCGGCGATTCGACGATCCTCCAGATCGGTCAGCGGGGGAAGCTCAAGCTCCAGACCGTCGCGCATTCGCCGGTCGGGTTCGCCGTCGAAGCCGGGGTGCTCGACGAGGGCGAAGCGATGCACCACGAACACCGGCACCTCGTGTCGAACGTGCTCGGCGCGCCGGACATGCGCATCGAGATCGGGTCCAATCGACGCCTCGCGCCGCTCGACACCGTGTTGATCGCGAGTGACGGGTTGTCGGACAACCTGCGCACGGAGGAGATCGTCGCGTTGCTGCGCACCGGTTCCCTCGCCGTGGCGAGTGGGCGCCTCGCCGAGCTGGCACGCGCGCGCATGCACGCCCCCGCCGAGGAGGAGCCGTCGAAGCCCGACGACCTGACCTTCGTCGCGTTCCGCCCGAGATTGCGGCCGCGGCCTAACGCGAAGCGAGCGAGCCGAGCCGCTCGATCGTCTCCTGCGCGTCGCGCATGACCCGGTCGATGATCTCGGCACAGCTCGGAACGTCGTCGATCGCGCCGGCGCCCTGACCACAGGGCATGCAAGCCTGCTCGGTGTCGAAAGTGTCGGCGTCTCCCGTCGCGAAGAGCAGCACGCCTTCCCGCGCCGAGCGCACCATCTGGTCGGGAAAGCGCTGGATCTCGTCCGGGCGGCGCTCCCAGTCGTCGACCCAGCGGTTGCGCACGACGCGCATCGGCTTCCCGGAGTAGCTCCGGGTGACCGCCGTGTCCGCCGAGCCGATCTCGGTGATGCGCTTCTTGTAGCCCTCGTTGGCGCGCGCTTCGTGGGAGGCGATGAAGCGGGTGCCCATCCAGACGCCCTGGGCGCCGAAGGCGAGGGCGGCGGCCAGGCCGCGCCCGTCGACGAACGAGCCGGCGGCGAGCACGGGAATGTCGACGGCGTCGACGATCTGCGGGATCAAGGCGACGCCGCCGATCGATCCGGTGTGTCCGCCCGCCTCGGTGCCCTGGGCGACGACGACGTCGCAGCCCGCGTCCTCGGCCGCGGTCGCATGGCTCACCTTTCCGCACATGCTCATCACGAGCAGGCCGGCGTCGTGACAGCGCTGGATGACCGGGCCGGGCACGCCGAGGCCGGCGATGAAGGCCTTCGCCCCCCCGTCGATGATCACGTCGATCGAGGCGAGCATGCTCTCGGGGAGGGCGGCGAGCAGGTCGACGCCGAAGGGCTTGTCAGTGAGTTCGCGCACGCGGCGCATCTCGTCGCGGATGCCGTCGGGCGAGGCGCCCGCCATGCCGAGGGTTCCGAAGCCGCCCGCTTCGGACACGGCGGCGCACACTTCGGCGTAGGCGACGCCGCCCATGCCCGCCAGGCAGATCGGGACGTCGATTCCGAGAAGATCGCAGAGAGGGGTTCGCAGTTGCATGGCGGCGAAGGTAGCCGCGAAGGATCGGCTGGCGCTGCCCTCGCGCGGCGCGATCAGGCGATCAGGCGATCGAGCATCAGCGTCGCGATCCCGAGGAAGGCGAAGAACGCGAATACGTCGGTGAAGGTCGTGACGATGACGCCGGAGCCGAGCGCCGGGTCCTGACGCAGGGCCTTGAGCGCGAGGGGCACGGCGGCGCCCATCAATCCGGACACCGCCATCGAGACGACCATGGCGAGGAAGAGGGCGAGACCGAGGGCGGGCTTCGCTTGCCAGAACATCGCGATCGCCGCGCTTGCGACACCCGTGGTGATGCCGATGACGAGCCCGACGGCGAGCTCCTTGCCCGCGGCGCGCAGGCCCGTTGAGAACTCGATCTCGCCTAGGGCGATCGCGCGCGTGATGATCGTCAGCGACTGGGTGCCGCCGTTGCCGGCCATCCCCGCGACGACGGGCATGAAGACGGCGAGCGCGACGACCTGCTCGATCGTGCGCTCGAAGAGTCCGACGACCCAGGCGGCGAGGAAGCAGGTGCCCAGATTCACGAGCATCCAGGGGAGACGCTTGCGGATCGAGATCAGGGCGGGGCTGAAGACGCGGTCTTCGTCGGAGAGGCCGGCGAGGTGGTACATGTCCTCGGTGGCCTCTTCGGTGATGACGTCGATCACGTCGTCGACGGTGATCACGCCGAGCAGGCGGTTGTCGACGTCGACGACGGGGACGGCGAGCAGGTCGTAGCGTCGCACCACTGCGGCGACTTCCTCCTGGTCGGCCTCGGCGCGCACGCAAACCGGGTCGGGGATCATGATCTCTCCGACGGGCCGCGACGGCGGTGACGAGACGAGGCGCCGGATCGGCACGACGCCGCTCAGACAACGCCGGTCGTCGACGACGTAGAGGTAGAGGATCGACTCGTTGCCGTCGCCGGCCGCGCGGATCGAGTCGATCGCCTCCTGCGCCGCCATCTTCTCGTCGAGTCCGATGAAGGCCGTGGTCATCACCCGGCCCGCGCTGGACTCGGGGTAGAGCTCGGCCTTCATCAACTCGTCGCGGCGGTGATCGGGCAGGCGCTGCAGCACCTCCGCGCGGCGATCCTCGGGAATCCAGTCGACGAGCTCGAGGAGGTCGTCGATCTCGAGGCGCGCGATCACGTCGGCGATCCGCTGATCGGAGAGCGCCTCGAAGAGCTGGGGCAGCATCTCCGGCGGCAGCTCGCGCATCACGAGTGCAGCGCGGCGCTGCCGGAAGAGCAGCTCGATCACGGTGCGAGCTTCGTCGCCGGTGAGATCGGAGAGCAGCGGCGCGACGTCCGCCGGCGGCATCTTCGCCAGCAGCCGCTCGGCGCGCGTGGTGACGCCACTCGCCAGAAGGCGACGAAGCGTGCGCGCTGTGAATTCGGGCGTCGCCATCGCGTTTTCTCCGACCTCCGCCGGAGCCTGCGCGACGCGTGGGCTCAGACGGAGGCGCGCCGGGTCCGGAGACCCGGTTGGTGCGGTTCGGTGGGGTCCATTCGTGTCGCTTACGTTCCCATCCGCGAACGGGCTCGGATCTGCGATCTGGCTCCCCGGACGCCCGCCGTGCCGGAATGCCGCTCCGTCGCCCACTCGCGCGCCGGGAACGGCACGGGGCAAGCGCGCCGCAGAGTAACGGACCTGTCGGCGCGTTCGCTATCGGCCTTGAACGGGCCGGCCGCGCCCGCAGAAGGAGCACCAACCCCGCGTAAGGGTGTGGGCCCGAAGACGCGTCTCGATCGGGGCCGATATGCGAAATGCGAGTGTTCGCGGGACGCTGAGACACAAAGTCGCGTACGGAAATCCAACGTCTGCGCTATCGTGGGTGAGACGTGCATTGCGCCGCTCGGCTTTCGGCGACCGCGCGGGGGGCGCGTGTTCGATCCGAAGAGTCGACGAAGCGGATGTGGAGGCGCAGATGAAGTCGCTGATCATGGAAATCGTTCGATCGCTCGTCGACAAGCCGGATGAGGTTCAGATCAAAGAGGTGATCGGCGAGCACGCTCACGTGCTCGAACTCCGGGTTGCGAAGGAAGATCTCGGGAAGGTGATCGGGAAGGGCGGCGCTCATGCTTCCGCCATTCGGACGCTGATGGCAGCGGCGAGTGGCAAGGAGAAGAAGCGCTACATCCTCGAGATCATCGAGTACTGACTTCCGACGGGGATCCGGTCGCTCCGCGGGTTTCGCCTCGGCAAAACCGGTCGTGTCCGATTCCGCGCCTCTCTCGCCTCGCTGCGCACGCGCCGAATTCGCGCTCGCCGGCACCACGGCGGGCGGATACCCGGGGCTCTCAGCGAAGAGGGCTGGGTGTACGCGCGTAGCGCGACCGCGAACGACGCGCGGGGGTGGGCGCGATCCATCCGGGCGTTGCGGAAGGGTGGCGGTCGAGCCCCCGAGTTCGGCGACCCGAGAGAACCGGCCGCCGGAAAGCCGGATCGTTTCGTCGCCCAGCGATCGCCGCATCTTCGCGTCCATCCCTGCCGATCTTCTGCCGGTGGAAGAGGGTCGGGACGCGATTCCGATTGAAGAATCGCCGCGGATCGACCGAAGTGATTTCACCACTATGTCGACGCAAGCCAGCGCGCAGGACCATTTCCGCCAGGGGTGCGAGGCATCCGAGTCGGGCGCACTCGAGCGCGCACTGACCTGCTTTCGCGCGGCGCATCGGCTCGACCCGGGCGCGGCGCGCTACCGCTCGTACTACGGACTCATGCTGGGATTGAGCGAGCGGCGCTGGGAGCAGGCGCTCGAGCTCTGTCGGGGTGCGGCGCGCGACGAGTTCTTCGACCCGATCCACTACCACAACCTCGCGCGACTCCACCTGGGCTTCGGGTTCAAGGGAGAGGCGATCCGTCTCTTGCGGCGCGGGTTGATGATCGACCCGGACAACGCCGCGATCCGCGCTTTGCTGGCCCAACTCGGCGAGCGCCGTCGTCCGCCGCTCGGGTTCCTGCGCCGCGAGAACGCGTTGAATCGTCTGCTGGGTCGAGTCATCGGACGCGCGCGGATCCGGGCCGAGGGCGAGGAACCGGCGACCGCCTAGACCTCGCGCGTCCGGAGTGCGGCCTCGTGCCGACCCGTCGCATCGTCATCCACGCGTGGTTCCGGACGCCGTCGGGAACCGGTGAGGGCAGGGCCCTCTAGCGCTTGCGCTTGTGGCGCGCCCGTCGGAGGAGCTTGCGCTTCTTGTGCTTGCGCATCTTCTTCCGGCGCTTCTTGATGACGTTGCCCAAGGAATCTCCCAGAACGGAACAGAGCAGAGCAGGCTGCGGATTGCCACCGGCGACACGACCGTGCCCGCCGAGCCAGTGGTTAGTCGCTCGGCCGTTCCAAGTCAACTCTTCACCAATGCTTTTCCCCGCGCCCGCACACCGGGTTCGACCGAATGCTGCGAAGACCCGGGGCCCGACTTCCCTCCGTTTCTTCCGGTCGAGTTGGGCCCATGTTTGGTTCCCGGCCCGCAGCTAGGATCTGCATGGTGTTGATTTTTTTGCGCTTGTGGGTTGACGGCCTCGAAACAGGGCTGGTAGCCTGATCTGCAAGAGTTGCTCTAGGCCCGCGGTTTATGGACAGAACGAGGGCAGATTGCCTTCAGTGTCGTGTGAGGGACTCCGATAGGGGGCAGACCGACTGGCTGTAGGTTCACCATCAGCGAGGAGATTCGTCTCCGAACCGGCGAAGAGCACACGGCCCGTGGGACAACGAGAGCAAACCGAACAGGGGGGTGACCCAAGTATGGCAGCTCGAAGAAAGAAGGCCTCTCGCAAGAAGGCCACGCGCAGGAAGAAGGCCACTCGCAAGAAGGCCACTCGCAAGAAGGCGCGACGCAAGAAGGCCACCCGCAAGAAGGCCACTCGCAAGAAGGCCACGAAGAAGAAGGCCCGACGCAAGAAGGCCACTCGCAAGAAGGCGACCCGTAAGAAGGCTCGCCGGAAGAAGAAGGCCACTCGCAAGAAGGCGACCCGCAAGAAGGCTCGCCGGAAGAAGGCCACTCGCAAGAAGGCCACGCGAAAGAAGGCTCGCCGCAAGAAGCGGTAGCCGCTGAATCGGCCTTTACGGGTCCGAGGACCCCGGCCGGCGCTACGGCGCCGGCCGGGGTTTCCTTCGTCTGGGCCCTGCTCTAGGATCCCGCCTCCACCTTCAACCCCACGGGGCCCGAGACTTCATGGCACGCATCACCGTCGAGGACTGCACCGAGAAGGTCCCGAACCGATTCCATCTGGTTCAGATGGCGTCGATCCGGACCAAGCAGCTGAAGAAGGGCGCCCGCGCCCTGGTGGAAGCCGAAGACAACAAGGAAGTCGTCGTCTCCCTGCGCGAGATCGCCGCGGGCTACATCAAGCCCGACTACCCGGCGGAAGACGCCGAGGAGTAGCCCGCACGCTGCGCGCGGCCGTCAGGCCTGCTGCAGCGGAATCGTCAGCGAGACGGTGGTGCCGCGACCGATGTCGCTCTGCACCGAGATCTCGCCTTCGACCAGCACGACCAGGTCGCGTACGAGCGTGAGGCCGAGTCCCGCGCCGCGGTATTTCTGCGAGGCCGGCTCGTCCACCTGATAGAACTCGTCGAAGATGAACTGCTGGTCGTCGTGGCAGATGCCGATGCCGTCGTCGACGACCGAAACGTGGAGCATGCCTTCGTCGACCCAGGCGCGGATCGTGATCGTCCCTTCGGGCGTGAACTTCACCGCGTTGTCGAGCAGCAGGAAGAGGATCTGGTTCAGCTTCGCGAGGTCGGTGCGCAGCCGCGGGAAGGGCTCGACGATCTCGGTCTCGATCCGGAGATTCCGTTCGCCGATCGCGTCCTGAACGCTGAAGATCGCCTCGTCGGCGAGCTCGCGGAAGTTGACGTCCTGGCACTCGACCGGGAGCTCGCCCTGCTTGATGCGCCAGAGATCGAGGATGTTCTGCAGGGTGCGCAGGAACGCGCTGCCTTCGTCGAGCGCGCTGCGCAGCGCCGATTTCGCGCTCTCCGAAAGCGCGTCGTCCTCGCCCGTGAGCACCGAGATGATCGCCTCGATGATGCTGTTGAGCGGGGTGCGCAGCTCGCGGCTCATCTTCTCGATGAAGTCGTTCTTGAGCCGTTCGATCTTGCCGAGCTTCTCGTTGTTGCGGAGGAGTTCGATGTCCTGGGCGAAGAGCGCCTCGGACAGGCGCAGGACTTCTTCGTTGGTCTCGCCGTCCTCGCCGCCTGCCTTGTCGCGTCCGGCGCGCAGGGACGCGCATTCCGCCCCGAGGCGGGCATGGTCGAGGGCGAGGGCGATCACGCCGACGATCTCGGCGACTCGGCGATCCTGGTCTTCCGAAGGCGGTGCGGGCGAGGCGAGGGCGAGCGCGCCGAGGAGCTGATCGCCGGCGCGGACGGGGTGGATGCGCGCGCCGCCGGCGGCGCGCGGGCCCCCGGGCAGGACGTCGGCGGCGACTTCGCTGGCTCCGGTCGCGGCGATCGCATCCCGGACGTGCGTTACGAGCGCGGTTCCGGCGGCGCGGGCGTCCTCGGGATTCGCGAAGCCCGACGCGGCGCGGAGCCGTACGTCGTGGGGCGCGGTCTCGCCGACCGCGAAGACGAGCGATTGCCCGCCTCCGACGGCTTCCGCGGCCCAGGTCGCGGCGGCGCGGAGCGTGCTGGCGAGCTGCTTCTGGCTGTCTGCGGGTTCGGCCACGGTTCGTGCTCTCCGCGTCAGAAGCGTTCGTCCGACTCGAGCTCCATCGGTTCGAGCACTCGCTCGACAGCGCCGCTCTCGTCGGGATCGCCCCCTTCGAGGGCGAGCTTGGTCTTGAAGTCGGTCGGGTTCGATGCGGCCGCCAGCGCCGTCTCGACGGTGATCTTGTTGGCGCGCAGGAGGTCGAGCAGATGCTGGTCGAAGCTCTGCATCCCTTCGGAGCGAGCGCGGGCGATGTACTCGGTGATCTCGTGGGTCTTAGCCGGATCCTTGATGCACTCCTGGATGCTGCGGGTGCTGATCATCAGCTCGATGGCCGGCACGCGCGCCGTGCCCTTCTTGTTGGGCAGCAGTCGCAGCGACACGACCGCGCGGAGGTTGTCGGCGATGCGGTTGCGCACGCCCATCTGCTCTTCCGGCGGGAAGAAGGAGACGAGGCGGTTGATCGTCGACGCCACGTCGGCGGTGTGGATCGACGAGAAGACCATGTGTCCCGTCTCGGCGGCCTTGAGCGACGTGTCGACGGTCTCGAGGTCGCGCATCTCGCCGACCATGATCACGTCCGGGTCCTGGCGCAGCGCCGCGTGCAAGGCGTTCGGGAACGAGCGCGTGTCGGTGCCCACCTCGCGCTGCGTGATGATGCTCTTGTCGTGGGTGAAGACGAACTCGATCGGATCCTCGATCGTCACGATCTTCGCCTTCCGGACCTTGTTCACTTCCTCGATCATCGTCGCGAGGGTCGTCGACTTGCCCATGCCGGTGGCGCCGGTCACGAGCACGCAGCCGCGTCGGAACTGGGCGAGGTCGCGCAGCGTGCTCGGGAGGTTCAGCTCCTCGACGGAACGGATCTCGAGCGGGATGACGCGCAGCACGATGTTGTAGAAGCGGCGCTGTCGGGAAACATTGACGCGGAAGCGTCCCTCGCCGGGCAGCTCGAACGCGAGGTCGACTTCGTCGAAGTCCATGTCGAGATCGCGCGGATCGTCGGCGAGCAGGAGCTTCGCGATCGCTTCGGTGTCGGTGTCCGAGAGGACCTTGTAGCGGAGCTCGACGAGATCGCCGTTGAAGCGATACAAGGGCAGGTATCCGACCTGGAAATGGATGTCGGAAGCGCCCTTCTCGAGACCGAGTCGCAGGAGGCGGTAAAGCTTCTCCCGATCCATGATTCCCGCTCCCTCCGACGGTGCCTGGCCCCCGTGAGGGCTCCGCTTGATTATCGGCGGACCGCCCCGTGGCTTGACCGGGGATCCCTGGAGGAGGAAGGCGGGCCCCGCGGGGCCTCCGGGAGGCGTCGCGCTCCCCGGGCTCGGGGGCCCGTCCCGCGGTCCGTCGGTCGACGCGATTCGGCTAGATTGTCGAGATGCGCTTCAAGAAGTCTTTCGCGTGGGGGGGCGCGGTGGCGCTCGCGTTGCTCGTCTTCGCGATCGCGCGTCCAGCGGCCACGGAGGAGGGCGAGAGCGCCGACAGCTCGCCGGATCCGGCGGGTCCCTCCACCGACGCGCAGGCCGCGCCCGCCGTCGGGCTCGATGCGCTGCTTCGGCTGCCCAGCGGGCCGGTCCCGTCGGCGCAGCCGGGCGGCGCCAATCCGGACCGGGAGCGATGGGAGTCGCGCTTCGCGGCGGTCCGCGCCGATCTGGCCGAGGCCCAGTCCGGCCTCGCCACGGCCCAGAGCCAGCTCGAATCGATGGCGAAGGACTCGGAGAGCTGGCAGATGGCGGCGCCCGGCGCCCAGCACGATCCGGAGACGTCTCCGATCAGCTTCAAGCTGCGCAACGAGATCCGCGAACGCCGCGAAGAAATCGCCCGCGCCGAACGCCGGCTGCGCGAGCTCGAGGTCGAGGCGAGCCTGGCCGGGGTTCCCGCCGAGTGGCGGCGGCCTCCGGTGGAGGACGCCTCGCCGGATTCCTGAGCCTGGTCAGCCCGGCATTCAGGCGGGTTGGCTCGCGTCCGAGTCGAGCGGGAACATCCATCGCGCAGCGGGGATGAGGAATAGGAAGGCGGGCGCTGCGAGCCCGGCGGTGAGCGCGAAGTAGCTCGCATAACCCAGGTGTTCGGCCACCCAACCCGAACCGGATGCGAGCACCGTTCCGAACGAGGCATAGAGCCCGGTGAGCACGGCGTACTCCACCGCGGCGTGCTCCTTCTCGCACACGCGCATCAGGTAGGAGACGAACGCCGCGCCGACGGCGCCGCTGCTCACGGCTTCGCCCGCCGACGCGACGTACACCCCGATGCGTCCGCTCTCCGGCCAGGCCGCCGCTGAGGCGTAGACGAGATTCGAGGCGAGGGCGAAGGCGCCGGTCCACCACAGGGCCGACACCACACCGCGACGGTCGACCCAGAGTCCGCCCGCGATGGCGCCGGCGATCGTGAGCACGGCGCCGAGTGCGGTCGAGAACGCGGCGTACTCGTCATTGCTGAAGCCGCGGTCGACCCAGAACGGCGCCAGCATCGGTCCCATCGCCTTGTCGCCGACGCGGAAGAGCACGACGAACGCGATCACCGCGGCGACGCCCGGCCGCGAAACCCAATCGCGCAGCGCGCGCAACGGCTCCCGCTCGGCGGGCGGCGGGAGCGGGATCGACGGGGTGAAGCGGAGGGTCGTTGCCATGAACAGGCAGAGGAGGGCGCCGATGACGAAGGTCTCGTTCCAGCCGATCCGGTCGGGGAGCAAGAGCAACGCGCCGCCGGAGGCCACGTATCCCACGCGGTAGAAGGCCATCCGCACCGCGTTCGCCGGGCCCTCCCGGCCGCGGTCGACGAGGCCGATCGTGTACGCGTCGATTGCGATGTCCTGGGTGGCCGACGCGAGACAGAAGAGCGCGAGGGCGGCGGCGAGCAGCGGACCGATCGGGTTCGGCGGGAGCCCCGCCACGGCGAGCAGCGCGAGCGCCATGGCGATCAGCGCCGCACGGATCCAGTCCTGACGCGAGCCGAAGCGCTCGACGAGCGGTGACCACAGCGGCTTCACGATCCAGGCGAAGCCGAGCACGCTCAGCAATCCGATTGCGGTCAGCGAGACGTCGTGGCGACGGAAGTAGAGCGGGAGCAGGTTCTGGAACACGCCCATCGGGTAGCCCTCGATGACGTACACGAGCGCGACCACACTCAGCTGACGCCGCAGATTCAAGCCACCCCCCGGCTGGCTCCCACCGGAGCCCTGCGGAACGGAAGTGACTAGGCTACTCGCATGCACCCGGCGCTGCCCACCGAGGACGAGGATCTACTTCGTTACGCCGGAATCGACGCGCGCCTCGCGCCGGAGGACGGCCTCTTCCGTCCGGACGGTTGGCTTCGCCGCATCAGCGGCGAGCCGTCGGTGCTCTTCGGTGGTGGTCGCGCGCTGTTGCTCGAGGTCGCGCATCCGCTCGTCGCCGCCGGCGTGGCGGAGCACTCGGATTTCCGCCGGGACCCTTTCGGTCGGCTCCAGCGGACGCTCGCGGCGGTCACGGCTTTGGCCTTCGCTCCGCGCGACGAGGCCCTGGCGGCGGCCCGCGGTGTCGCGCGATCCCACGAGGCGGTGCGTGGAACGCTCGCGGTGGCGACCGGACCCTTCCCCGCCGGCACCGTCTATCACGGCCGCGATCCCGACCTCGTCCTCTGGGTGTGGGCGACGCTCGCCGACACCTCGCTCGCCATCTATCGCGACTTCGTCGGTCCGCTCGAACCTCCGGCTCTCGCCGAGTTCCACCGCGACCAGCGCGCGATGGCGTTGCTGCTCGGGGCGCCGTCCGACCGCACGCCGGGCGACCCCGCTTCGTTCCGCCGCTGGTTCGACGATCGGATCGCGAGCGACACGTTGACCGTCGGGGAGACCGCGCGGGAGATCGCCGCGTCGGTGCTGACGACCCCGGGCGCCGATCGCGGACCCGTCCCGCTGATCACCGCGGCACTCCTGCCGGAACGTCTGCGCGACGCCTTCGCGCTGCCTTGGAACGACGAGCGGGAGGATGCCTACCGACGTCTCGTGGACTCGGTGAAACGCCTCCGGCCAGTCGACGCGAACGCGCAAGGCGGCTAGATTCCGCGCCGCTCACCGACCCCTGGCTCGGCATCGGGTCGGTCGACGAAGGAGAACGCGCACCATGTCCGACGAAGAGCAGAACGAACAGCACGGCAAGGTCGATACCGTCTCGATCCTCTACATCTTCGGCGGCATCCCCGTGATCGTGCTCTTCCTCTGGGTGCTCTTCGGGTTCGCGCGCTCCTGCAACATCGCGGCCTGAGGCGGGACGAGAACTCGCTGCGGGTGGCCTGCCGGTTCGCGGACCGGCAACCCATCGAAGCGTTCGCGCGGTTTTTCACGACTTTCGCGAGGGCATGAATCCCTCGTGAAATCAGTGGCTTAGGTTAAGACTTCTCGAAACCGATACCCCAGCAATGGGGGAAAGAACCCACACGCGCGTCTGGCAGGCCGCCCTGGGGCTCGCGATCGGGTGCAGCCTGATCGCGATCGGGGGCTGCCGAGCGCCCGTCCCCGCGCCTGCGCAGACGGCCTATCGCTACTTCGCGAAGCCGCCCGCCGACGACGCCTGGAGCCGGAAGATCCGCGGCTGGCAGCAGCGCGAGCGCGCCGACGTCGGCACGCCCGCCGTCGGCACCGAGCCCCTGCGCATCGACCCGGAAACCAGCGGCGTGCTCCGCGAGAAATACGACGCGTTCCGGGCGGAGCGCAAACGCGCCCTCGCGCTCGAGCTGGCGAGCTGGATCCAGACCCAGTCGCGCGATCACTACATCGCCGACGGTCCGGTCGACCACTGGGCCACGCTCGAGGAGACCTTCCGCACCAACGGCGACGACTGCGACGGCCTCGAGCTGCTCGCCTTCCATCTGCTGCGCGACCTCGGATTCGGGGAGGACGAGGTGTTTCGCGCCATCGTGGTGCGGCCCTCCGACGGACAGCATCACATGGTGACGCTGTGGTTCGAGGAGTCCGACGATCCGTTCGTGATCGATCCGACCGGCGCGATGACCTCCGGTCTGCCGCGCATGTCCGAGGTGCCGGGCTGGGTGCCGCTCAAGGTGTTCAGCGAGGACCGCGACTTCACCGTCAAGAGCGGTCGCATCCACACCGCCCGCCGCTAGCCGCAGGGCTCGACTCGCACGCCCGGCGGCCCGGCTAGCTCGGCCCGGGCATCGCTCGTATGTTCCGGGCCGTGACGGACTTGCACCCGATCGAGGCGTCCGTGATCCACGCGCGGCGCGAGCGGGTGTTCCTCGTTCTCGCCGGGTTGTTCCTCGGCTCGATGACGATGCTCAACATCCTCGGGGTGTCGCGCTTCATCGACCTCTCGTTCGAGGTGGGCGGCATGCGCATCCCGATGGCGCTGGCCGTCGGCGTGCTGCCCTATCCGATCACCTTCCTCTGCACCGACTTCATCAGCGAGCTCTACGGTCGCGCGCGCGCGAGCGCGGTGGTGTGGGTGGGGTTGATGCTCAACCTGTGGGTGGCCGGCTTCCTGTGGCTGGGCGGCGCGCTCCCGCCGGCGGTCGAGCTCGATCCGGTCACGGGGCTTCCGCCGAGCGACGCCTACGACTTCGCGTTCTACCGGATCCGCATGCTCACGATGGGCGCGGTCGTCGCATCGATGGTGGCGTATCTCGCGGCCCAGCTCTGCGACGTCTTCCTCTTCCATTTCTGGAAACGGCTGACGCGCGGGCGACATCTCTGGTTGCGCAACAACGGCTCGACCGTGGTCAGCCAGTTCGTCGACACCTTCGCCGTCATCACGATCACGCACTTCTATGCGAAGGGCCTGCCCATCGATCCGGATCGGGAGCTGTGGTCGCAGCTCTGGGTCTACATCGGGTCGGGCTACGTGTTCAAGGTGGTCGTGGCGCTGCTCGACACGGGACCGTTCTACCTCGGTGTGCACTACCTGTCGCGCTGGCTCGGGATCGATCCGAGCGCGGAGCACGTGGGAGACTGAGCGGAAACGGGCTCCCGGTGTCCTCATCGGGAACGGGCTCGACGATTCTGGGGACGGGAGTCTCCGCGGGGCGCGGATGCATCCTTTCGACTTCGCTCGGCTTCCCCTCGCTGCGCGCAGGCCTCGGAGGCCTGCTTGCGCTAGTCCACATCCGCCTCGAGGTCGAGCGACTTCCGCTGCTGGTCGGCGCGCTCGCGGGCGCGGCGGCGTTCGCGTTCGATCTCGAGCTGGAGCTGGCGGCGGATCTCCTCGTTGCGCTCGCGCTCGCGATCGAGACGGAGCTGCTTCGCGATGATCAGGCAGTCCTCGAGCAGGCGGTTGCGTTGGACGACGAGCTCGACGGGAAGCTCGGGCTCGTCCTTCGGATCCTCGACGGCCGACAGGCGCAGCTCGCGCCGCTCTTCGGCCCCGCCGTCGGCCTTCGCTTCGACCGACACCACGTTCTCGCCGGGGTCGAGCTCGAGGAAGCCGGCCCAGGATCCATCGGCGGTGATGCGGAAAGGCCGCGCCTCGCGGCCGCTTCCGACGTGCGCGAGCTTGACGCTCTCGATGTCCGCGAAGCTGACTTCTTCGACGATGTCGACGAGATCGCCCGGATTGCGCACCGGCGTGAAGTAGCCGCGCGTGCGGCTCGCCATCTCCACCGCGGCGATCGGACCCTCGAGGGCCTCCGGTCCGATCGCGAACGAGTGGATGCGCACGTTGCCGCGGTGCGCGCGATTCGCGGCGCGGAGGACGGCGCGCACGTTGTCGGCCTCGGCGTCGGGGCCATAGGGGAGGGTTGGCTGCCCGTCCGTGAAGAAGAACACCACCTTCTCGCTCTTCGCGTCGGCCTTCGAGTAGGAACCGCGTAGGCCGTTCAACTCGATCGTGGCCTGATCGATGCCCGCCGCCATGTGGGTCTGGCCCTTCGGTTCGGTCTCGAGCAGGTCGTCGAGGGCGCGTTCGATCAGGGTGTAGTCGGCGGTGAGGCCTTCCACGGTGTAGGCGGGGCGACGCCGCGAATAGCGACCGCCGCTGCTGACGGCTTCGCCCGCGAAGGCCACGAGCCCGACGCGGGTGCTGCGCGGGTCGAGGCCCAGCAGCACCTGACGCGCGGCCGCGACTTCAGCAGCGAGGATCGAATCGCCGGGATCGGTGAGTCCCGCGCCGAAGAGCGCGCCGACCGTGCCGAGCCGGGATTCTCCGATCACGCCGTTGCCGTTCACGTCCGTGCCGGCGCTGTCGACCGTCGAGCGCGACGTGTCGATCACGAGGACGACGTCGAAACGGCGTGGCGCGCCGCGCGTCGCCTGGGCGCGGCCCGCCACGAAGGCGCCGCACACGGTCGATGCGACTTCCGCGCCGTCCGGGGGATACTCGATGTCGAGCTCGAGCTTCGTGGCATCGCCGGCGGCCGCCTCGATCAGTGGGCGGCGGTCGTCGTCGGCCACGATCGCCGGCTCCTCGGACTCGATCACCGCGTCGCGGCTCGCGAAGGCGGCGAAGGCGCGCCCGGAGCCCTCGTCGAGCGGGCTGACGAGCGCCTCGAGCACGCCGTCGATCGGCGCCGCGAGCACGCGCGTGACGTCGGCTCCGGGGACGGCGGCTTCGACGATCCCGACCACGCGCTCGTCCTCCGACAGCAGAACCGGGGCGCCCCCCCATCCGACCAGACGCTGGGAGAGGTCGAGGTCGATCTCCAGCCGGTCGGCGGTCGCGGCGACGATCGTGCCGAAGGCGTGTTGCTCCTCGCGTCCGCCGCGGTCGCCGGGGCCGATCATTCGCACGCGCGTTCCCGCGGTGAGCTTCGCGTCGGGAAGCGCTTCGAGCAGACGCACGCCGCGCGGCGCGCTGGAGAGCTGGAAGGCGAGGTAGTCGTCCCGCATCGTCGCGCCGACCAGACTGAACGGCCGTCCGGGCTTCACCGCGAAACGTTCCGACCACGTGACGCGATCGAGCGAGCGGGGCAGGGCGAACTCCACGCGGCCCGCGCGGGCGAGGTCGTCGAGCGAAAGGGTGTGGCTCGTGCCGACCGCCACCGCGCCGTGCTTCAAGCCGGTCTTCAGGAAGAAGACGACGCCCTTCGCGTCGGCGGCGGAGCTCCCGATACGCGGCAGCCCGGGGAGCGCGATGCTGGGCGCTTCGGCCATCGCTGCGCTGGCGAAGCAGAGCGCCACCATCGCCAGGATTGCGCCGATCGATCGCTGCACGCCGGACTCCCTCGGCTCGTACACGCCGCGCCGGTCTGCGTGCGCGCGTGTGATACGATCGGTCATTCCTCCCCCCACCTGAACGCGAATGCCGGTCTCCCGCCGCGGCGCTTCGGCCCGCGCGCGACGGTCGTTCGGGACGCCCGACACCGCCCACCCGGCGGCGCGTGAGGGTACGCGAGATTCGCGAAGGTGCACTGACGGGGGCTGGACTTTCCGAAGGCTCGCTGCCGGAGGGGATGCGGAGGTCGCTGCGGGCGATGCGTGCCGCGGGCGAGGCGGTGCCGCTGCCCGAGGTGGCGCAGCGACTGCTCGCGCTGGACGTCGAGCCGGCGGAGGCGGTGGCGCGGCACCTCGTCGCGGGGCTGCTGGGCGGCGCCCCGGCGGCGCTGCCCGATCGCCTCGACGCCGACGCCCTGCGGCCCGCGGCCGAGAGCGGCGTGGCCGCGACGCCACTCGAGCGCGCGCGCTTCGCGATCGTCGATCTGGAGACGACCGGGCTGTCGCGCGAGCACGACGCGATCATCGAGATCGGCGCCGTGCGCGTCGATCGGATGCGAATCGTGTCCCGCTTCGAGACGCTGTCGCGCCCGCCCGGTCCGGGCCGGCTCTCGAGCGCGATCATCGGCCTCACCGGCATCGACGACGCGATGCTCTGCGAAGCGCCCCCCGCGCATCGTGCGCTCGCCCACTATGCCCGCTGGCTCGCCGAGGCGCCCGGAGCGCCATGGGTCGCGCACAATGCCCGCTTCGACGCCGGCTTCCTCGGCCGCGCGTTTCTCGCCCAGTGGGGACGACCCCCGGGTGTCGCCGTGCTCTGTACCCAGAAGCTGTCGCGGCGGCTGCTGCCGAAGCTCGGTCGCTTCAACCTCGATCATCTCTGCGCCCACTTCGGGATCAAGAACACCGCCCGTCACCGGGCGCTCGGAGACGCAGAGGCGACGGCACAGGCGTGGATCGAGCTGCTCGCGATCGCGCGCGAGCAGCGCCACGAGACCGTCGGAGATCTGTTGGATCTCCAGGAGGCGCCCACCCGCCGAAAGCGGCGCAAGCGTTAGGCGCGGTACGGGCTAGCTGCCCGGAGGCGGGAAGATCTCTTCTTCGATCTTCCGTCCGCGTTTGAAAGTGGCGACTTTCCGCGGCGACCCGTCCACGTACCAGCCCTTCCAGACGCCGTCGAAATCGCCCGAGCGAAACGCACCCTCGGACTGCTTCTGGCCGTTCTCGAACCAGGCGAGCGCGGGACCGTGGCGCGTGCCGTCGAGGTAGTGTTCCTCGAGGCGGACCTGTCCGTTCGGATACCACTCGCGGACGATGCCGTGGAGCCGCCCGGCGCGATATTCCTGACGGCGCGCACGTGTGCCGCCGTCGTAGAAGAGCTCCCAGGCTCCTTCCCGGTGGTCGGCCCGATAGGCGCCCGACTCGGCCAGCTGACCGTTCTCGTGCCACGCGCGATAGGCGCCCTCCATGGCGCCGGCTTCGAAGTGGGCTTCGATCCGCGGACGGCCCGCCGCGTCCCAGGCGATGCTCGGCCCGTGCTGCCGTCCGGACTCGTCTTCGCACCACTGCCGGTTGCCTTCGGGCGGCGCGTTGCCTCGGACCGTCGCGCCCCGCGGGCAGTCGACTTCCTGGGCAAGAGCGGGGAGGGCGAGCGCGAACAGGCCGACCGAGGCGAGAGCGCGACGCATGCGATCACCTTGGCCGACGAGAGGCAGCCCCGCAAGCGTTCCTCGCGCGAGGATCCGTTACCGTTGGGGATGGAGGTCTCGGGGGGAGCGTGAGAATGGGCGGCGTCGTTTCGAGTTGCGTGCGCGGTTGCGTGTCGTGGAGCATCGCGTGCTCGGCTGTCGTGGGCATCGTGGCGACGGCGCTGGCCGCGGACGAAACCGGCGAGCGTTTCGACACCGTCGTGATCGATGCCGGCCACGGCGGTTCGGACACCGGTGCGAAAGGGCCTGCGGGCTCGCTCGAGAAAGACGTCGCGCTCGCGGTCGCGCGCAATCTCGCGGCGGAGCTGCGCGAAGCCGGTCTCACCGTCGTCATGACCCGCGACGCCGATGTGCGCGTGCCGTTGGAGGAGCGCACGGCGATCGCGAACGATGCGCGCGGCGACCTCTTCGTGTCGGTCCACGCGAACGCCGCGCGACAGGCGACGATCCACGGCAGCGAGACCTACTTCCTCGCGCTCGAAGCGAGCGACGCCGCCGCAGCTGGCGTCGCGAAGCGCGAGAACAGCGCGTTCGCGGAAGAGGCCGCAGCGATCGAAGCGCTGTCGGATCCGTTCATCGCCCTGCTCGGCGACCTGATCGCCACCGAACACCTCGACGAGTCGAGCCATTTCGCGCGCAGCGTGCAGACCCATCTCGCCGAGCTGCCGATCAAGTCGCGCGGCGTGAAGCAGGCGATGTTCGTCGTCCTGTCGGGCGTGCAGATGCCGGCGGCACTGGTGGAGATCGGCTTCGTCACCCATCCCGGCGACGAGCGTCGCATCACCGGCACGCACGGTCGTGCGGCGATCGTGGACGCGCTCGAGAAGGCGGTTCTCGAATTCGGTCGGCGCTACGATGCGCGCCGCGACGTCGGGACGGCGTCGCCCGCGGCGCCCTGAGAGACAGACGCCCGCGCGCGCAGCACTTCCTTCGTCGAGAGGTGACGACCCCATGAGCTCCGGATCCCCCGTGCGCGCCGATGGACGCGCGCTCGACGCACTGCGGCCGACCACCTTCGAGGTCGACTACACCGAACATCCGCTCGGATCGGTGTTGTGCCGCGTGGGACGGACGTGGGTGCTGTGCACGGTTTGCGAGGAAGAGGGCGTCCCGCGCTTCCTCAAGGGTCAGGGGAAGGGTTGGGTGACGGCCGAGTACGCGATGCTGCCCGGAGCGACCGACACGCGCAGCGGCCGCGAGTCGGCGCGCGGGCGTCCGTCCGGGCGCAGCCAGGAGATCCAACGCCTGATCGGTCGCAGCCTGCGCGCGATCGTCGACTTCGAGGCGCTCGGCGAGCGCACCCTCCAGGTCGATTGCGACGTGATCCAGGCCGACGGTGGCACGCGTTGCGCATCGATCACCGGCGCGTCGGTGGCGCTGCAGATCGCGGCGGCGCGGCTCGTCGCGCGCGGCGCGGTGACGAGGAGCCCGATCACCGGATCGGTCGCGGGGGTGTCGGTCGGCATCGTCGGCGATCACGTGATGCTCGACCTTCCCTACGAGGAAGACGCGCGCGCAGCGGTCGACATGAACGTGATCGCGACGGGCGAGGGACGTTTCGTCGAGGTGCAGGGCACCGGCGAGGACGGGACGTTCTCGTCGGAGCAGCTCGCGCGCATGACCGAGCTCGCGCTGCGGGGAACCGCCGCGCTCACGCGGCTGCAGGCCGAGGCGGTGGCGCAGGCGGCGCGATGATCGCGGCGCGGGAGGTCGTCGTCGCGACGGGCAACCCGGGCAAGCTCGTCGAGATCCGCGAGATCCTCGGCGAGGGTGCGTTCACGCTCTGCTCCCTCGACCGGTTCCCCGAGATCCGGATGCCGGAGGAAGGGGACGACTACACCGAGAACGCAGCCCTGAAGGCGCGCTTCGTGGCGAAGGCCACCGGACGTCCCGCCGTGGGCGACGATTCGGGCATCGAGGTCGATGCGCTCGGCGGGCGCCCCGGTCCGCACTCGGCGCGTTATGGCGGGGAAGGGCTCGACGATGCGGGCCGCGTCGCGAAGCTGCTCGGCGAGCTCCGCGACGTCGCGCCCGCGGCACGCGGCGCGCGCTTCGTCTGCGTTGCAGCGCTCGCGACCCCCGACGGAGAGGTGGAGGTCGCGCGCGGTGAATGCCCGGGCGTGATCCTGTCGGCTCCGCGCGGCGCGAGCGGTTTCGGGTACGACCCGGTGTTCCAGCCCGAGGGCTTCGACGTGTCGATGGCGGAGCTCTCCGCCGAGACGAAGAACCGGATCTCGCACCGCGGGCGGGCATTCGTCGCGTTGCGCGACGCGATCGCCCGGGCGGCGGCGCGCTGACCCTCGCTCTCCGCGCCGGCGCTGGCCCTCGCTCTCCGCTCCCTCGCTAGCCGTCGCTCTCCCAGCCGTCGCTGGCGAGCTCTTCCGGCGTCAATCGCGCCGGGTCGTAGGCGTCGACGGCGCGGCGCAGTCGGCGCTCCGCGCGGCGCGAGATCGGGAGCCCGAGGCCGGCGAGAAAGGCGCGGGCGGGACCGGAGCAGAAGGCGAGCGCGCCGTCCTCGTCGAGCCTCTCGGGATCGATCCCGATCTCGTGGAGGTGCAGCCAGAGGGAGTAGCGGGCGACCGGGGTCTTCACGGCCACGGAAATCTCGCGCACCAGGTGATCGAATCGCCGGCGGCCCAGGGGGGACTCCTCGGGAAATGGGGGTTGAAGGGGAGTGGCCCCGGAGCAGGGGATGTGTCGCCGAGTCCAGACGGGAGAGGCCTCGCGCGTGCCGGACGATCGCGACCTTTCGATATGGTTCCGCGCGTGTCGACCCACTACCTGCTGATCCGCCACGCCGAGTCGATCTGGAACGTGCAGCGCCGCTGGCAGGGGCATGCCGACCCGCCGCTCTCGGAGCAGGGGGTCGCCCAGGCCGAGGCGTTGGCCGCGAGGCTCAGCGGCGAGCGCGCCGACCGGCTCTACTGCAGCGACCTCCAGCGCGCCCACCACACGGCACGGATCGTGGGCCGGGCGCTCGGTCTCGAGCCCGAGCGCGACCCGCGTCTGCGCGAGCTCGACGTCGGAGCCTGGGAAGGGCTGACGCGCGAGGAGATCGCAGCCCGGGATGCCGCCTCGTTGGCGCGCTTCGACTCGGGAGATCCCGACGCGCCGGGCGGTGGCGCCGAGTCGCGCGGCGCGATGCGGAAGCGGATCCGCGCCGTGATGCGCGACTACGACCGCGCCCACCGCGGCGAGCGGATCGTCATCGTGGCGCACCTCGGTGTGATCCTGTCGTTGCTGCCGGACGCGGATCTCCCGAACACGGGAGTGGTGCGCGCGGTGTCCGAGGACTTCGACCGATTCGAAGATCGCGAGGAGACGAAAGCCCGCTGATCCCCTAGCAGGGATGCGGCAAGGGGGGCCGAGGCGGCGAGGTCTTCCCAGGCCTCCGGCGGGGCGGCCGTTTCGTTGGCGAAGTGGTTCGGCGAGTTGCCGTGGACCGTCGGCGGTGGGCGTGACCCGCAACGCCCGGCCGGGGTTGGGCCGTCCGGGCGTTTCCGCCTCTCGTTGTCTGTCGCGCCCGACGTGCTCATCGAGGGCTGCGACGCGACGCATCTCCGCACGTTTTTTGGAAGCTCCCGGGTCTGGGAAGATCTTCCTCGCGCCATGATTTCGTTGGCGTGCTGCACCGCGCCGACAGCGGCTCTTCGCCGCGGAGCGGGCTGGCTCGCCCCGAACTCCTGCTCGTCCTCACCGTCGCCGAGAGGCGGCCCGGTTCGATGCGGCTGGATCGTTTCGGCGGTGAGTGCGAGACCTCGGTCTCCTTGCACCGCGAACCGTGACCGTCGTCGAGAATTCTACTCTCATGAAGAGACGATGCAATCGAATTCTCGTCGCGAGATCGGAAAAGCGAGAGAGCGGTGGTGGCGTGCGGGCGCGCGCCTGGGCGCCGTTGCCGCGCTGATCGCAGCGGGCGTGAGCTTCGCCGCCGACGGTGGCGAGTCGCGCCGACGGACGAACGGTTTCGTGCTCTCGCCGGCGGACGTGGCCGTGAGGGAGATCCTTCACGGTGGCGTCGGGCGCGACGCGATCCCCGCGCTCGACCATCCGACACAGGAAGGTGTCGATGCGGGTTGGGAGGACGAAGACCGCGTGCTCGGCGTGACGTCTCAGGGCGAGGCGCGTGCGTATCCGATCGCGATCCTCGTCTGGCACGAGCTCGTCAACGACACGCTCGGTGGCATCCCGCTGCTCGTGTCCTACTGCCCGCTGTGCGGGACGGGCCTCGTCTTCGATCGCCGCGTCGGCGGAGGCGAGCCCCGGCGGTTCGGGGTGTCGGGGCTGCTCTACCGGTCGGACCTCCTGATGTACGACCGCGAGACGGAGAGCCTCTGGTCCCAGATCTCGGCGCGCGCCGTGACGGGCGCCTCGCGTGGCGCCCGGCTTCGCATCGTCCGTTCGGAGATGACCACCTGGGCGAAATGGAAGGCCGCGCACCCGGATACGACGGTGTTGTCTCGCGATACCGGGCATCGCAAGCCGTACGGGCAGAACCCATACGGCAGCTACGCGAGGCGACGCGATCTGATCTTTCCCGCGCCTTTCGCGCGTGCCTATCACCCGAAGACGCCGACGGTCGGCTTGCGCCTCGCGGACGGCACGGCGCGCGCCTACCCCTCCGACGAGGTGGCGGCGGCCGGCGGTGTGATCGCCGAGCGGTTCGGCGGGCACCCGGTGCGCGTCGCCTGGGACGCCGAGACGGAGACGTTCTCGGTTTCGGCCCCGGAGCCGGTGGAGGTGGTGGAGGGCTACTGGTTCGCCTGGTCCGCCTTCCACCCCCAGACGAGCGTCGCGCAGACGAGCGTCGCGAAACCCGACTAACGATCGATGCCGAGCCGGCGTCGGCTCGCTTCGCCCATCCTGCGGCTCAGCCAGGAGACGAGGCCGGGGGAGAATCGCTTGAGGTAGTAGAGCATCCACGCCTCGGGCGTGACGGGGGTGACCGCGCGGTTCCTCTCGATCGCGCGCAGGATGGCCAGGGCCACGCGCTCCGGACCGTAGTTGCGCTTCTCGTAGGTGCGAACCAGCTCGGCGCGGTTCTCCTCGCCCGAGAGCGGCCCGACGAGCTTCGCGGCGCGCGTGATCGGCGTGTTGATCAAGCCCGGGCAGATGCAGCTCACGCCGATGCCGTGGGGCGCGAGCTCTTCGCGCAGCGCTTCGGAGAGCCCGACGATCGAGAATTTCGTGGTGCAGTAGGCGGCGAGGGTGTCCGTCGCGACGATGCCAGCCATCGAGGCGACGTTCACGATGTGTCCGCCGGCGCCGCGCGCCACCATCGCCGGGGCGAAGGCGTGACAGCCGTGCACGACGCCCTTCGTGTTCACGCCGAGGATCCAGTCCCAGTCTTCCAGGGTCGTGTCGAGGAAGCCGCCGCCGATCGCGACGCCGGCGTTGTTCACGAGGATGTCGAGGGCCGGTATGCGCGCGTGCACTGCGTCGGCCCAGCTGCGGACCTGGGCGGCGTCGGCGACGTCGACCCGGGCCGCCGTCACGCCCCCGCGATCGATCTTGCGGATCGCTTCCGCCGTGGCTTCGACGGTCTCCTCGTTCAGGTCGCCAATCTCGAGGTCGGCGCCGCGGCGCGCGAAGGCGAGGGCGGTTTCGCGCCCGATGCCGC
Source organism: Deltaproteobacteria bacterium (assembly GCA_024638705.1). Classification (GTDB taxonomy): domain Bacteria; phylum Myxococcota_A; class UBA9160; order UBA9160; family SMWR01; genus JAHEJV01. Next base: position 12,014 of record JAHEJV010000003.1, on the reverse strand, counting down.
TGCCCGCGCCGGTGACGGCGACCGTCTTCCCCGACAGATCGCCGACGTTCATGCCGCCGCCGCCGGACGTGCGGCGCGGTCGCGGAAGAGGAGGCGGACGCCCTCGCCGATCACCCAGAGATCGAGGGCGAGGATCACCGTGCCGAGGACGGCGAGCAGCCACTGTTCGGAGAACGCGCCGAAGTAGCCGCGCACCTCGCCGAGCATCGAGAAGACGGTGGCGATCCCGACGAAGATCATCGGCACGAGCGTGTAGACGTAGGGACGTCCGTTCTGGCGCAGCCAGACCGAGACGATCAGGAGGGTGACGCCCGCGACGAGCTGATTGGTGGTGCCGAAGAGCGGCCAGAGGATGAGGCCCCCCTTGCCGCCGGCCTGGGTGACGGCGAGCAACAACGCGGCGGCAATGCCGAGGGCGCCCGCCGCAAAACGGTTCGTGAGCGCGGGAACGCCGTAGCCGTCGGCGAGCTCGGCGATGATCAGGCGCTGGATGCGCGCGCCCGTGTCGAGGCTGGTCGCGGCGAAGGCGATCACCATCACCGCGATCAGGGTCTTCGCCGTGGCGTGCGGAATGCCGAGGCTCGCGACGAAGGTCGCGCCGCCGGAGACGAACGCGTCGAGCTTCGCGGCGAGCCCGTTCGCGGCGCCCCAGCTCGCGTAGTGGCCGTGCCACTCGGCGGTGCTCGCGAAGCCGGCCGTCGCGGCGAGCACGGCCAACATGCCGAGCGCGCCTTCGCCGAGCATGCCGCCGTAGCCGATCGGGCGGGCGTCGGTCATGCAGCCCACCTGCTTCGACGTCGTGCCGGAGGCCACCAGGCCGTGGAAGCCGGAGATCGCACCGCAGGCGATCGTGATGAAGAGAAACGGGATCATCGGCGGCGCGCCGGGCGGCGCCGTGTTGATCGCCGGCGCCTGGATCGTGGGCTGGAGCACGACCAGGCCGAGCGAGAGCAGGCCGAGCCCGGTGATCAGCTGGTGGGCGTTCAGGTAGTCGCGTGGTTGGAGCAGCAGCCAGACGGGCAGCACCGACGCGACGAAGGAATAGATCAGCAGCACCCACACCCAGGTGCCGACCGAGATCTCGCCGAGCCAAGGCATCGCAAGGGCGAAGGCATTGCCGTAGAAGATCGCGCCGAGCAGCACGACGTAGCCCACGAGCGAGGGCGCAAAGAGCGACACGCGGCGCCGGTAGACCAGCCAGCCGAGACCCATCGCGACGATGATCTGCACCCAGATCGGGAAGATCGCGCCGGGGTTCGAGGCGAAGAGCGTGCCGATGATGAAGGCGAAGACGGCGAGCACGATCCAGATCAGGATCGAGATGATGATCAGGAAGAGGGTGCGACTGCGCGGGCCGATCACGCTGCCCGCGACCTCGCCGATCGAGCGGCCGCGATGGCGCAGGCTGATCACGAGCGACGAGAAGTCGTGCACCGCGCCCATGAACACGGTGCCGACGGCCACCCAGACGAGCGCCGGGAGCCAGCCCCAGATCACCGCGATGGCGGGCCCGACGATCGGCGCCGCCCCGGCGATCGACGTGAAGTGGTGGCCCCAGAGCACGCTCTTGCGCGTCGGCACGAAGTCGATGCCGTCCTCGAACTCGCGCGCGGGCACGGGCTCGTCGTCGCGCAATGCGAAGACGCGCTCGGCGAGGAACTTCGCGTAGAAGCGATAGGCGAGGGCGAAGGCCGCGAAGGTACCGAGCGCGAGCCAGGCTGCGTTCACGGGTTGCCTCGGGGGGGCGCGGTGCGCCTGAGGGAAGGTCGGTTCGCGTCGGTCGTCGGAGGGCGCCTTTCGACTACGCTCGCCTGCGGCTCGCTGCGCGCCGGTTCCACCGGCTTGCCCGACCCGAGACTACGCTCGCCCTGCGGCTCGCTGCGCGCCGGTTCCACCGGCTCGCCCGACCCGAGACTACGCTCGCCCTGCGGCTCGCTGCGCGCCGGTTCCACCGGCTTGCTAGCCCAGGTTCTTCGTGTCGAAAGGCACCGCGCCCTTTCCGCGCAGGGCGTTCTTCAACAGCTTCCCGGCCGCGTTGCGCGGGAGCAGCTCGTCGGTGAACTCGACGAACTCGGGCACCTTGAAGCTCGCCATGTGGGCGGCGACGTGTTTGCGGACGCCCGCGTCGGAGAGCGTCGAGCCGGGGACGCGCCGCACGATCGCCTTCACGCGCTCGCCGAGCTCGGCGTCGGGCACGCCGACGACGGCCGCCTCGTCGATCTCGGGATGGTCGGCGAGACAGTTCTCGATCTCGGTGCAGTACACGTTCTCGCCGCCGCGCAGGATCATGTCCTTCGCGCGGTCGACCACGAAGAGGAAGCCTTCCGCGTCGCGGTAGCCGAGGTCGCCGGTCTGGAGCCAGCCTTCGACGACCGTCTCGGCGGTCGCGTCCGGGCGGTTCCAGTAGCCGGGGGTGATCGTCGGGCCGTAGATCACCAGCTCGCCGAGCTGGCCGTCGGGCACTTCCTTGCCTTCCGGGTCGACGATCTTCACGTCGAGGATCGGCAGCGGTCGGCCCGCCGACGTCTTCTTCGCGAGCAGATCCTTGCCGCCGTTCACCGTGGCGACACCGTGGGTCTCGGTGAGTCCGTAGGCGTTCGCGAAGCTCGGCTCGATCGGCAGCACCTCGCGCGCCTTGTCGATCGTCTCGGGCGCGGTCGGCGCGCCGCCGAAGGAGATTCCCTTGAGCGTCGAGAGGTCGTAGTCGCCCACCTTCGGATGATGGACGACGCGGTGGAGCATCGTCGGGATCGCGCTCCAGATCGAGATCCTCTCGTCCTGGATGAGGCGCATGCACTCTTCAGCGTCGAACTTTCCGGCGCTGAACACGAGCTTCGCGCCGATCGACATCTGGGTGCACACCACCGAGTGCAATCCGCCGACGTGGAAGAGCGGAGAGGTGAACAGGCCCGCGGGTTGCGATCCTCCCGAGGGCAGCAGCGAGCGCCCCGACGTCGCGGCGCCGACCAGGTTCGAGAACATGATGCCCGTCACCTGGGCGATCGTGCCGCGGTGGGTGGTGATGCAGCCCTTCGAGCGACCCGTCGTGCCGGACGTGTAGAGGATGACGAAGGGGTCGTCCTCTGCGATCGCGACTTCGGGCGGGTCGTCGCCGATGAAGAACACCTTCTCGAGGGATTCGATCTTCCCGAGCAGCGGCTCGACGCGCGGATAGAGACGGGCGTCGACGACGAGGAAGCGGCTGCCCGAGTCGTTCAGGCCGTACTCGATCTCCTCGGTGGCCCACCAGCCGTTGAGGCCGACGCCGATCGCGCCGGCGGAGGTGGCGCCGAAGAGCGCGACGATCCACTCGGGACAGTTGTAGGAGAGGATCGCGAAGCGATCGCCCTTCGCGAGGCCGTGGTCGTGGGTGAGGGCGCGCGCCGCGCCCCAGGCGCGCTGGCCGAACTCGCCGTAGGAAACCCGGTTGTCGCCCTGCACCATGAAGGGCACGTCGCCGCGCTCGGCCGCGGCGGCGACCTTCTCGCGCAGCGACCGCTCGCGGTTCTTGAACACCTTCATCGGCCGGTCGTTCACCGTCTCGGTCACGACCTCGAACGGGGCGCCGGGCGCGGTCAGGTTCTGCGCGACCTCTTCGAAGCTCTGGGACATCGGGGTCCTCCGGATGCGAAACGCGGGGCGGCTCGGGGCCGAGGCGCGCCTACGCTACCACGCGGTCAGGCTACGGGGCTGCGGCATTCGGTGTCCGGGGCGGCGCTCATGGGGGTCAGGGCGCGGTGTAGAAGAGCGGCCCCTCGCCGGAGAGCGGGATTCCGAGGCCGACCCAGACCGCCAGCATGAGGCTCCAGATCAGGCCGAACGCCACCGCGTAGGGCAGCATCAGCGCGACCAGCGTTCCGATCCCCGCCCGCGGCACGTAGCGGTGCATGAAGGTGAGGATGATCACGACGTAGGGATTGAGCGGGGTGATCACGTTCGTCACCGAGTCGCCCACGCGATAGGCGACCTGCGTGAGCTCGGGGCTGATGCCGGCCTGCATGAACATCGGCACGAACACCGGGGCGAAGAACGCGTACTTCGCCGACATCGAACCGATGAAGAGGTTGCCGATCCCGACCACGACGATGAAGCCGACCATCAGGGCGGCCGGCGGCAAGCCGGCGCTCGCGAGCTGACGACCGCCGGTGATCGCGAGCATCTCGCCGAGGTTCGAGTGCGCGAACCACGCGATGAACTGGGCCGCGAAGAACGCGAGCACGATGTACGGACCCATCCCGGCCATCGTCTCGCCGAAGATCGTCGCGACGTCGCGGTCGTTCTGGAGCTTCCCGATCGCGAATCCGTAGACGAGGCCCGGGAGCAGGAAGCCGAGGAAGAGGATCGGCACGATCACGCGCACCCAGCGCGGAAACTTCCCGTCCATCCCGTGCAGGGGCATGCCCGGGACGAGGGTGGCGAGCGCCACCACGCCGAGCGCCGCCGCCGCGACCCAGGTGGCGCGCACCAGTGCGCTGCGCTCTTCCGGCGCCAGGGTCATGGCGCCGGCATCGGCTCCGTCCGGGTTCGCGCCGCCGTCCTCGGGCGACTTCGTCGCATAGCGCGGCTCCACCCAGAGCGACGTCACCGCCCACCCGACGACGGTGAGCAGGAACGTCGACGCGATCATGAACCCCAGGTTCGCGGTGGCGGCGACCTCGTAGCCCGGATCGAGGAGCTGCGCGCTCGCGGTCGAGAACTCGCCGAGCAGCGGATCGAGGCTGGTGGGGAAGAGGTTCGCGCTGAATCCGGCGGAGACGCCGGCGAACACGGCGGCCAGCCCGACCAGCGGGGAGCGTCCGCTCGCCTGGAAGAGCGCCGCCGCCACGGGTGGGAGGACGACATAACCCGCGTCGAGGCCCATCGAAGACATCACGCCCACGAAGAACACGGTCGGGGTCAGGAGGCCCGGCGGCACCGCGACGAGCACGGCGCGCAGCAACGCACCGATGAAGCCGGTGCGCTCCGCCATCCCGATGCCGAGCATCCCCACCAGCACGACGCCGAGAGGCGGGAAGGCGACGAAGTTGTCGACCAGGCTCGCGAGCATCCAGTAGACGCCGTCGGTCGAGAAGAGGCTCTTCGCGCGCACCTCGCGATCGACGCGCTCCATCCGCGGACGCCCGGCCTCGTCGAGCACGGGCGTCGTGACCGGCGACCCGTCCGCGCCGAGCACCGGGTCGCCGGTGGCGTCGAGCACGGCGGTGGTGACGGCGCGCGACTCGGGCCGCGACACGGTCCAGTCGGTGACGACGGCGATCTCCGCGGCCACCGCCACCAGCACGGCGCCGATCGCGAAGAGCGTCGTCGGGTCGGGCAGGGCGTTGCCGATCCGTTCGACCGCGTCGAGCAGCCGGCCGCGGGACTGGGCGTCGGACACTTCAGCCTCCTTCGAGCGGGGGGCGAGGGCGCAGGTGCGTCCACGAGAGGGCGACGGCGAGCGTGGCGATCGCGCCGGCGGCGTCGAGGCCGACGTCGCCGAGCGCGCCGGTGCGCGAGGCGACCTGCGCCTGACGCGCTTCGTCGAAGGAGGCGGTGGCGAGCGCGAGGACGAACGCGACCGCCGCGGACCGCCAGGGGGGATCGAAGCGCGACACGCGGGAAGCCGCGAACGCGAGGCCGGCGAGCACGCCGTAGACGACCGGGTGCGCGAGCTTGCGGATCGCGCCGAGCAGCGCGAAGCGGTCGGCCGGCGGGAGGTCGGGCAGCAGCCAACGGACCAGGGGGTCGAGAATCCGCGAGGTGGTCGTAGCGTTGAAGTCGCCGCTGCCGAGCCACCACACGAGGGCGATCCACGCGACGACGGCGCCCCACGCGAATGCGACCCGTGCGCGCGACGGCGCGGAGACGGCGGCGTTCGGAGCAGGGCGGGAGCGCACGGCGGGACGTTAGCTTCCGCGCCCGCGCGCGGTCGGTATCCTGCCGCGGTGCCGGACCCGGATTCCCGTCCCACCCGATCGCAGCCGCTGCGCGTCGGGATCGTCTACGACCTGTTGGGCACCCACCCGCCGCGGCCCGACGCGCCCTTCGACCTCGACGCCGAGTACGAGCCCGAGGCGACCGTCGAGGGGCTCGAGGAGGCGGTGCGTCGGCTCGGGCACGCGCCGGTGCGGCTCGGCAATCCGCACGCGCTGCTCGCCGCGATCGGCAAGGGGGAGACGCCTCCGGTGGACGTCGCGATGACGATCGCCGAGGGCTACGGGGGCCGGAACCGGGAGAGCTGGGCGCCGGTCCTGCTCGAGATGGCGGGGATTCCCTGCCTCGGGTCGGACGCGCTGGCCCTTGCCGTTTCCCTCGACAAGGCCTGGGCGCACGCGCGCGTGGCCCAGGCGGGTGTCCCGGTGCCGTCGCCGCGCGTCCTGACGGGGAGCGACCTCGAAAACACGAGCGATGGATGGAAGTTCCCGCTCTTCGTGAAACCGAGATGGGAAGGGACGGCAAAGGGGATCGGGCCGCACTCGCGGGTGGAGGACGCCGCCTCGTTGGCCTCCGCCGTGGCCCGGATCGAGCGCGACTACCACCAGCCGGCGCTGGTCGAGCGCTTCCTTCCCGGCGCGGAGTACACGGTGACGATCGTGGGGCACGCGCCACCGCGCGCGCTTCCGGTGCTGCAGCGCGCACTGGAGACGACGACCGGCATCGGTGTGCACGCGGTGGAGCGTCACCCGGCGCCCGAGGCGGGCTGGCAGGCCGTCACGCCCGGCGTTCTCGACGCCGCGCTCGAGCACGAGCTGCAAACGCTCGCGCTGCGCGCCTTCGACGCGCTGGAGTGTCGCGACTACGCCCGGGCCGACTTCAGGCTCGACGCGAACGGCCGGCCGCACTTCCTCGAAATGAATCCGCTTCCCACCTTCGCGCCCGACGGCTCGTTCGGAATCCTCGCCGAGCTCGCAGGCCGCGACACCGCCGACCTCCTCGCCGACGTGTTGCGCGAGGCGCTCGAGCGAGCGGGGTTCGCGCGATGACCGGCATCCCTGGCGGCGACCGCAAGCGGCCGAAGGCCGCGCGCAGCGAGGCGAAGCCGAGCGAAGTTCACGAAAGCGTGCCGCCGAAGGCCGCGCGCAGCGAGGCGCAGCCGAGCGAAGTCGACTGGCGGGACTGGACGTGGCAGATGCAGCACCGCATCCGCACCGCCGAGGCCCTCGAGCACTTTCTCGACCCGACCCCCAAAGAGCGCGAGGGCATCGCGAAGCTCGCCGCGCGCTTCCACTTCGTGATCACGCCCTACTACGCGGCCCTGATGGACCCGGACGATCCGGCGTGTCCGATCCGCCGCCAGGTCGTGCCCCACATCGCCGAGCTCGACGACGCCGCCGGGCTCGCCGATCCCCTCGACGAGGTCGCGCACTCGCCGGTGAAGAACGTGATCCGCGTCTACCCCGACCGGATCGCCTTCTGCGTGAACAACGAGTGCGCGCTCTACTGCCGCTTCTGTCTGCGCAAGCGGATGGTGGGCGAGCCCGAGTGGGCGATGAAGAAGCGCGAGCTCGGCGAGGCGCTCGACTGGATCCGCGCGACGCCGGCGATCCGCGACGTGCTGCTGACCGGCGGCGACCCCCTCGTCTATTCCGACGACCGCCTCGCCTGGCTGATCGGCGAGCTGCGCGCCATTCCGCACGTCGAGATCGTGCGCCTCGGCACGCGCCTGCCCGTGACGCTGCCCTTCCGCGTCACCGACGACCTGTGTCGGATGCTCCGCGACTTCCACCCCATCTGGTTGAACACCCACTTCAACCATCCGCGCGAACTCACCGCCGAGGCGGAGGAAGCGCTGACGAAGCTCGCCGACGCCGGGATCCCGGTCGGCAACCAGAGCGTGCTGCTGCGCGGGATCAACGACGACGTCGCGACGATGCAGGCGCTGTGCGAGCAGCTCGTCCGCCTCCGGGTGAGGCCCTACTACACGTATCAGGCGCAACTCCTCGAAGGAACCGCGCATTTCCGCGTTCCGATCGAGGAGGGCGTCGCGCTCTTCCGGGAGATGCGGGGGCGCACGAGCGGCTTCGCGATCCCCCAGTACGTGCTCGACACGCCCTACGGCAAGGTTCCGCTCGCCCATCCCTATCTGCGCGGGCGCGAGGGCGACGACGTGATCGTCGAGTCCTACGACGGGCGCCTGTGGCGGGAGCCGAATCCCGAGTGAGTGGAAGAGCGGCGTGAGTGGAGTGCCGGGTGAGTGAGCCCCGCGGAAAGTTCGGGGTCATCGCAGCGGTGCTCGCCGTGAGCGTCGCGCTGTCGCGCGTGCTCGGGTACGTGCGCGAGGGCGTGATCTCGCGCCTGCTCGGCAACGGCGCGGAGGTCGACGCCTACCGCGCCGCCTTCATGCTGCCCGACCTGCTCAACTACTTCCTCGCCGGCGGCGCGCTCTCGATCGCGTTCATCCCGTTCTACACGCGGATCCGGGATGCAGACGGCGACGCCGCGGCCCAGCGCTTCCTCGCCGTGGTGATGGGCACGACGGGTTCGCTCGCCGTGGCGGTGACGATCGCGATGTGGCTCGGCGCCGACCGCCTCGTCGCGCTCCAGTTTCCGCGCTTCGATGCCGAGCAGACCGAGCTCACCGTGCGGCTCACCCGCATCGTCCTCCCGGCCCAGATCTTCTTCATCACCGGCGGCGTGCTGCGCGGGGCGTTGATGGCGCGCGGGCACTTCGTGGCGCAGACGCTCGCGCCGCTGCTCTACAACGGCGCGATCATCGTCTGCGGTCTGCTCTTCGGGGCGCAGCACGGCGCCGAAGGGTTCGCGTGGGGCGCTCTGCTCGGCGCGGCGCTCGGGCCGTTCGGCGCGGCGTGGGTCGAGTCGCGTCGGGTGGAAGGGCTCCGCTTCGGCGCGCGCATCTCGTTCACCGATGCGTCGCTGGGGAGCTACCTCGTCGCCGCGCTGCCCCTGATGCTCGGGGTCACGCTGCTCACCGTCGACGAGTGGTACGACAAGTGGTTCGGCGGACTGCTCGCCGCGGGCAGCATCGCCGCGCTCGGCTATGCGCGCGTGCTGATGCAGCTGCCCGTGGCGATCGTCGGTCAGGCGATCGCGACGGCCGCGCTGCCGACGCTCGCGCGCCTCGCGTCGGAAGGACGGGAAGAGGAGCTGAACGAGACGCTGCTCGGCGCGCTGCGCGCCGGCGTCACGCTCGCCTGCTTCGGGGCGGTCGCCGCCTTCGTCTTTGCGACGCCGCTCGTGCGCGTGGTCTACGAGGGCGGTGAGTTCACGCCCGAGGACACGCTGCGCGTCGCCGGACTGCTCGCCATCTTCGCCTTTGCGGTGCCGGCGTGGATCGTCCAGCAGATCGCGGTGCGCGGCTTCTACGCGCGCGGCGACACCTGGCGCCCGATGTGGCTCGGCACGGTGATCGCTGCGCTCGCCGTCGTCCTCTACTTCTGGCTCGGCAACCAGTACGGCGCGCGTGGCCTCGCCGCCGCCGGCGCGATCGGCATGTCGATCAATGCGGGCGGCACCCTCTTCCTGCTGCGCGCGCTGCACGGCGGTCCGTCCCTCGACGCGCTCGCGCGCACCGGCACGCGCGCCGTCGCCATCGCGGGCGTTTCGGGCACCGTGGCGTTCGTCATCCCGCCGTTCGGGACGGGGCTCGTCGGCGCGCTGCTCGATCTCGCCGTCGGCGGGGCGGTCTTCGGCGGGCTCGCGCTGCTCGGCATCCAGGCGGTGGGCGACGCGCCGCAGCGCGAAGCCGTCGCCGCGGTTCTGCGTCGACTGATGCGACGGAGCCGCGGCGCGTGAGCTGGCGCTTCTGGATCGACCGCGGCGGCACGTTCACCGACGCGATCGGCATCGCGCCCGACGGCGTCCTGCACACGGCGAAGGTGCTCTCGGCGGACGACGCGCCGGTGGTCGCGATCCGCGAGATCCTCGAACGCGCGGGCGCGGTCGCGCCGGGCGACGCACTGCCCGCGGCACGCGTCGAGATGGGCACGACGGTCGCGACGAACGCGCTGCTCGAGCGGCGCGGCGTGCCGACGCTCTTCGTCACCCACCAGGGACTCGGGGATCTGCTCGCGATCGGCACCCAGGAGCGTCCCGCGCTCTTCGACCTCGCGATCGAGAAGCCCGTGCCGCTTCCGGCCGAGGGGCTCGAGGTGTCGGGACGCGTCGCGGTGGACGGCAGCGAGATCGGCGCGCTCGACATGGAGGCCGTGCGCGCGGGGCTCGAGCGCGCGCGCGATCGCGGCGTGCGCGCCGTGGCGATCGCGCTGATCCACGCGACGGCGTTCCCCGAGATGGAGCGCGCGATCGCGGCGCTGGCGCGCGAGGTCGGGTTCGAGCACGTCGCCGCGTCGCACGAGGTCGCCAACGAGATCGGGTTGCTCGCGCGCGCCGAGACGACGACGGCCGACGCCTACCTCACGCCGCTGCTGCGCGGTCACTCCGAAGCCCTGCGCGCGGCGCTTCCGCAGGCGTCGCTGCGCTTCATGCAGAGCTCCGGCGGACTCACCTCGGCCGAGCGCTTCCACGGGCCGAACGCGCTGCTCTCGGGTCCGGCGGGTGGGGTGGTCGGCGCGGCGCGGGTGGCGGCACAGGCCGGCTTTCCGCGCGCGGTCGGCTTCGACATGGGGGGCACGTCGACCGATGTCTCCCTGATCGAGCCGGGCGATCTGCCGCGCAGCTTCGAGACCGTGGTGGGCGGCGTGCGCGTTAAGGCGCCGATGCTGCGCATCCACACGGTGGCGGCGGGCGGCGGGTCGCTGTGCCGCTTCGACGGCTTCCGCTTCACCGTAGGTCCCGAGAGCGCCGGCGCCGACCCGGGCCCGCTGTGTTATGGCGACGCGTCGGCGCGCGAGCTGGCGCTCACCGACGTCAATCTCTTCCTCGGTCGCGTGCAGCCCGACCGCTTTCCCTTCCCGGTCGTGCGCGAGCCGGTCGACGCGGCGCTCGCGACGCTGTGTGCGTCGCTGCGCGCAGCCGGCTTCGACCGCACCCCTGACGACGCGGCGGCGGGCTTCGTCGAGGTCGCCAACGCGAGCATGGCCCAGGCGATCGCGCAGGTTTCGATCGCGCGCGGCGTCGATCCACGCGGCTGCGCGCTCGCCGGCTTCGGCGGCGCCGGCGGGCAGCACGTCTGTGCAATCGCGCGTTTGCTCGGCATGCGCGACGTGCTGCTGCATCCGCTCGCCGGGATCCTCTCGGCCTGGGGGATCGGGATCGCCGAGGCGTCCTGGGACGGACAGCGCGACGCGCGCGCGGCGCCGCTGTCCGCGGCGGGCGACGCGGTGCCGGGAAGGGTGCGGGAAGCCTGGCGGGAGCTGGAAGGCGAGGGACGCGATGCGCTCCTCGCCGAGGGGGCCGACCCGGACGCGGTGCGCGTCGAGCGCCGCCTCGACCTGCGCCACGTCGGCACCGAGACACCGCTCCCCGTCGCGGAGCCCGACGACGGGAATTGGCTGGCCGCCTTCGCGCGGGAGCACGAGGCCCGCTTCGGTTACAAGCGCGAAGGGCACGCGGTCGAGATCGTGACAGTGCGCGCGCGCGTGTTCGCGCCCGGCGCGGCGCCGCCCCGCGTCGAGGTGGCGTCGCGCGACGATTCCGCGCCGACGCCGCTGCGCCGCGAACCGGTCTGGTTCCCCGAGGCCGGTCGCGTCGACACGCCGGTCTTCGCCCGCGAAGCGCTCGCCGTCGGGCACACCCTCGAAGGACCGGCTTTGATCCTCGAGGCGACCGGCACCGTGGCGCTCGATCCCGGGTTCCGGTTGCAGGTCGCGGAAGACGGAGTCCTGCACCTGCACGACACGACGGCGGCAACCGCGCGGGTGGACGACCTGGCCCGGGTGGACCACGCGGCCCTCGAAGAAGCCGACCCGGTGCGCCTCGAAGTCTTCGGCAACCGCTGCATGTCGATCGCGGAGCAGATGGGCGCCGTCCTGCGCAACACCTCGGTGTCGACGAACATCAAGGAGCGGCTCGACTACTCGTGCGCCGTGTTCGACGCAGACGGCGGGCTCGTGGCCAACGCGCCGCACATCCCGGTGCATCTCGGCGCGATGGCGGAGACGATCGCGGTCGCCCGC
>JAHEJV010000396.1 GCA_024638705.1 Deltaproteobacteria bacterium | reverse complement strand
ACCCGGAATCGTCGAGCCCGTGCCCGATCGAGGGTGCCGCGAAGCAACGACCCGCTTTGCGGCACCCCCGCAAGCGCCGGCGAAGCCGGCGCGCGCAGCGAGCCGAAGGCGAGCGAAGTCAAAAAGGTGCCTCCGGATCCCCGCCAGGCCCCTCCCCCACGAATCATCGAGCCCGCATCCAACACGAACACCGCGCCCTTCCATCCACTCGATTCCCGACCCACGAAGGAACCCGACCATGTCCAACGAAATCCTCACCGAAACCCAGGGCCGCGTCCGGCTCATCACGCTCAACCGCCCGGAGGCGAAGAACTCGGTCAACACCGCGCTGGGTCAGGCGCTCGTCGCGGCCTGCGAGGCGATGGACGCCGACGACGGCATCACCGCCGGCGTGCTCACCGGCGCCGGCGGCGGGTTCAGCGCGGGCATGGACCTCAAGGCCTTCGCGAAGGAAGGACCGCCGAAGGGCTTCAACGAGTTCCTCCAGAACGGGGCGAAGAAGCCGTTGATCGCCGCGGTCGAAGGCTTCGCCCTCGCCGGCGGGCTCGAGATCGCCCTCACCTGCGACCTGATCGTCGCGGCGAAGGGCGTGAAGATCGGCATCCCCGAGGTCAACAAGGGTCTGTTCGCCGCGGGCGGCGGCCTCTTCCGTCTGCCCAATCGCGTTCCCTACGGCGTCGCGATGGAGATGGCGCTGACGAGCGATCCGATCACCGCCGAGCAGGCCCACGAGTGGGGGCTCGTCACGCGGCTCGCCGACAAGGGAAAGGCCGCGGAAGTCGCGCTCGAGCTCGCCGAGCGCATCGCGAAGAACGCGCCGCTCGGCGTCGCCGCGAGCAAGCAGATCATCCGCGGCACGCGCGGGCTGACCGAAGAGGAGTCCTGGGCGTTCCAGGGGCCGATGATGGGCAAGGTCTTCACCAGCGAGGACGCGAAGGAAGGCCCGCGCGCATTCGCCGAGAAGCGCGAGCCGAAGTGGTCCGGGCGTTAGGCCGGCGGCGACGCGTCACTCGATGACCGGACGGGTCGGACGGCCGACGTGGCCAGCTTTCTGCTGATCCACGGCTCCTGGCACGGAGCCTGGTGCTGGGACCGGCTCGTTCCGTTGCTGCAGGAGCGCGGACATCGCGTCGTCACCGCCGACCTGCCCGGACACGGCGAGGACCACACTTCGCTCTTTCGCGTGACGCTTGGCAGCTATGCGCAGCGCGTCGTCCGCTCGGCCGAACTCTGCGCCGAGCCCCCGATCGTCGTCGGACACAGCATGGGCGGGATGGCCATCACACAGGCTGCCTCCGACGCCCCGCACGCGTTCGCCGCGCTCGTCTACCTCTGCGCCTTCGTCCCCCAGGCGGGCGAATCGATGTACGCGCTCGCGCTCTGCGACGAGCGGTCGCTCGTGCGCGAGCACGCGCGCCTGCGCCCGTCGGGCATCCGCCTCGACCCTGAACACGCGCGGACCGCCTTCTACGGCGATTGCGGCGCCGAGGACATCGACACCGCCCTCGCGCGACTGCGCCCTGACCCCTGGCTCCCCGCCATCCAGCGCTACACAGCGCGACGTGAGACCTCGCTCCCGCGCGGCTACATCGAGTGCACGGCCGACCGCGCCGTCACGATCGAACGCCAGCGCTTCATGGCGAAACGCGCGGCGATGGACCGCACGTCCACGCTCGAGAGCGACCACTCGCCCTTTCTCTCCCAACCGGACACACTCGCGGACCATCTCCACGCGATGTCCGACCTCGCCGAAGCCAGGAGCCCCCGATGACCGACTTCCCGCTGCCGAACACCTCCGACGACCTCACCGGCGAGGTCGCGCTCGTCACCGGCGCATCCTCCGGCCTCGGCTGGCGCTTCGCGCGCGTGCTCGCGGCGGCGGGCGCGAAGGTGGCGATCACCGCGCGACGGGTCGAGAAGCTCGACGAGCTGGCCGAGCTGATCGCGAAGGACGGGGGCGTCGCCACGCCCTTCCCCCTCGACATGACCGACACCGACAGCATTCTCGGCGTCGTCGGTCAGGTCGAGGCGGCGCTCGGCACCCCCACGATCCTGGTGAACAACGCCGGCATCCCCGACGCCCAGCGCGCCCACAAGATGTCGATCGACCTGATCGACCGCGTCTTCGACACCAACCTGCGCGGGCCCTTCGTCCTTTCGTGCGAGGTCGCACGCCGGCTCATCGACGCGAAGAAGCCGGGCCGGATGATCAACATCTCCAGCGTCGGGGCCTTCCACTACGACGGTAACGGCGGCGCGGCGCTCTACTCGATCACGAAGTCGGGGATCGCGCGGATGACCGAAGTGCTCTCGGCCGAGTGGTCGCGCTTCCACATCAACGTGAACTGCATCGCGCCGGGCGCCTTCCACTCGGAGATGATGGACGGCATGCTCGAGCGCATCGGCGACATCAGCGCGCACTTCCCCCGCAAGCGCATCGCCGACCCGGCCCAGCTCGACTCCACCCTGCTCTATCTTTGCGCACCGGCGTCCGAGTGCGTGACGGGCGCGGTCCTGCGCGTCGACGACGGACAAGGTCCGCGGTAGACCGTCGACGACGGCCCCCATCCGCGCCGACGAGACGACCCACGAAGGAGACCCTGATGGAACGCGAAGCCTGGATCCTGGAAGCGGTGCGCTCACCGCGCGGCATCGGCAAGAAGGGCAAGGGCAGCCTCGCCCACCTCCACCCGCAGCGCGTGCTCGCCCAGGTGCTCGAAGGCCTGCGCGAACGGGTCGGCTTCGATCCGGCGGACGTCGAGGACGTCGTGTGCGGCAACGGCTCCCACGCCGGCGACGCCGCCCACGACATCGGCCGCATGGCCGTGCTCGACGCGGACTGGCCGATCAGCGTCCCCGGCGTGACGCTCAACCGCTTCTGCGGCTCCGGACAACAGGCGGTGACCTTCGCCGCGATGGGCGTCCTCGCCGGGCATCAGGACCTCGTGATCGGCTGCGGCGTCGAGGCGATGAGCCGTCCCGCGCGCAACGGCACCGACGGCTTCCACGCGAACAACGAACACCTGCTCGCGACCCATCCCCAGGTGCCGCAGGGTCTCTCGGCCGACCTGATCGCCTCCCTCGACGGCGCGTCGCGCGAGGAGTGCGACCGCGTGGGCCTCACGAGCCAACAGCGCACCGCGGCGGCGCAGAAGGCCGGCTACTTCGACCGCAGCCTGATCCCGATCCACAACGACGACGGATCGCTCGCGCTCGACCGCGACGAGTATCCGCGCCCGGAGACGACTCTCGAAGGCCTCGGCCAGCTCAACCCGAGCTTCCCGAAGATGACCGGGTTCTCCTTCGAGCAGTCGAAGAAGACGATGCTCGAGCTGATCGCGCAGAAGTACCCCGACGTGAAGCTCGAGCACGTGCACCACGCGGGCAACAGCTCCGGCGTCGTCGACGGCGCAGGCGCGGTGCTGCTCGCGTCGCCCGACTACGCGAAGGCCCACGGCCTGAAGCCGCGCGCGCGCATCGTGATGTCCGCGGTCGCGGCGGAAGAGCCGCTGATCATGCTCACGGCCCCCGGCCCGGCGGCGAAGAAGTGTCTCGCCAAGGCGGGAATGGAGATCGGCGACATCGATCTGTTCGAGGTGAACGAGGCGTTCGCGTCCGTCGTGCTGCGCTTCTTCCGCGATACGGGCGCCGACCCGGAGAAGGTGAACGTGAACGGCGGCGCGATCGCCCTCGGTCACCCGATCGGCGCCACCGGCGCGATGCTCATCGGCACGGTGGTCGACGAGCTCGAACGCCGCGACCTCTCCACCGGCCTGGTCGCGATGTGCACCGGCGGCGGGATGGGCACGGCGACGATCGTCGAGCGGATCTGAAGCGCACGGACTGCGTTGCCTGAGTGGGTTCCGGGGAGTCACAGGGACGTCCCCTACCAGGCCGGCGGGGCGCCGCCTCAACCTCCAGGTGCTGGGCGCGCTGAACATCGGGGACGTCCCTGTGACTCCCCGGAACCCGCGCGACGC
>JAHEJV010000081.1 GCA_024638705.1 Deltaproteobacteria bacterium | reverse complement strand
GCCTTCAAGGAGCTGCTTTCGGGCTACACGGTCGATCCGACGAGCCTCCTGAAGACGACGCGCATGCTCGAGGAAGGCGAGCGCCCGGGATCGGTGGAGGTGAACGACATCGCCTTCTATTCGATTTGCGCGCACCACTTCCTGCCCTTCTTCGGCGAGGTGGACGTCGCCTACGTGCCCGGCGATCGCATCCTCGGGCTCGGCAAGCTGCCGCGCCTGGTCGACGCGCTGTCGCGGCGCTTCCAGATCCAAGAGGACCTGGTGCGCGAGGTCGCGCAGGTGATGATGGACTCCGGCCACGCGCGCGGCGTCCGCGTGCGCGCCCGCGCCCAGCACCTGTGCATGTGCAGCCGCGGGCCGTCGAGCCAGACCTCGATCACCCACACCGAGTTCTCGCTTGGCTCGATGGATCCGAACTAGCGGCGGAGCGCGCTTCGCGCTGACGCTCCTGTGGGTCGTCGCGGCGTCGGCGACGGCGTGCGCGGAGGAGACGGCGGTCTCTTCAGCGTCGGCGCGGGCCGGGGAGGACGTCGCGGCCCCGGCGACGGCGCGGGCCGAGGAGGACGTCGCGACGTCGCTGCGGTTCGCACGCCACGGCGAGCCCGTCGCCACGCTCCCGCTCGTCGATCTGCGCCAAGCGTTCGTTGCGGAGACGCTCACCGTGCACGAGCCCTACGAGGACCGCGAGGTCGCGTTCCGCGCCCTGCCCCTCGCCGCCGTGCTCGATCGCGTCTTCACGCCGAGCTGGCGCGAAGAGGAGGAGCTGCTCTTCACCTGCCGCGACGGCTATCAGCCGACCATCCCGGTGCAGCGCGCCCTCGACCACGATGCGTGGATCGCCTTCGCGCGGCCCGGCGCGAACTTCACGATCGACAAGCTCGAATCGGGCCGACGCCAGCAGGTGTCGCTCGCGCCCTTCTATCTCGTCTGGGAGAACCTCGAAGACGACGTCGTGCGCGCCGAGGGCGACTACGGCTGGCCGTACCAGCTCGTCGGCATCGACCTCGTCCGCGCCGGCGACCGCTTCCCGAAGATGACGCCACCCGCCTCGGCGCCCCCGCTCGCGCACGAGGGCTACACCGCCTTCCGCATGTACTGCACGCGCTGTCACCCGGTGAACGGCGAGGGCGGATCGATCGGCCCCGAGCTGAACGCCCCGGGACGCGAGGTGGGCGTGCGCGACGAGGCGTGGCTGCGCCGCTGGATCGACGATCCGAGCCAGTTCGCCCCGAACGCGCGCATGCCCGCCCTCGACCGCGGCCTTCCCGATCGCGCGCAAACCCTCGACGCGCTGATCGCGTACCTGCGCGCGATGGCCGGGACGAACGCCACGACGGATCCCCGGACAGAAGACGCGAAAGGCCAAGCGAGGACACCGCATGGCGGCTGAAGCCGGATTCTTCGAGGCGTTCTACGACAGCGCGTGGCAGCACCCCTGGGTGCTGTGGGCGGCCGCCGTGGCCGGAGTCGCGATCGCGCTGTCGCAGGCGCGCCTGCACCCGACGTTGCGTCGCTATGTCCTCGCCCTCGGCGTCCTGTCCGCTCTCGACGCGTGGCTCACCTCGAGCCACGTCTACGGACTCGGCGCGAAGTCGGCGCCCTGGGACGGCCTGGTGCCGCTCTTCTTCGTGCTCGCCGGCGACTTCCGCTATCTGCTGCTCGTCGTCGCCGGCACGCCGGACGGCCGGCTCGCCGCCGGTGCGCGCGACGTCGCGGCGGCGCTGGGGCTCACCGTGATCGTCCCGGCCGCGTCCCAGCTCGTGCTGTGGTCGCTGCCCGAGGCGTGGTCGAGCCCCCGCGTGCTCTTCCTCGTCTACGAGGTGATGTTCTTCGCGCTGGCCGGCGTGCTCGCGCGATCGCACGCGAACGTGCAGCGCGCCCGCTGGCTTCGTCCGCTGTCGCGCTACGTGCAGGTCTACTACGGCCTGTGGGCGACGGCCGATCTGATCATCCTCGCCACGGGATCGGACCTCGGCTTCGCGCTCCGCGTCGTGCCGAACGTTCTCTACTACGGCGGGCTGATCGGCGCGATCGCGTGGTTCGGCGCGCGGGCGAACGCGGAGCCGGACGCCGCCTAACTCGTCCGGGCCGCCTGACCCGTTCGCGCCGCCTGACCCGTCCGCGCCGCCCGGGCGATCGCAAGCTGCGCCGCGAAGAGCATCGGCACGCTGAACCAGAGCGCGCCCGGGTGGCCCGTCGTGGTGACGGCCGTCGCGCCGAGGAAGACGCCGAGCAGCGCGCGACGCAGCCAGTCGGCGCGCGCCTGCTCCAGGGCGCCCTCGGCCGCGATTGCGCCGACGATCGCGAAGAGCGCGAGGAGCAGGGTGAGATCGTAGGAATAGAGATGCGGGCTCACGAGCACGGTAGCGGCGACGGTCGCGGCGAACGCGAGGCTGCGGCGCGTCGGGTCGTCGGCCGCGCTGCGCCAGGCCGGGACGAGCGCGGCGAGCGTCAGGGCGTCGAGGGCGAGCGTGAGGACGAAGACGCCCACGCCGCCGTAGCTCCCGAGCAGCGCGCGGGAGAACCCGAGCCAGCAGTGGGCCTGCGCGAGGAGTGCAGTGCGATCCTGCGCGACCGGTTCGCGCATGGCCGCGAGCCAACCCGACCACGCGTCGAGCCCGAGCGGCAGCGAGATCGCGACGAGCGCGAGGCCGGTCGCGACGGCGCCGCCGAGGAAGCGCCACTCGCGACGCACGAGCATCACCGCGCCCAGCACCAGCGCGAGCGGCGGCTTCAAGGCGAGCAGCCCGAAGACGGCGCCCGCCGCGCCCGGGCGACCGCGGAGCCGTAGCAGGTGCACTCCCGCGAAGACGAGCAGCCACAGCGCGCCCTTCTGCCCGCTCACCCAGCCCGTGGCCATCGGCGGGAAGAGCAAGGCGGCGGGCAGCGCCCACCACGCGGCGCGCCGCAGGACGGGATGCGCGGCGGCGAGGACCCCGCCCGCGGCGAGCAGCGCCAGCAGCTGCAGCACCAGCCAGAGGTGCGCCGCGTCGCGATAGTCGAGCCAGCCCAGCGGCGCGATCACGGCGTAGTAGGGCGGCGGGTAGTAGGGGACGTTCACGCTGTCCGCGTCCCACGCGAAGCCCATCGCCTCCCGGTCGTGCTGGACGGCGTGGATCGCCTCGAAGTCGTAGAGCCGGCCGGCCTCGCCGTGAACGACCATCCACGCCGCCGAGTACTCGTGGATGAAATCGCCGGCGTAGGGCCCGGCATCGGGGCCGTCCTGCCAACGCAGGTTCACGGAACGGCCGGCCACACCGGCGGCGAGCGCCAGGGTCAGCGCCACGCCCACCGCGATCCTCGTCCCGTCCGAACCCATCCCCACCCCGTGTCCCGGCCGTCTACGGGCCCCTGACGGGCCCCGCTTGCCGGATGCCCCACGTTGCCTCACGTTCGCGGCGCGCGCCGTGTCCGGCGCGGGGGGGCGCTCTCCTGAAGTTCGTCATTTCCGAGCTGACACTGATGCTCTCGCAGAAGGAGCTGCGCCAGAACCTGGGCGCGCTCGTCCGCTATCTGCTCTTCCTCTTCGCGGTCATCGCCATCTATTCCGTGCTCTTCCACGTGCTGATGGCGCACGAGGGGCAGCACCACACCTGGCTCACCGGCTTCTACTGGACGCTCACGGTGATGAGCACGCTGGGCTTCGGTGACATCACCTTCCACACCGATCTCGGACGCCTGTTCAGCATCGCGGTGTTGGTCTCGGGCGTGATCCTCCTGCTGATCGTGTTGCCCTTCGTCTTCATCCGCTCGTTCTACGCACCCTGGCTCGAAGCGCAGCTGCGGCTGCGCGCGCCGCGCTCGGTGCCGGACAGCGTGCTCGGCCACGTGATCCTCTGCGCCCAGGACGAGATCGCGCGCGGGCTCGACGCGCGCCTGCAACAACTCGACATCCCCCACTACGTGCTCGAGCCCGACCCGGCGAAGGCCGCGGCGCTGCACGGCGAGGGCGTGCGCGTGATCTGTCGCGAGATCGACAGCGCCCACACCTACGAGCGCCTGCGCGCTCGCGAAGCCCGCCTGCTCGTCGCCAACCTGAGTGACACGATGAATACGAACGTCGCGCTGACCGTGCGCGAAGTGGCGCCCGACCTGCCGATCTTCGCGATCGCGCGCTCCCTCGACTCGATCGACGTGATGGAGCTCGCCGGTGCGACCAACGTGCTGCCCCTCGTGCACCGGCTCGGCGAGTACCTCGCCAGCCGCGTGAACGTCGGCACGAACCACGCGCTCGTCGTCGGACGCCTCGGGTCGCTGCGCATCGCCGAGTTTCCGGTGCACGGCACGCAGCTCGTCGGCCGCACCCTGCGCGACACGCGCCTGCGCGCGCTCACCGGCCTGAACGTCGTCGCGTGCTGGGAGCGCGGCCTGCTCCAGCCCGCCGGTCCCGACACCGTGCTCACCGAGTACAGCGTGCCCGTCGTCGTCGGAAACCCCGAGCAGCTGATGGAGCTCGACGCGATGTTCGCGATCTACGAGCCGAACGAGAACCCGGTGCTCGTGATCGGCGGCGGCACCGTCGGCCGCGCCGCGGCGAAGGCGCTGCGCGCGCGCGGCGTGAAGGTGCACATCCTCGAGCACGACCCGGCGCTGCGCGACCAGCTCGCCGGCGTCGCCGACCGCGTCTTCATCGGCGATGCGTCCGACCGCGACACGATCCTCGGTGCCGGCGTCGAAGCGGCGCCCAGCGTCCTGCTCACCACCGCCGAGGACGCGACCAACATCTTCCTCACCCTCTACTGCCGGAAGCTCAACCCCGACGCGCGCATCCTGAGCCGCATCTCCCGCGACCGGAACCTCGAGGCCATCCACCGCGCGGGCGCCGACTACGTGCTCTCGCAGTCGACCCTCGCCGTCCGCACCGCGATGGCGCAGCTCCTCGGCCGCGAGCTCGTCCTGCTCGGCGAAGGCGTCGAGCTCTACGCCGAAGATCTCCCCGGCACCCTCGCCGGCAAGTCGCTCGCCGAAGGCCAGATCCGCGAGAAGTCCGGCCTCAACGTCGTCGCCGTCGAGAAGCACGGCGTCCCGACGGCGGTCGATCCACACGAGGAGCTGCTGGTCGAGAGCCGGCTGTACCTGCTCGGCACGAGCGAGCAGTTGAAGGCGTTCCGCGAGGCGTTCGCGACGAAGGCGTAGGCGGAACAATGGCGTCCCCAACGGGAGTCGAACCCGTGTCGCCGCCTTGAAAGGGCGGTGTCCTAGGCCTCTAGACGATGGGGACGCGCGGCGCGCAGCATAGCCGAGGAGGCGGCTCTCGCCTCCGGGGCCGAAGACGGAGTCCGCGCTCGTTCACGACCCGGGCGTGATGGTCTCCGCGGCGCGCCAGAGGTACCAGGACGCGATGCTGCGGAAGGGGCGCCAGGGCTCGGCGAGGACTTCGAGCTCTTTCGGCTTCGGCATGTCGCCCAGGTCGTAGAGGAGCATCGCGCCCTTGCGGACGCCGAAATCGCCGACGGGGAGCACGTCGGGGCGGCCGAGGGAGAACATCAGCAGCATGTGCGCCGTCCATTCGCCGATGCCGCGGATCTGCGTGACGGCGGCGACGACGGCGTCGTCGTCCATCCGGCGCAGCGCGCGGTTCGTGACCTCCCCCGACTCGAAGGCCTCCGCGACGGCGCGCACGGCGGCGATCTTCTGCCGGGACAGACCCGCCGCGCGCAGCTGCTCCGTCGGTGCTTCGAGCAGCACCGCCGGACGCGGATAGCGGCCGCGCCAAGGCGCGCGCAGACGCGCGTCGATCGTGCGCGCGGCGGCGCCGGCGAGCTGCTGGTGGACGACCGAGCGCAGCAGCATCCGGTACGGATCCCCGCGGTGCTCCATCGTGCACGGGCCCGAGGCGCGGATGATGCGCGCCAGGCGCCGGTCGCGGCGCATCAGGGAGCGCCGCGCCTTCGCGCGGCCGACGTCGTCGAGAGCGGTCGGCACGCGGCGGCCGGAATCCTCGGTCGGCACGCGCCGGGGTGAAATCTCGGTCGGCACGCGCGCACTCTATCGCACCCCCCACCGTCGGATGGCGATCCGGCGCCGGGCGAAGCGCTCCGACACCCCCCACCCAACCCGGTAGAATGCCCGCCATGAAAGACCGCACGATCCAGCGCGAGCGGGCCCAGAACATCTGGAACAGCTTCTCCCGGAAGTTCGAGCCGATGAACCAGTCGACGCGGCTCGAGCCGATGCCGAGCTTCGACACGTCGCGCATCGGCGGCCTCGCCGACGCGAAGGACGAGATCCAGACCTACGCCTGCGCCGCGACCGACCGTGAGGTCTACGTGCGCTGGGGCACGCATCCGCCGAGCGGCGTGCTGCTGATCGGACAGCCGGGCGTCGGCAAGACCCTGCTCGCGCGCTCGCTCGCGACGCTCACCGAGACCTCCTTTCTCGAGGTGACGATCCCGAAGCTCGTGCTCGAGGTGATCCACCGCGGCGGCAAGGTCGGCGAGTTGATGGCGGGCTGGACGGACACACTCGACGAGATGCCGCCGCTGACGGTGCTCTTCAACGAGCTCGAGTTCCTGCAGGCCGAGGAGATCGGCGCTCGTCGCCCCGACCTCCCGGTCGGCCCGGTGATGGACTTCCTGCTCGACATGGTCGACCGCGCGATCGCCGCCGAAGACGTGCTCGTCGTCGGCTCCACCGCGCACCCGGACACCCTGCGCCGCGCGTTCAGCCAGCCGGGGCGGCTCGAGCGCATCGTCGAAGTGACGCCGCAATTTCCGAGCGACATCATCGACACGCTGCGCATCCACGCCGGCGATGCCGAGAAGCGCGCCGGGCGGCCCCTCTTCGTCGAGGTCGAGTGGGACCGCGTCGTCTCCGGCGGCATTCCGCCCTCCCCTGGCCATTGGGTGCACATCCTCCACGCCGTGCTGCGCCGCAAGGCGCGCTGCGAGGCGGCGGGCGAGGACGTCACGCCCGTCACGACGGACGATTTCCGGGCCGAGGTCGAGCGATTCAAGAAAGCGAGCAGTCGGCTCGAAACACCCTCCGGAACCTACGTCTAGATCGGGAGCACGCTTCTCTCCATGCCCACCTGGATCGTCACCGGCGGCGCCGGCTTCATCGGCAGCAACTTCGTCCGTACGGCCCTCGAACGCTCCGACGCCCGCGTCGTCGTGCTCGACAAGCTCACCTACGCCGGCAATCCGGAGAGCCTCGCAGACGTCCGCGACGACCCGCGCTTCACCTTCGTGAAGGGCGACATCGCCGACCGCGACGCGGTGACCGCCGCCTACCGAGAGCACCAGCCCACTGCCGTCCTCAACTTCGCCGCCGAGACCCACGTCGACCGCTCGATCGACGGTCCGGCGGAGTTCGTGCAGACGAACGTCGTCGGCACCTTCGAGCTGCTCGAAGCCGCGCGGCACTACACCGCCGAGCTGAGCCGCGAGGCGCGCGAGGCGTTCCGCTTCCTGCACGTGTCGACCGACGAGGTGTACGGCTCGCTCGGGTCGGAAGGCGCCTTCCACGAGACCACCGCGTACGAGCCCAACTCGCCCTACTCCGCCTCGAAGGCCGGCGCCGACCATCTCGTGCGCGCCTATCACGAGACCTACGGGCTGCCGGCGCTGATCACGAACTGCTCGAACAACTACGGGCCCTACCAGTTCCCGGAGAAGCTGATCCCGCTGATGATCCTGAACGCGATCGAGGCGAAGCCGCTGCCGATCTACGGCGACGGCGGCAACGTCCGCGACTGGCTCTACGTCGAGGACCACTGCGCCGGCATCCTGCTCGCACTCACGAAGGGGCACCCGGGACGGAGGTACAACATCGGCGGCTTCGGCGAGCGCACCAACCTGGAGATCCTCGACGCGCTCTGCGCCGAGCTCGAGCGGCTGCAACCCGCGGCGCAGAACCCGGCGATGACGCGCGAGGGCATCGAGAGCTACGCCGACCTCAAGCAGTTCGTCACGGACCGCCCGGGCCACGACCGGCGTTATGCGATCGACTCGTCGCGCGCCCAGGAGGAGCTCGGCTGGCGTCCCGCCCACGACCTCGCGTCGGGTCTCGCCGCGACCGTCGCCTGGTACCTCGAACACCGCGACTGGTGCGAAGCCGTGCAGTCGGGACGCTACCAGCGCGAACGGCTCGGGCTCGGTTCCTGAATGGGGCTCGGTTCCTGACGGGGCATCGGTTCTCGACCGGGGCTCAGTTCTCGAACCGGCCCGGCGCCTGATCCGACGGCATCGCGAGCGAGACGACGAGGGCCACCCCCGCGTTCGCCGCCAGGCCGATCACGCCGGTGTGCACGCCGCCGATGCGGCTCAGGCCCATCCCGAGCCCGACGCCGACGGCGATCGCCGTGCCGACGCACAGCCCGGCGAAGACGCCGCGCGCCGAGAGGCGCGGCAGGTGGATCGCGAGCAGGAACGCCGGCACGCACTGGATGAGCAGCTCCATCTTCAGCTCGATCAGGCCCCAGAGCGTCACGTTGCGCGCCACGAGCGCGAGTGCGGCCATCGCGATCATCACTCCGGCGGCGATGCGCTTGCCGAGCACCGTCGTGTCGGCGGCGGTCGGATCGCGCCCGAGGAGGTCGCGCGCCACCACCGAGCCGAGGCTCAGGAGCACCGAGTCCGCGGTCGACATGATCGCCGCCAGCGCGCCGAGGAAGACGAGCACGCCGAGGATCGCGAAGAGCGGCCCCGCTTCGGCCCAGGTGCCGAGCAGCAGCGGCATCACCCGATCGGCCGCGACGGTGCCGAGCGCCTCGAAGCGCGGGATCGCCGCGAGGCCGATCAGCGTGACGACCGTCGTCGTGGTGAGCGGCATGAAGGTCATCAGCGCGAACGAGCGCTGGAGCGTGCGGCCGCTGTTCGCCGCGTAGACGCGCTGGATCACCTGGGGATAGACCATGCTCGCGAGGCCGAGCAGCAGGATCGAGCTCGCCCAGTTGGCGCACTCGAGCGCGTCGGGCACCACGGCGGCGGCGGGTCGGATCGCGAGCACCTGTTCGGTCAATGCGCCGAGTCCGCCCGCTTCGCCGAGCAGCCACACGAGCAGCGCGGTGAGTCCGACCATCATCAGGATCGACTGGCCGGCGTCCGTCCACGCGACGGCGCGCATTCCGCCGAGCGTCTCGTAGGCGAGGATCACCGCGGCGAGCGTGCACACCCCCACCTCGTAGGAGACGAGCCCCTCCGTCACCTGCTCCGCCATCAGGCCGAGTGCCTTGAGCTGGGCGAAGAGGAAGTTGGCGAGCGCGATGATCATCAGCAGCGCGACGGCGACGCGCAGCGCGCGGCCGCCGCGCTCGCCGCCGAAGCGGTGCACCACCCAGTCGCCGGGCGTGACGAAGCCGTGCGCCACCGCGATCGGACGCAGCTTCGGCGCGAGCGCGTGGAAGACCACGACGATCGACATCATGAAGCCCGTGGCCATGATCCACGAGAAGCCCCGCCGATAGGCCTCGCCCGGATAGCCGAGCAGCGAGTTGCCGCTGTAGCCGGTGGCGTAGAGCGTGAGGAAGAGGACGAAGACGCCGAGCTCGCGACCGCCGAGAAAATGGTCGCTGGGGGTGGCGTCGCGACGCGCGCGGCGCGCCCACTCGGCGATGACGGCGAGCACGCCGACATAGAGGACGAGCGCGATGACGCCGAGCGTGCCGAAGCTCATGCGCGATCGCGCGGGCCGCGTCGCCGCGACGAGGGCGAAGGCGTGTCCTGGATGTCGGTCAGCAGCCAGGCGCAGGCGTTGAGCACGGCGACCGCCACATAACACCCGAGCGCCACCGCCACCCAGTCGGGCAGCCCGAGCCAGATCGCCGGCTCGGCGTCCGTCTCGCGATACCACGGGATCGATAAGACATAGAGCGCGGCGATGACGAGGAGCAGCGCACGCCGCAGCCAGCGGCGCCCGGCGGCGCGTTCGGACATGGCCTGGATGCTAACCCCTCGCCGGGGATCCGGAATCGGAGAATTCCCCGACTCCGGGCGGGCTTCGAGCGCGTAGGATGGCGCTCGGCCTCTCCGCCGGCGCAACCGGAAAGGACGCGACATGCTCCTCCACGACTCCCTCGACTTCTACGCCCGCGAGCGACGCGACGCGCTCTGCATCGCCTTCCGCGATCGACGCCTCTCCTACGGCGAAGCCCGCGACCACGCCAATCGCGTCGCTTCGGCCCTCGCGGCATCGGACGTCGGCCCGGGCGACCGCTACGCGGTACTCGCGAAGAACTGCGCCGAGTATCCGCTCTGGTACTTCGGCGGCTCGAAGGCGGGCGCGGCCACGGTCCCGCTCAACTACCGGCTCGCCCCGCGCGAGCTCGCCTACATCGCGAACGACGCCGGGGCGAAGCTCGTGATCGCCCGCGGCGAGCTGGTGGACGAGATCGAGAAGGTCCGCGCCGACCTGCCCACGGTGAAGACCTGGGTGTCGCTCGACGGGCCGCGTCCCGACGGCTGGATCGACTACGCCGACTGGGTCGGCGCCCAGCCCGCGGAGCCGCCCGACCACCGCAGCCGCAACGAGGACGTGCTCTACCAGATGTACACGAGCGGCACGACCGGGCGTCCGAAGGGCGCGATCCTCTCGCAGCACGCCGTCACGTCGAATCTCGTGCAGCAGATGGCCGTGCTCCAGGCGCAAGACGACGACCACACGCTCGTCGTCGCGCCGATCTACCACGCCGCTGCCGCCCTCGCGGTGATGGGCGCAGTCGCGTCGGGCACATCGATGTTGATCCACGAGGACTTCTCGCCGCAGGACGTCGTCGACGCGATGTCCGAGGGCGGCGTCACGCGCACGCTGCTCGTGCCGGTGATGATCCAGGTGTGTCTCGGCACGGTGCCCGACGTCGCTGAGCGCGACTACACGAAGCTCCACACGATCATCTACGGCGCGTCGCCGATCGCCGCCGAGGTGCTGCGCCGCGCGATCGACGTCTTCCGCTGCGCCTTCACCCAGGGCTACGGCATGACCGAGACGACCGCCGCCCTCACCTTCCTCACCCCGAGAGACCACGAGCGCGCCCTCGACGAGAAGCCGGAGCTGCTGCTCTCGGCCGGAAGACCGCTGCCGGGCACGCGCCTTTTGGTGGTCGGCGAGGATGGCGAGCCGGTGAAGAACGGCGCCGTGGGCGAGATCCTCGCGCGCGGCGACCAGATCATGTCGGGCTACTGGAACCTCGAGGAGGCCACGGCGGAGGCCCTCGCCGGCGGCTGGCTCCACACCGGCGACGCGGGACGCATCGACGACGAGGGCTATCTCTACATCCAGGACCGCGTGAAGGACATGATCGTGTCGGGCGGGGAGAACGTCTACCCGCGCGAAGTGGAGAACGCGCTCTTCGAGCATCCCGCCGTCGCCGACGTCGCGGTGCTCGGCGTGCCTGACGAGCAGTACGGCGAAGCGGTGAAGGCGATCGTCGTGCTCGCGCCCGGCGCCGAAGCCGGCGAGGACGACCTGATCGCGTTCTGTCGCGAGCAGCTCGCGAGCTACAAGCGTCCGCGCAGCGTCGACTTCGTCGGCGAGCTCCCGCGCAACGCGAGCGGCAAGGTGCTCAAGAAGGAGCTGCGCGAGCAGTACTGGAAGGGCCACGACCGGCGCGTGTCCTAGTGCGTTCGCGTCGGCTCGCTCCCCTCGCGTGTCTCGCGCTCGCCGCGTGCGCGGGCGGGATGTTCGCGCCCCCCTCCCAACCGCCGGAGCTCGGCTTGAAGATCCAACGCCTCCTCGACGCCCCGATCATCACGCCCGAAACCCACCCGAGCCTCGGGCCGAACATCCAGGGTCCGTCGCTGATCCGCGTGCCCGACTGGGTCGAGAACCCGCTCGGCCGCTACTACCTCTACTTCGCCGACCACAAGGGCAGCTACATCCGCCTCGCCTACGCCGACGCGCTCATCGGCCCGTGGCGGGTGCACGTCCCGGGCGCGCTCCAGCTCGCCGACTCGCACTTTCCCACCGAGCCGCAGCACGGCACCGGGTGGGAGCGCGCGAAGCTGCGCGCCGCGGTGAAGCTCGCGAACATCGAGCTCCCCCACGACGTGATGGAGGACCTCTCGACGCCGCACATCGCCTCGCCGGACGTCCACGTCGACGCAGCGAACCGGCGCATCGTGATGTACTTCCACGGCCTCGCGAGCTTCGCGAAGCAGGTGACGCGGGTCGCGACGTCCTCCGACGGCATCTCCTTCGAGGCCCGCCCCGAAGTGCTCGGGAAGACCTACCTGCGCGCCTTCCCCCACGACGGCATCACCTACGCCCTCGCGATGCCCGGCCAGCTCTACCGCTCCGAGGACGGGCTCACGAACTTCGAGGAAGGGCCGCGCCTGTTCGAAGACGACATGCGCCACTGCGCGCTGCTGCGTCGCGGCGACACGCTCCACGTATTCTGGACGCGCGTCGGCGATGCGCCCGAGGCGATCCTGCTCTCGACGATCGACGTGTCCGGTCCGTGGCAAGACTGGCGCGAGAGCGCACCCGTCGAGGTGCTGCGCCCCGAGCGCGACTGGGAGGGCGCCGACGCACCGGTCGAGCCCTCGATGCGCAGCACCGCCTACGGTCGCGTCAACCAGCTCCGCGACCCGGCGATCTACGAAGAGGACGGTCGCGTCTATCTCCTCTACGCGGTGGCGGGCGAGAGCGGGATCGCGATCGCAGAAGTGCACGTCGAGGACGCGGCGCGCTGATCAGAAGAGCGTCTGCTGGCGCGGCGGTTCGGCGACGCGGTCCTGGAGGCTCGGGTCGTCGTGGTCGACCTTGTTCACGCGCGTCCCGACCGGGTGATAGTCGAGCGCGTCGTCCGCGAGCGGCCGGAGCAGCGGGGCGAGACTCTCCGGCGGGCGGGATGCATCGAGCCAGTCGGTGTAGGCGTCGTGCGGCAGGATCACCGGCACGCGCGCGTGGAGCGCCGCGAGGCGGGCGTTCGCCTGCGTCGTGAGGATCGTGCAGGTCTCGAGCACGGGGCCGTCCCCACCCTGCCAGCGCTCCCACAGGCCGGCGAAACCGACCGGCTCGCCGTCCGGCGGCGCGATCCAGTAGGGCTGACGGAAGCCACCGAGATCGGCCCACTCGTAGAAGCCGTTCGCGGGCACGATGCAGCGACGCGCGCGGAACGCCTCGCGAAAGGCGGGCTTGCTCGCCGCCGTCTCCGAGCGCGCGTTGATCATGCGTCCGCCCAGCGCCGGCGAGTCTGCCCAGGACGGCACGAGCCCCCAGCGCAACGGACCACCGCGGCGCTTCCCCTCGTCATCGGCGCGCACGGCCAGCACGTCTTGCCCCGGCGCGACGTTGTAGCGGGGTGCGCATTCCGGCGTCGCTTCGAGTCCGAAGCGTTCGGCCAGCGACTCGGGGGTGGCGGTGAGGGCGAAGCGTCCGCACATGGGTTTGCTAAGCGTACCGCGCCCCGACACCGGAGACGGCCTTGGAGACGCCCGAAGACCCGACGTCCGCGCCCGAGGACGCCCCGCTCGCGAGCACGGCCGTACGCGGCGTGATCGGCGGTGTGTTGATGGGGCTCGCGAACCTCGTGCCCGGCATCAGCGGCGGCACGATGCTGCTCGCCGCCGGCGTCTACACCGGCTTCATCACCGCGATCGCCGAGGTGACGACGCTGCGTTTCCGGCCGCGTTCGCTGGTGCTGCTCGCCGCGATCGTCGGCTCTGCCGCCCTCGGCATCCTGCTGCTCGCCGGCACGGTGCGCGACCTCGTCCTCGAGCAGCGCTGGCTGATGTACAGCCTCTTCATCGGGCTGACGCTCGGCGGGGTCCCGCTCCTGTGGCGGCTCGCCCGGCCGGCGTCCCCCGCCCTCTTCGCCTCCGCGGCCGTCGCCTTCGCCGTGATGTGCGTGATGGCGATCGGCGGACCCAGCTCGGGCGCCGACTCCACGAGCACCGTCTGGGTGTTCCTGGCGGGAATGGCGGCGGCCTCGGCGATGATCCTGCCCGGGGTGTCGGGCGGGTATCTGCTGCTGCTGCTCGGCCAGTACGAGCGCATCCTCGGCACCGTCGACCAGCTCAAACGCGGCCTGCTCGGCGACGGCGCGTCCGGCGCGGACCCGGCGTTGGTGATCGATGCGATGAGCGTCGTCATCCCGCTCGGCGTCGGCGTCGTGGTGGGTGTCGTCGGCGTGAGCAATGCCCTCAAGTGGCTGCTCGAGCACTACGAGAAGGCGACGCTCGGCGCCCTGCTCGGCCTCTTGTTAGGCGCGGTCGTCGGCCTGTGGCCCTTCCAGGAGCCGACCCCCCCGGAGCCCGGCGACGTCGTGAAGGGGATCCTCGTGACCGAGGCGAACCGGGATTCGATCGATCCGGAGGACTGGCCGCTCGCGCGCTTCACGCCCTCGCCCGGTCACGTCGGCGGGTCCGTGGCCGCGGTGGCCTTCGGACTCGCCGCCACCTGGGCGATCGGGCGCCTCGGAGGCCGCGACGACGAGGACGCGACCGCTTCCGAGAATGGGTAGGTCGCCACCCAACCTGCCGACGCGCTGCGCACCCCGCAGACCGGCAACGGCGATGCAGGCACGCGGCGCAAGGTCGCGAACGGGCGACGTCCTTCCGGTTTCTGCGCCGATTCCACTGAGCGTGCACGCTTCTTGCAGTCTTTCACCCCGGAATCCGCTTTCCGGAGGAACCCCGCATGCGTCGCGTTCACCTCGTCCTGGCGACCCTCGGCCTGCTCTTCACCGCACTCGGCAACGTCGGATGTTGGGCCGTGCACAACCGCGAGTCGGACGTCGACCGCACCCCCGTCGTCAACACCGGCGCCGGAGCGAGCGTGATCTACCCGGGCCAGTCGGCCCCGATGCACCCCGGCAACTACCACCCGCGCGAAGCGGGTTATGGACAGGGCGCCGCTCCCGCTCCGCAGCCAGGAGCCGCTCCGCCCTACGGCGCGCAGCAACAGGTCGCACCGCCGCCCGCCACCGGCGCCGCCGCGCACCTGCCGCCGGGCGCCGTCGGATCCG
>JAHEJV010000080.1 GCA_024638705.1 Deltaproteobacteria bacterium | reverse complement strand
GCGTCGCGTCTACGGCTCCGACCTGCCGGCGATCGACGCCCTCGCCGAGGAGGACGCGACGCTCGCCGAGCCGCTCCACCCGAACCTCCCCTACACCGGCGCCGACATCGTGTGGGGCGCACGGCACGAGATGGCGCGGAACCTCGACGACGCGCTCTCGCGGCGCACCCGATCGCTGATCCTCGACGCGCGCGCCGCCAGCGAGATCGCGCCGCGCGTGGCTTCGCTGCTGGCGCGCGAGCTCGGCCGCGACGCCGCGTGGGAAGCCGCCGAGGTGGCGTCGTTCCGCGAGCTCGCGAAGGGCTACCTGCTCGACGCCTGAGGCGCTTCGCCGCCGAGCTGGTTCAGGCGCTCGAGCAGCGCGCGAAAGCCCGGGTCGTTGCGCAGCGCGACGCGCGCGGCGCGACGCAGCTGCGTCACCTGCTCGTCGTTCAGGCTGAGGCTCGTCGGCATGCGGTTCAGGCGCGACCGCTCCGCCGGATCCTTCACGTCGATGAAGCTGATCTCGATCAGGTGGAAGCGCTGGGGCGGCTTCCAGGTTCCGGTCTGGGTGTTCCAGACCTCGAAGCTGCGGGTGAGCAGCTCGACGGTCTCGAGGTTGTAGCGGTTCACCTGGGCGCTGGTGGCGGCGTCGAGGATCACCGAGAGGGAGAGCGGGAGGTCGAAGGAATCCCAGGCGACGTCCGGGGTCGTCTGCGCGTTCACGATCAGCAGCACCACCTCGCGCGCGCGATCGGTCGGCGGGCGCTCGGCGGGCGGCTCCTGACTCGACCAGCCTTCGAAGGGACCGCGCACGCCGAGGTTGTCGGAGACGACGCCGTCGACGAGGCGGACATAGCGCCGGCGCGGATCACGGTATGCCATCAGGTTGCGCGCATTGACGTAGTTGCGGTCTAGCACGCTGCTCCCGGCCTGCGCTTCGCGCACCCAGGCCGGCGGCACGAAGCCGCAATCGTGGTAGTTGCGCAGCGTGATCGGCGACATTACGAGCGGCACCGCCGCCGACGCCGCGACGGCTCGCGACACCGGATACCGGGAGAGGTCGGAGCAGAGATAGTCGAACTGCTCCTGCACGAAGGCGAAGGGGCTGCCGGTGGTGAGATCGGTCGCGTGGATCGCGACGAAGGGGCCCGACGCCACGGCGAGGTCTCCGAAGGTGGCGCCGTCGAAGACGCGCGCGTCGTAGTACTCGGCGGCGAGATCGCTCCGCGCCCAGTAGGGCGAGAAGAGCTTGAGCCAGTTGGTGGGAAGCAGCAGGCGGAAGATCAGTCCCGACGTGACGTCGTGATGCAGGAAGCGGTCGGGGAAGTCCTCGAAGATGCGGCGCCCGTGCAGGCCGAGGTAGGCGGCGGTGAAGCTTCCCCCGGACACGCCCGAGACGGCGTCCACCTCGTCGACCAGGCTGCGCACGCGACCGTCGAAGGCCGCGTGGGTGACGGCGAGCTCTTCCAGGGCGCCGTAGGCGAAGGCGGAGGCGCGCGTGCCGCCGCCCGAGAAGGCGAGCATCAGCAGAAGCTCTTCCGAGGCCAACGGCAGGTGGTGCCGCGACGCGCGGTAGCCCTCGGACGCGTCCCAGGCCGGGAGCGGCTCGTTCACCGGGAAGTAGGTGCCGCAGCCGGAGAGGACGAGCCCGAGGCAGAGCGCCAGGGCTGTCTCGCGGACGGAAACACCTCTTTTCGACCGTCGCATCACCCGGGCGACCTCAACGCCGATCAAACCTCTTCCAGCGCCAACAGATCCTCGACAGTCTGTCTCCGACGGATCAGCCGCGGCGTCCCGGCCTCGATCAACACCTCCGGCGGCACCGGACGCGTGTTGTAGTTGCCGCCCATCGACGCCGCGTAGGCGCCGGCATCTCGGATCACGACGAGGTCGCCGACCTCGGCATCCGGGAGGTCGCGCGGCACGACGACGCCGCCCTCCTCCTGGGTGAAGACGTCGCCCGACTCGCACAGCGGCCCGGCGACGACGGTGGGCTGGGTCGACCCGGACGCGAAGCCGCCGCCCTCTTTCAGAACGGCGATCTCGTGGTAGGCGCCGTACATCACCGGTCGCGCGAGGTCGTTGAAGCCCGCGTCGACGACGACGAAGCGGTTGGCGCCCTCGCGCTTCGTCGCGCGGACCCGCGCGATCAGCACCCCCGACTCGGCGACGAGATAGCGCCCAGGCTCGATCTCGAGGCTCACCGGGTGCCCGACGAGCTCCTCGATGCGCTTGCGCGCCTCGTCCCAGAGCGCGAAGAGCGGCGCGGTTTCGAAGGGCGCCTCACCGGGGTGGTAGGGAATCGGCAGCCCGCCGCCGCCGGAGATCGCGCGCACGTCGACGCCGAGCGCGCGCACCTGCTCGACCATCGCGTCGCACACCCGGCGCAGGTGCTCGAAGTCGGTGCCCGAGCCGATGTGCATGTGCAGCCCGACGAGATCCAGGCGGTACTTCTCGATGTGGCGCAGCGCCTCGTCGAGATAGGCGTGCCAGATGCCGTGCTTGCTCCACTCGCCCCCGGTGTTCGTCTTCTTCGAGTGGCCGTGACCGAAGCCCGGGTTCACGCGGATCCACACGCGGTGTCCCGGATGGCGCTTGCCGAGCTGGGCGAGCATGTCGGGCGAGCCGGCATTTACCGGGACGTCGAGCTCGACGATACGGTCGAGGGTGGCCTCGTCGAGGAGGTCGGCGGTGTAGACGATGCCCGACGCGTCGCCGGTCGTGTCGTAGCCGGCGCGCACCGCGCGCTCGATCTCGCCGAGCGAAACCGCGTCGACGCAGGCGCCCGCTGCGCGCAACAGGCGCAGCACGTGCACGTTCGAGTTCGCCTTCTGGGCGTAGCGGACCACGTCGAAGTCGGAGAGCGAATCGAGCCGCGCCCGGATCGTGTCCGCGTCGTAGAGGAAACAGGGCGTGCCGTGCTCGGCGGCCACGCGGTGCAGGAGGTCGGGGGGGAAGGTCGTCACGGCGGGCATGGTATCCGAGGCGCGCGCGGATCTCCCGGGTGCGACCGGGGCGATCAGGTCGTCTCGAGCCCCAGACGCAGCGGCTCGCCCTCGATCGTCGCCTCGTGCACGTGCGCACCTTCTGCCGGC
Source organism: Deltaproteobacteria bacterium (assembly GCA_024638705.1). GTDB lineage: Bacteria > Myxococcota_A > UBA9160 > UBA9160 > SMWR01 > JAHEJV01. The sequence continues at coordinate 11,830 of JAHEJV010000080.1, read as the reverse complement.
GGGGCGCCGACCTGCACGTCGACGGCCAGCGTCTCGCGCCCGAGGTCTTCCGCACGCGGACGCACCGCGTCGAGCAGGCGGTCTGCGCCGTCGAGGGTGAGCTTGATGCGACCCGCATACTCGAGATCGAGCTCCTTGCGGAAGGCCTGCACGCGGTTGAGCACTTCGCGGAAGAGGCCCTCTTCGACGAGGTCGTCGGTGAGCGTGGTGTGGAGCACGACGACGCCGACACCGCCCGCCGCAGCGGCGAACCCCTCGCGCGCTTCGAGGCTCACCGACATCTCCTCGCGGGTGATCTCGATCGCCTCGCCCTCGACGTCGAGGCTGAAGTGGCCCTTCGACTCCAGCTCTCGCAGCAGTGCCGCTCCGTCCGCGTCGGCCAGCGCAGCCTTCAGCTTCGGCATCCGCTTCCCCACCTTCGGGCCGAGCGCGCGGAAGTTCGGCTTCACCTGATAGGCGACGGTTGCGTCGGCGTCGGAGGCGGCGCGCAGCTCGCGCACGTTCAGCTCGTCGCGGATCAGGCCCGCGTGGGCGAGCACGCGATCGGCGAGCGCCGCGTCGGCGAGTACGATCTCGGCGGCCTCGAGCGGCTGGCGCACGCGCAGCTTCTGGGCCGTGCGCACCTGGAGGCCGAGGGAGACGATCTCGCGCACGGCGCCCATCTCTTCGGAGAGCGCGGTGTCGATCGCCGCGGCGTCCTCTTCGGGATAGTCGGCGAGGTGGACGCTCTCGGGGCGCGCGTCGCCGAAGGGGCGCGCGACCAGGTTCTGCCACATCTCCTCGGCGGCGAAGGGCAGGAAGGGCGCGAGGAGTCGCGCGAGCCCGGTCAGGCACTCGTAAAGCGTCCAGTGCGCGTCGAGCTTGTCCGGGCCGAGCCCGGGCGCCCAGAAGCGGTCGCGCGATCGGCGCACGTACCAGTTGGACAGCGCATCGACGAGGTCGGTGAGCGCGCCGGTCGCCTCGTACACGCGGAAGGCGTCCATGTGCTCGCGCACGGCGCGCGTCGTGAGCGCCAGCTCGGAGAGGATCCAGCGGTCGAGCAGCGCGCGCTCGCCGGCGGGCCGACGCCCGTCGGCGCACGCTTGGCTCGACGGGTCGAAGCCGTCGATCTCCGCGTAGATCGTGAAGAAGGCGTAGACGTTGCGCAGCTTGAGCGGCAGCTCGCGCTGCGCGCCGCGCACGCCGGAAAGCGAGTGGCGCGTCGGGTTCCACGGCGGGTTGCTCGAGTAGAAGAACCAGCGGAAGGCGTCGGCGCCGGGCGCGACCGAATTCGGGTCGTCCACCCAGAGCTTCTGCTCCACCGGCAGGCCCGGCACTTCGCGCGGCATGATGTGCGCGTCTTCGGCGGCGGCGGTCACGTCGAGCTTCTGCGCGTCGGCGGGCGCGAGATGGATCACGCGACGCGGCATCGCCGCGGGCTGGAGCTCGACTTCGAGGGCATCGTCGGGGCGGTCGTCGCGATGGACCCGCACGCGCGTCGACTTGCCGGTGAGGTCGAGCCCCTCGTAGTCCTCGCGCGCGATCCGCGCGACGCCGGCGTCCGGGGCATCGTTCGACCCCACGGCCGCGAACTCGAGGCGCACACGATCGAGAATCACCTCCGGCGGCGTGTAGTTTCCCTTGCTCTTCGATTCCTTCTTCCCCGCCTTGTCCGCGACGTGGCCGAGCACGATGCACGCCTTGTAGGGATGGGGGAGTTCGCGCTCGGGGAAGAGCAGCGTCGAGATCCAGAGCAGCGAGTTGAACCAGCCGCGCGTCTGGTCGATCGCCTCGGAGATGAAGTCGGCGGGGAAGCTCTTCTCGAACTCCTCGCGGTTCTTGTGCGGGTAGCCCCATTGCGCGAAGGGCATCGAGCCCGAGTCGAACCAGGCGTCGATCACCTCGGGCACGCGGCGGTAGACGCCGGGCTCGCCCTCGCGCGTCCAGGTGACGTCGTCGATCCAGGGCTTGTGCACGACGAGGTCGGGCGAGAGCGTCGGGTCCTTCTCGCGGGCGGCGTCGAAGGCGGCAAAGGCCTCGGGATTGCGTTCGCGGATCTCGTCCATCGAGGCCGGCGCTTCCATGCGTCCCGTCTCGTCGTTCACCCAGATGTTGAGCGGCGTGCCCCAGAAGCGCTCGCGCGAGAGCGCCCAGTCGACGTTGTTGCGCAGGAAGTCGCCGAAGCGTCCCTCCTGGATGTGCTCGGGCAGCCACTGGATGCTCGCGTTGTTGGCGAGGCATTCGTCCTTGTGTGCGCTGGTGCGGATGTACCAGGCAGGGCGCGCGTACTGGATCAGCGGATCGTCGTCGCTGCGCACGCAGAAGGGATACTCGTGGCGGATCTGCTCCGCGTGAAAGAGCAGGCCGCGCTCGCGCAGCGCGCGGCTGAGGTCGCGGTCGGCCTCCTTCACCCAGCGTCCGGCGTAGGCTGCGTCGGCGATCTCCGGGTCGAAGCTGCCGTCAGGGCGGACGGCGTTGAGCAGCGGAAGCGAGGCGTCGTCCTGCTGTTGCTGCTGGAGCAGCTCGAAGTCGACCTCGCCGAAGGCGGGCGCCGCGTGCACGACGCCGGTGCCGGAGTCGAGCTCGACGAAGTCGCCGGCGACGACGCGCCAGAGGCCGTCATGCGCACCGGCGAACCAGTCGAAGGGCGGCGTGTAGGTGCGGCCGACGAGGTCGGCGCCGCGCAGCGTCCTTTCGACGGGCAGCTCGCGTCCGACCTTCTCGGCGAGCGTCTCGCGCAGCGCCGCGGCGACGACGAGCTTCTGCTCCCCGTCGCGCACGACGACGTACTCCTCGTTCGCCGCGACCGCCGCGAAGCTGTTCGACGGCAGCGTCCACGGCGTCGTCGTCCAGACGAGCAGCGAGGTGTCGGGTTCGTCGCTGAGCGGGAAGCGCACGTAGATGGACGGGTCGTCGACGGTGCGATAGCCCTCGCCCACTTCCGCGGCCGAGAGCACGGTGCCGCCCTGGGCCCACCACCACACCACCTTGTGTCCGCGGTAGAGGAGCCCGCGCTCGAAGAGCTGGGAGAGCGCCCACCAAACGCTCTCGACGTAGGCCTTGTGGTAGGTGACGTAGGCGTCGCCCATGTCGATCCAGAAGCCCAGCTTCTCGGTGAAGCCCTGCCACTCCTCGGTGTAGCGGAACACGCTCTCGAGACAGCGGCGCACGAAGGGCTCGACGCCGTAGTCGACGATCGCGTCCTTCCCGGAGATGCGCAGCTCCTTCTCGACCTCGATCTCGACGGGCAGGCCGTGGGTGTCCCAGCCGGCGCGACGCGGCACGTCGTAGCCGCGCATCGCCTTGTAGCGCGGGATCACGTCCTTCATCACGCGCGTCAGCGCATGCCCGTTGTGGGGCATGCCGTTCGCGGTGGGCGGCCCCTCGTAGAACACGAAGCGCGGACCGTGGCGTCTCGCCGCGAGGGATTTCTCGAAGATGTCGCGCTCGCGCCAGAACTCGCGGACTCGTGACTCGGCGTCAGGGAAGTCCACGACCGGGGCCGCACGTTCGAAGACGCCGCCATTCTTCATCGGGCGCATAAGCTACCATGCCCGCCTCGTCGGTCCCGCCGTCGGCGCCGACGATTTCTTCCCTGGCGCGGCCCTCCCCCGCCACCTCGAAGGAGCCCCCCTTGGCCGACTATTTCGCTCCCACGATGCGCCTCTACCTCGACGAACTCGTCCCTTGGGACACGCTGCTTCCCCTCCGCTCGGGCGACGACGTCGACGTCGCGGCGGAAGTCGGCGCGTATCGCACCATCCTCGAAACCACGGCGCAGCTCGCCGAGAACTTCCAGGAAGAAGCCCGCGAGAAGTGGGCCGAAGAGGCGACCCTCACCGAGGACGGCGGCGCCACGTCCCCGCCCCATCTGCGCCGCGCCTACGACCAGCTCGCCGAGGCCGGCCTCGTCAGCCTGCCGGTGACCGAGCCCTACGGCGGCTACGGACTGCCCGCCCTGCTCAACGGCATCTACCTCGAGATGCTCTCGCGCTCCGACGCCAGCCTGATGATGATCGTCGGCCTCCAGGCCGGAGCGGCGGGCGACATCGAGAAGTACGGCAGTGAGGAAGTGAAGAAGCAGTGGCTGCCGAAGTTCGCCAGCGGCGAGGTCGAGGGCTGCATGGACCTCACCGAGCCCCAGGCCGGCAGCGACCTCGGCGGCATCACCACCCGCGTCACCGAGCGTGACGGCAAGCTCTACGTCGACGGGCAGAAGATCTACATCAGCAACGGCGGCGCCGAGGTGCACCTCGTGCTCGCCCGCGAGGACGAGAGCTTCGACGAGTCGAAGGGCACGACGCGCGGCCTCTCGCTCGTCCTCGTCGCGCGCCACAAGGACGACGGATCTTCCAACGGCGTGCGCGTGTCGCGACTCGAAAAGAAGCTCGGCATCCACGGCTCGGCCACCTGCGAAGTGGTGTTCGAGAACGCCGAGGGTGTGCTGCTCGGCGAGAAGGGCGAGGGCTTCCGCGCGATGCTCGACCTGATGAACATGGCGCGGCTCGGCGTCGCGTCGCAGGCGCTCGGCATCGCCGAGGGCGCGATGCAGGACGCGGTGAAGTACGCCCAGGAGCGCCAACAGTTCGGCCAGCCGATCGCACACCAGCCGCTGGTGCTGAACATGCTGTCGAAGATGGTGGTCAACACCGAGGCCGTGCGCGCCCTGCTCTACCGCACCTACGTGCTGCTCGACGGCACGGTCGCCCGCGAGCGCGCGCTCCGGCGCGACGATCTGCCCGAGAACGTGCGCAGCCAGCTCCAGGCCGAACTCGAACGCGACGCCACGCGCGTCCGCCTGCTGACGCCGCTGTGCAAGTACTACTCGACCGAGGTGTGCACCGACCTCACGATGGATGCGCTCCAGGTGTTCGGCGGCATCGGCTTCACCCTCGACTCGGACATCGGCAAGCTCCACAACGACAGCCTGATCATGACCATCTACGAAGGCACGAGCGAGATCCAGGCCTCGTTCGCGCTGCGCGAGATGGGCAAGGGCGCGTTGGCCGTCGTGTTCAAGGAAGTGCGCTCGGAGCTGGAGGCCATGTCCGGGGACGCGAAGCGCGCGCCGCTCGCGAAACGGGTGAGCGAGGTGATCGGCAGGGTCGAGCAGACGCTCGGTGCCCTCGCGTCGGACATGGGTTACGCGCTCCTGCGCGCTCGGATGATGGCCGAGATGGTGATCGACGTGATCGCCGCGGCCGAGCTGCTCAAGCAGGCCGGCGCCGACCCGAGCCGGCTCGACATCGCCGAGAACTTCATCCAGCGCCGCATGCTCGTCGTCGAGCACCAGGCGCGGCGCATCACCGAGAACGCCGAGGGCCGCGTCGACCTCGACAAGCGCGTGCTCTCCCGCGTCGCCGCAGCATGAAGATCCGCGTCCTCGGCTCCTGCGCGGGCGGGGGCCTGCCGCAGTGGAACTGCGGCGGCGCGAACTCGGTGCGCGCGCGGCGCGGCGATCCCGACGTCCCGGCGCGCACCCAGCCCTCTCTCGCCGTCTCCGCGGACGGCGAGCGCTGGTCGCTGCTCAATGCGAGCCCGGACATCCGCCAACAGCTCGCCGACTTCCCGGGCCTGCATCCGCGCGAGGGCACCCGCGACCTCCCGCTCGACACGGTCGTCCTCACGTCGGCCGAGCTCGACCACGTGCTCGGTCTGCTCGTGATGCGCGAGGCGCTGTCGTATCGGATCGTGTCGACGGCCTGGGTGCGCGAAGGCGTGCTGGGCCAGAACGCGGCCTGGCGGTTGCTCGAGCCGTCCTGGGGCACGGCGCGACTCGACGCGCCGATCCCCCTCGACCGCGACGGCGCCCTCGAAGCGCGCATGTTTCCCGTCGCGCCGAAGATCCCGCCCTTCCTGCGCGACGTGATGAAGCCACACGCCGAGACGACGGTGGGCCTGCGCATCACCGAGCGCGAGACCGGCAAGCGGCTCGTGTTCCTGCCTGGGCTCAAGGCTCTCGACTCCGCCTCGATGGCCGAGCTCGCCGCCGCCGACGTGCGCTTCGTCGACGGCACCTTCTTCACCGCCGACGAGCTGCGCACGCTGCGTCCCGGCGCGCCCGACGCCTTCGCGATGGGGCACATCCCGATCTCCGGTCCCGAGTCGAGCCTCGCCACCCTCGCCGAGCTGCCGGGCCGCTCGTACTACATCCACATGAACAACACGAATCCGGTGCTCGACGCCGCGTCGCCCGAGCGCGCGCGCGTCGAACGCAGCGGCGTCGCGATCGCTGAAGACGGGATGGAGATCGAGCTATGAGCTCGGACGCCCGCGAACGCAAGGCGGCAAAGCCGACGCGCAGCGAGCCGAAGGCGAGCGAAGTCACAGAGCTTGAAGCGCGCCTTCGCGCGCTGGGCGCCGAGCGCTACCACCACCGCCACCCTTTCAACGTGCGCATGCACGAGGGGAAGCTGTCCCAGGAAGAGATCCGCACCTGGGTGGCCAACCGCTACTACTACCAGACGCGGATCCCGCTCAAGGACGGCCTGATCCTCGCGAAGTCGGCCGACCCGGCGTTCCGTCGCGAGTGGATCGGCCGCATCCACGACCACGACGGCACCGCCGAACGCGAGGGCGGCCTCGCGCTTTGGCTCGCACTCGCGCGCGCGGTCGGCCTCGACGAGGCGCGCGTCGCCGCCCTCGACGACGTGCTCCCCGGCGTGCGCCGGGCCTGCGACGCCTACGTCGCGTTCGTCGAGAGCCACGATCTGCTCGAGAGCGTCGCCGCGTCGCTCACCGAGCTCTTCGCCGGCGACATCATGGGCACGCGCATCGCCGCCTTCGAGAAGCACTACCCCTGGGTCGATGCCTCTGGGCTGCGCTATTTCCGCAGCCGCACCGTCCAGGCCCCCGCCGACGCCCGGGAGGGGCTCGCCTTCGTGCTCGAACACGCGAAGTCCGCAGAGGAACAGGACCGCTGCGCCGCCGCGCTCGAACGCAAGTGCGAGATCCTGTGGAGCCTGCTCGACGCGATCGAGGCCGCGCACACCGCACCCCGCCTGGCCCGCGCGGCGCAAGCGCGCCTCGACGACGCCGAGCCGATGGTCGTGCTGCCCGAGCGCGCGGTGAAGCTCGGCGGCAGCGGAGTCGAGATCCTCCGCCTCTGCGACGGGGAGCGGAACGCGCTCGCGATCGTCGCCGCGCTGCGCGAACGCCACCCCGACGCCGAGCACCTCGGCGACGACGTCCACGACTTCCTCGACGAGATGGTGCGGTTGGGAGTGCTGGAGCGACCCGGTGCCGACGTGCGCGCCCGAGGACGCGCGTGACCGAGCCCAATCTCGGTCGGCTCGGGACGATCGTCGCCGTCGCGATCGCGGCGCACGTCGCGACGCTCCTGGTCCGCGCGTTGAGCGTCCGGATCCTCCGCTCGCGTTTCAGCTCGGAGTCGAAGGTGATGACGATCACCGGCTTCGCGTCGAGCACGATCGTCTTCGCCATCTACTTCGGGACGTTCGGGTTCCTGCTCAGCGAGCTGGGCGTTTCCCTCACCACCTACCTCGCGAGCGCGTCGGTGATCGGCCTCGCGGTGAGCTTCGGCTCCCAGGGCGTCGTGCAGGACGTGATCAACGGCCTCACGGTCGTGTTCTCCGACCTGATCGACGTCGGGGACATGGTCGATCTCAGCGGACAGGTCGGCATCGTCGAGAAGGTAGGGATGCGGTTCACGGTGCTCGTGAACTTCTCCGGAGCGCGTGTCTTCGTGCCGAACCGCTCGATCCTGAACGTGATCAACTACCCGAACGGCTACATCCGGGCGCATCTCGACGCGCGGCTCCCGAGCGGAGTCGCCGGAAGCGACACGGATTGCGAGGCGCGGCTCGCCCGGCTGGCCCGATCGGCCTACGAACAGTATCCGGGCGTCCTGCTGCTTGCGCCGAGCGTCGAGGGGCGGTCGACGACGGAGGCGGGATACACCTACATCCGCATCAAGTTCCGCATCTGGCCGGGGCAGGGCGCGCTGCTCGAGAACTTCGTGAAGCCCGCCGTCGTGGCTTCGCTCCGGGAGCTCGAGCCGGGCTATCCGGACTGGATGGTGACGATCCACTACCGGTCCGAACCGCTCGGCGCCGAGCCGGCGAAGCGTCTTCCCCGGCCGTCCGTCCTGAAGGGCCGCTAGGAATCGCGACCGGCCGGGACGGGGCTTCCGTCACCGCTGCACCAACGCGGCGACGAGAAACGCGAGTGCCGTCGCGCGCGCTTCCTCGTCGCGCATCGGCTGGGGCGACGGATCCCAGTGGCGGTGCACGGCCCAGAAGACGAGCGTCTCGAGGACGATGCGCGTGGCGATCGCATCGTCGGGGAAGCGGCGCACGCGGCCGCGCCGCGTGCGGTCGGCGAGGTACTCGGCGATCCGCGCCATCGCGCCGACGCGCGCGGCGCGATACCAGAGGTCGGCGAGCTGCGGGCGGTCGAGCGCGCAGCGGTCGATCAGCTTGATGACGGTGCGGTGGCGAACGAGCAGATCGAAGAGCTCGCCGAGTACGGCCGCGAGCTCGGCTTCGATGTCGACGACGCGTTTTCGCGCCAGCGCGTCGGCGAGCTTCGGCAGCCCGCTCTCTTCCGCCACCCGCTTCTCCACCATTCGCAGCGTCGCCTTCGGATCGGGCGCCGAGACGGGGAGCTTCTTCGGAAGCGGAATCGGACGCGGGCGATCGGCGTGGCGCAACGCGGCGTCGAAGAGCGCCTCCTTCGAGTCGACGTAGGTGTAGATCGATCCCTTCGCGAGCCCGAGACGCTCGGCGACGTCGGCGATCTGGGTGCGGCGGTAGCCCTGACGGATGAAGACCTCCGTCGCCGCATCGAGCAGGTCTCCGTAGCGGCCCTCGGGAATCGTTCGCGTCACCTCCGGATGATAATTGACCGATCAGGTCAGTCAACTATGATCTCCCCTGCCCGCCCCGACCGGAGGTCTCCGATGCGTGTCCTCTCCTCCCTCGTGCTGCTCGCCGTATTCGCCGCGACGGCGACGGCCGACCCGCCGCCGGTCGCCGGCTGGCCCACCACCGAGGGCGCCCCCGGCGGCGGGCGCTTCACGCCGCTCACCGACATCACCAAGGAGAACGTCGCCACGCTCGAGATCGCGTGGACCTACCGCCACGGCGACTTCTGGGAGGGCCGTTGGCCGATCTCGGTCCAGCGCGGCAGTGCCTTCGAGTCGACGCCGGTGCTCTTCGAGGGCCGCCTCGTCTTCACGACGCCGCGCAACCGCGTGATCGCCCTCGACCCGGAGACCGGAGCAGAGCTCTGGACCTACGACCCGGAGCTCGAACGCGGACTCGCCTATCCGAACATGTGGATCAATCGAGGTGTCGCCACCTGGCGCGATACCGACGCCGTCGGCGCCTGCACCCGCCGCATCTTTCTCGCGACGCTCGACGCGCGGCTGATCGCGCTCGACGCCGCCACCGGACGCCCGTGCAGCGATTTCGGCGAGAGCGGCACGGTCGACCTGCGCGAAGGCATCGCGCCGATCTACGACGAGCCCGAGTACGCCGTCACCTCGCCCGGCACCGTCGTCGGCGATCTCATCGTCGTGGGCTCGTCGATCTCCGACATCCTGCGACCGGACGCACCGCCCGGTGACGTGCGCGCCTTCGACGTGCGCACCGGGGCGCTGCGCTGGACGTTCCACACGATCCCGCACGAAGGCGAGCCCGGCTACGAGACCTGGGAGACGGGCACGAAGCTCACGGGCGCCGCCAACGTGTGGTCGACGATCACCGCCGATCTCGAGCGCGGACTCGTCTTCCTGCCCGTCAGCACGCCGAGCCCGGACTTCTACGGCGGCAACCGGCCGGGCGCGAACCTCTACTCCGACTCGATCGTCGCCCTCGAAGCCGCCACGGGAGAGCGTGTGTGGCACTTCCAGACCGTGCATCACGACCTCTGGGACTACGACCTCGCCGCGCCCCCGGTGCTGGTGACACTGGGTCGTGACGGACGGCCGGTCGACGCCGTCGTGCAGGCGACGAAGCAGGGCTTCGTGTTCGTGCTCGACCGCGAGACCGGCGAGCCGCTCTTCCCCGTCGAGGAGCGCCCCGTCCCCGAGAGCGACGTGCCGGGCGAGGTGACGTCGCCGACCCAGCCCTTCCCGGTGAAGCCGCCGCCGCTCGTGCCACAGACGGTCACCGAGGCCGACCTCTACGCCCCGAACGAGAAGCACCTGCGCCGCTGCCAGAGGCGGCTCGCTGAGCTGCGCAACGACGGTCTCTTCACGCCGCCGAGCCTCGGGGGCTCGGTCCTCTACCCGTTCACCGGCGGCGGTGCGAACTGGTCGGGCGCGACGTGGGACGAACGACGCCAGCTGCTCGTCGTGCCGGTGCAGAACCGCGTGCACATCGTGAAGCTCGACCACGCGGCCGACGAGGCGACGGGCGGCGGCGGCGCGAAGCCCTTGCGCGGGTTCACCCTGCGCAATCTCTGGTGGCTGCTCACCGGGCGCGGCACCGGGCAGAGCTATCGCCTCGACCCGGTCAGCGGACGCACGATGTTCCGCTTCGACGGCGTTTCCTGTGTGAAGCCGCCGTGGGGGATGCTCGTAGGCGTCGACCTCGCGAGCGGCGACATCGCCTGGCGCGCTTCCACCAGCACCGGCGACGACGACCCGGGCAGCGCCGGCTATGGCCCTGCCCTCGCCACCGCGAGCGGTCTGGTCTTTCACGGCGGCACGAAGCTCCCGGTGATGCGCGTACACGACGCCGAGACCGGCGAGCGCATCGCGATGTTCGACCTGCCCGCCGGGCTCCATGCCGGCCCGATGTCCTACAAGCTCTCGCCCGACGGGAAGCAGTTCCTGATCGTCTCGCCGGGCGGGCACATCGGAAACGGCTCGCCGCTCGGCGACTACGTGATCGCCTACACCCTGCCCTGACCTATCTTCGGGAGGTGCCCGCCCCGCGTCCCTACAACCTGATCGCCGAGCTCACCTATCGGTGCCCGCTGCGTTGTGTCTACTGCTCGAACCCGATCGACTACGCGGCGACGAAGGACGCGCTCGACGGAGCGGCCTGGGCCGGGGTGCTGCGCGAGGCGTCGGCGCTCGGCGTCGTGCACGTCGGATTCACCGGCGGTGAGCCGACGCTGCATCCCGACCTCGAGGCGATCGTCGCCGGGGCGTCCGAGGCGTCGCTCTATCCCCATCTCGTCACCGCGGGCACGACGCGCGCCGCCGAGCAGCTCGACGCCCTCGTCGCCGCCGGCCTGCGCAGCGTGCAGCTCTCGATCCAGGACGCGGACGCCGAGGCGTCGGACGCGATCGCCGGGGTGAGCGCCTTCGACGCGAAGCTCGCCTTCGCGGAGACGGTGAAGCGGCACGCGCTCCCGATGACGCTCAACGTCGTCCTGCATCGCCACAACCTGCACCGCATCGCGGAGCTCGTGGCGCTCGCCGCGCAGCTCGGCGCCGAGCGACTCGAGCTCGCGAACGCGCAATACCACGGCTGGGCGCTGCGCAATCGCGACGCGTTGATGCCGTCGCGCGAACAGCTCGACGCCGCCGGCGCCGAGGTCGCGCGACTGCGCCCGCTGCATCCGGAGATCGAGATCCTCTTCGTGCTCCCCGACCACTTCCGCGGTCGACCGAAGCCGTGCATGGGCGGCTGGGGCCGGAGCAGCCTCGTCGTGACGCCGAACGGGAGCGTGCTCCCGTGCCACGGCGCGGCGCAGCTCCCCGACCTCGATTTCTGGCGCGTGCCCGAGCGGAGCCTGGCCGATTGCTGGACCGGGGCGCCGGGCATGAACGCCTATCGCGGCGAAGGCTGGATGCCCGAGCCGTGTCGCAGCTGTGACGAGCGCACGGTGGACTTCGGTGGCTGCCGCTGCCAGGCCTTCGCGCTGCTCGGCGACG
>JAHEJV010000079.1 GCA_024638705.1 Deltaproteobacteria bacterium | reverse complement strand
AATTCACCCCCCGTGATCCGTCAGGCGGACCCAGAGTAGGCGGGCACCGGGGGGCGTCAATGGCTCGGCCTCCGAGGGGCCCGCGTTCGCAGCGCGGTGCCGACGAGCGCTCGCTTCGGGAATCGATCCCGTCCTCAACCTCCGCTTGCAGCGACGCCTCGACATCGACCCACACGATTCGACGCGACGCTGCGCGCTTTCGACGGCGCTTCTCCTTGACGCCACACACCGACGGGGAGAACATCGCGCGACACCCCACCACCGACGGAGCAAAGCCCATGGCGAGCGTCAACAAAGTCATTCTTCTGGGAAACCTCGGACGCGATCCGGAGCTTCGCTACACGCCCGGCGGTCAGGCCGTCGCCAACTTCACCTTGGCGACGAACGAGCGATACACCACGAAGGACGGCGAGAAGCAGGAGCGCACCGAGTGGCATCGCATCGTCGCGTGGGGCCGCACGGGGGAGATCTGCGCCCAGTATCTCTCGAAGGGGCGCAGCGTCTACGTCGAGGGGCGTCTCCAGACGCGTGAGTGGGAAGACAAGGAAGGCGGCAAGCGCCGCACCACCGAGATCGTCGCCAACAACGTCCAGTTCGTTGGCGGGCGCGGGGAAGGCGGCTCCGGTGGACCGCCGTCCGGTGGCGGTGGCGGTGGCGGGGGAGGCGGCTTCGATTCAGGCCCGCCGCCCGCAGACGACGTTCCCTTCTGAACCCAGGCCTGGCCTCAGGCGCAGCTGCCGACGCGCAGGTTGCGGACGAGTTCGTTGATCAGCTCGCGCGACTGGGCATCGAGGTTCTCGAACTCGATTCCCATACCGGGCGGATCGCCTTGATCGCCGACAGTGGCGCGCACGACCCGACCGAGCACCTGGATCGGCTCTTCGCTGCCCGGGATCCTGAACTCGAGCTCGACCGGTGAGCCGAGGTCGGCCGGCGCGTCGGTCTCGACGAACATGCCGCCCTCGTTGATGTTGCGCGCGAACTCGGAGAACAGCTCGTCGACCGTCTTGTAGTCGACGCGCACGACGAGCTCGACGCGCTCCGATCGGCGTCGCTCGGCGCCTTCCGAAGTCCGTTCGCCGGCGTCCTTTCGCAGAGTCGTCTTCATGCCGGATCCCTGGGGGCGGTGAGAGCAGAGCAGCGGTGCCTTTCCCTCATCGACCCGGCGCCGTTCCTGCCTTAGCGGATCCGCGTAGCGACTCGGCGTCCATCGCCCCTTCCTCACGGAGACTGACGAAGCCCCGCTCCGCAACCACGACGTGGTCGAGGACGCGCACCCCGAGGATCTCCCCGGCGCGGGCCAGACGCGCGGTGACCGCGCGATCCTCGGCGCTGGGCGTCGGATCGCCGCTGGGGTGGTTGTGGACCAGGATCAGCGCCGCCGCACTGGCCCGAAGCGCAGGCCGGAAGACCTCGCGTGGGTGCACGAGGCTGGCCGTCAGCGTGCCCTGGGACACCACCTCCTCGCCGATCACGCGATGCCGGCCGTCCAGCATCACCACCACGAAGCGCTCCTGCCGGAGCCGCCGCAGCCGCAGCGCGAAGCGGTGGAAGACCTCCTCCGGGCTGCGCAGCGCGGCGCCCTCGGGAAGGCGGGAGGCGGCGCATCGCCGACCGAGCTCGAAGGCCGCCGCCAGGGACGCCGCCTTCGCACGGCCGACGCCTGCGACGGTCGCCAACTCGTTCAGCGGAGCGCACTCGAGTCGGTCGAGTCCACCGACCCGCGCGAGCAGGGTGCGCGCTACGTCGACCGCGTCGCTCCCGCGCGCGCCGGTTCGCAGGAGGAGTGCGACCAGCTCGGCGGCATTCAGCGCTTCGGCGCCGCAGCGGCGTAGCCGCTCGCGCGGTCCCTCTCCCGTGTTCCGTTTCTCGGGGCTCGGCGCGACGACGTCGCCCCGTTCCGATCCGTTTCGCGAGTCCATGGACGTTGTATCCGGGGACCGGGGGCGGGCAGCATAGCAGCGGGGAGTGCGGAGTTAGTGCGCGGCCGTCGGAGCGCGACACCTCTGCTCGCTCCGTTCCGCTTCGTCCGAGATCGCGTTCCATTCCAGAACGGCGAACCCGGGTGCGAGCAGACCCCGGAGTGTCTCCCCGCGATGTTCCGGGTCCGCGAGGTGGGACGAAGCGCTTCGCAGCAGCGCGAGATGTCCGACGACTTCCGACGCCACCGAGCTGGCGGCCATCGCTTCGATCTCGCGATCGACGCGATAGGTCGCGCCGGTCGTCGACCGGACGACGGAGTCCGGAACCAGTTCGCCCAGACGGCGCATCGCTTCGTGACGGAACGCGGCGTCGCCGTCGCGCGCGCTCGGACCGAGCGCACGGGCGAGCGACGTCGGATCGAGCGAGCTTCGGACCGAACGCTCCCAGGCCAGAGCGCAGCCCGAGACCTCGGAAACGGAGACGGCGGCCAGGGCGGCCCGCAGTCGCGCCACGCGGTCGACGTCGCCGATCGTCGCGCCGACGTCGATGGCGAAGCCGTTCGAGTCATCGGCGGGATTCCGCCATCTCCGACCGCGGAGTGGAAGGCCGTGGTCCTCGGCGTCACTGCGAAGGGTCACCCGGATGACGAGATCCTCCCCGATCGGGATCGGCTCGATGCGCGCGACGAGCTCACTCGCGAGACCGTCGAACATGGTTCGCGCCTCGTCGGCGAGCGCGGTTTCGGGAAGCAGGATGCGGAAGCCGTCGGCCTCGTCGTGCAGCTGGAAGCGCAGCGGTTCGCGCGTCGCGAAGAGCAGCGTCGCTCGACCGCCCAGGTCGCGAAATGCGAAGCGCTCGATGCGGTTTGGAAGCGCTTCGAGCTCGATCGCGTGTCGCTCGCGTGCGGCTCGTGATTCGATCACCTGCTCCGCGACGCGATAGCCGTCGAGGGTGGCGCGTACCAGCACGACGTCTCGCCTCGTCGCATCGAGTCGCGCCGGGATCACCACGCGGGCCGGTGCCTCGGTGCTCAGGAATCGGAGCTGCACGTTGCCGCGCAGATAGAAAAGGTCGAGAGTGGCGCCGGCTGGAGACGTCGTGATCTCGACGATGCGCGGACGCGTCCACGACGCCGGCAGGATCGATCGGACCGTTGCCGAGCGGTTCGGCGAAGGGCGGAGATCGACGGCGGCTTCGGGAAGCGACGCCCCATCCGGATTCGCACAGCACGCGAGGGCCATGCTGCAGAAGACGATCGCCGATCGGATGCGCGGACGGGCCATGGACCGCCGCGCAGCGTACCGCTCTATTCCGGAATCAGCGCGAAATCAGCGCGGCGAGACGCTCGCGACGAAGTTGGAGCGGAGCAGGCGATCGACGAGCTGCCCGGCGAGCGGGTGTCGGCTCTGGCGGACACGCAGAGCGATCTCCGGCGCGTCGCCGCGCTCGGCGGCGCGCTCTGCCAGACGGGCGATGAAGCGATCGCGTTGTGCGATGCGCTCGAGCCGAACGGCGAACGCATCGGGGTCGATCATCAGCAGGTTGAGCTGGCGATCGAGCCCGCGGTCGTAGCTCGTCTCGTAGAAGGAACGATCGAAGCGCGCGGCGGGCGCCGAGACGGAGGAAGGGGCCAGGGCGCTCGCGTTCACGAGCCGGGGACGGATCACGGGCGTCGCGCGCCGGCGGACGGGCTCGCGGGCCGGTTGCGCGGCCTCGGTCGTCGCGATCTGCTGGGTGGTCGCTTCGCCGAGCGGCTCGCCGGTCGGCTGCAGGAACGGGAACCTCTCGGGCGCCACCACGACGGCGAAGAGTCCCGCCATCCCCGCTGCGAGGGCCAGGGCGATCGGCGGGCGGAAGGCCCGGCGTGCGGCGCCGAAAGCGGCATGGATCACGTTCGGACGCGCGGTCTGACCGGCGAGGGCTTGCATCAATCGGTCCGCGCGTTCGGAATCGGCTGCCGGGGACTCCAGATCTCGCAACAGGGCGACGACGCGTTCCGTCTCCTGCCGCGCCTTCGGATCGCCGGAACCGTCGGACTCCTCGAGGAGATCCAGCGCCCAGGGCTCGAGGGGCGTGTCTCGTGTCGGTCGGTCGGGATGGCGGTCGGTCACGACTCTTCTCCTGTCGGGGAGCTCTCGACGAGCTCTCGCAGCAGCTCGCGAAGCCCCTGACGTGCGCGATGGATGCGCGACTTCACGGTGCCTTCGGGGATATCGAGGATCTCGGCAATCTCTTTGTAGGACTGGCCTTCGATGTCGTAGAGCACGACGGCCACACGAAGGTCTTCGGGAAGCTGCTGGAGCGCCGCCTGCACCTGCACCTGCACTTCGCCGCCGTGGGTGGCGTCTTCGGGGTTGCGCGGGGCGACGGGAAGATGGGCGCCCGTCGATTGCTCCTGCGCGAGCTCACGGCGCCGGGTGCGGGCGCGTCCCAGGCTCCGGCGCCGGTTCAGCGCCGCGTTGGCGGCGACGCGATAGAGGAATGTGGAGAAGCGGGCTTCGCGCCGGAAGCGATGTCCGTGGCGGTGGAGGCTCAAGAACGCGTCCTGGGCGGCATCTTCGGCCTCTTCCCGGTTGCCGAGCATGCGCAGCATCAACCGGAAGACCTTCGGCTCGTGCGCGCGGACGAGCCGCTCGAAAGCGGCCTCGTCGCCATCCTGCCAGCGCGCGACGAGCTCGGCGTCGGGGTCGTCGGAGGCGACGAACGGAGCGACGCGCTTCGGGTTGGCGGGAGTCACCGCCACGGCCTCAGCAAAATCCGCGGTCATCGTCGATTGCATGCCCGAACTCGGACACCGCGCGTCGTCGCCGGGTTCCCGCGCTTCGCCCGAATCCTTGGGATCGCGGCCGATCGGGCTCAACTCCGGGCTCGGGAATCGAGAGGGTCGTCCTCGCGCTGCCAGACTCCGCTCTTACCGCCGCTCTTGCGCACCAGATGCACCGCGCCGACGATCATCCCGCGGTCGACGGCCTTGCACATGTCGTAGATGACCAGCCCGGCTGCGGCGACCGCCACCAGCGCTTCCATCTCGACGCCGGTCCGAGCATGGGCGCGGGCCGTGGCGTCGATCCGGACCCGGCTGTGGTGGGGCTCGGGGACGAGCTCGAGGTCGACGCCGTCGAGCGGGATCGAGTGGCAGAGGGGGATCCATTCATCGGTGCGCTTCGCCGCCTGGATCCCCGCGATCCGGGCGGTCGCCAGGACGTCCCCCTTGGCGATCCGGCCCTCCGAGATCCGGGCGAGCGTCTCGGGCGCCATCTCGACGGCGCCCCGCGCGAGGCACTCGCGTCGCGTGACGGCCTTCTCGGCGACGTCCACCATGTGGGCGCGTCCCTGCTCGTCGAGGTGCGTGAGGTCGCTCACGGCGACGGACTCGCGGCGAGCTGCTCCTCGAAGAACGAGGCCATCTCCTTCAACACCTCTTCGTGGCTCGGCTCGTTGAAGATCTCGTGCCGCAGACCGGGATAGAGCACGAAGCGGCCTCGCGGCGCCGCCTCGGCGAACTGCTCGCTTCCCGACGGCGCACACAGCGTGTCGTCGCTGCCGTGCAGGATGAGGAGTGGCGCCTTCACGTCGCCGCCGCGCGGGGCCGTGCGCTCGACCGTGGACATCAACTCCGCGGCAAGCGAGACCGTGAGCTTCTCCTCGACGAGCGGATCGGCGAGGTAGCGCTCGAGCACGGCGGGATCCGACGCGAGTCCGTCGAGGTCCAGCCCGGAGGTGATCGCCAGGCGCGGCGCGACCAGGCGGACGATGCGCGCCAACCACATCTGCATGCGTGCGCGTCCCTGCGCGACGGCGAGCGCCGGCCCCGACAGGACGACGCCGGCCACGTCAGGTTTCCGGTCGCACACGAAGTCGGCCGTGATCAGGCCGCCCATGCTGTGACCGACCAGGAAGAGCGGGAGGCCCGGCGCGTCGTCGCGCACCTTGCGGATCACGTGGGCGAGATCGTCGAGGTACTCGTCGAATCGGTCGACGTGGCAGCGGGCCCCGCTCGATCGGCCATGGCCGAGATGGTCGTAGGCGTGGGTCGCGAATCCGCGCTCGGCGAGCCAGCGCCCGACGTGCTCGTACCGACCGCTGTGCTCCGCGAAACCGTGCACGAGGACGACGTTCGCCCGCGGCGCCTCCGAAACCCAACCACGACGGAAGAGCGATTCGGCCGAGGCTCCCGCTACGGGCAGCTCGTAGCGGCGGATGGAGTTGGGCGGCGCCAAGACGATCGGGTCAGGATTCGATGATGCGGCGAACGGTCGCGCGCGCCGCGCGCACGCGGTCGAGGTATGCGACGCCGCGGATGTTCGAGCCCCAGAAGTACGCGGAGATGCCGTCGTCCTCGCCCAGGCGACGGATGTTGTCCGCGAGGATGAAGCAACCGGCTTCGATGTTGCTCTCGACCGTCGTGAGGTTCCCACCGAGCGGAAGCGGCTCGGCCATGTGCGGCATCACCTGCATCAGACCGACGGCGCCCTTCGGCGAGAGTGCCCAGGGGCGTGCACCGCTCTCGACCAGGATGATCGCCGTGACCAGCTGCGGATCGAGCCCGTGGGTCTCACTGCTGCGCAGCACGGCGCGACCGATCCGAAGGCGCTGCGCGTCGGAGAGGTTGGGATTCACCGAGCTCAGCACTTCCCCGATCTCGAGCGCCGACAGCGCCACGGGCCTCACCGTCGCGCCGGAGGCCTCGGCTTCCGGCGTCGGGGCGGCGCGGCCGAGCAGAACGGCCGACAGCGCGATGATCAGGAGTGTGTAGAAGCGTTTCATGCCTTCCCTGGGGGATCGCTTTCGGGGGATCGGGGTCCTTCGAGACTGGCCCGACCCGCGTCGCCGATCGGCGGAAAGATATCGATCAATCGACGCCCTCACCAAACCCCACCCATCGCGGGCGCGCAACCGCCAGAGCGAACGCGCCGCGCGCGCGGAGATTCCCGCGGGTTTGTGACCGGCAACGCATGAGAGGCGAATGTTTTTGACCCTTCACTCACTCGGGTGATACGATTCGCTCGGATTCGGTGGGGATGGGGCCCGAAGCGGTCGCTGGCCAGGAATGGCGATCGTTCGTCGCAGAGGAAGTCGGCTGTCACGGGGGTTTCACGAGGATTTGGAATCGATCCGGTAGAGCACTGCATGTTGGACTGCGTTGAATCCAGAAACTCGATGGTTTCGATTGGTTGAATTCATCCGATCGACCCGAAACCCGCGTAGACCGGCTGGCGACTTCGAGGAATCCCACCCGGCATGAACGCTCGCAATCCCGCTGAATCGCGAACCACGGTTTCGCTTCCCGCGCATCGCGTCCTCGAGGGCCTTTCGCGGATCCACCGCTGGATGCTTCTCGTCGACGAGGAGAGGCGCGTCGTCTGGATGAGCGACGGCTTGCGCGAGATCCCCGGCGTCGAGGACTTCCGGCTCGGAGACGACGCGCGTTCCTTCCTCGCCAAGCTGCCGAAGCCCGAGCAGGTCTTCCCGCTGCGCTCGGATCTGCGCGACCGGTCCCAACTCCGCGGCTTCCCGCTCCAGATTCGCGGTCCGCGCGGCGAGGGCGACCTCCTCGATCTCGACCTGCTGCGGATCGAATCCGAAGAAGGCGACATGATCGTCGTCGTCGCGAGCGAGCACGTCTCGCGCGAGGAAAGCGGGCTCGATCACGAGATGATCGACGCCATCCCGGACGCTCTTCTCGCGCTCGACTGCGACGGGTTCGTCCGGCGCGCCAACACGGCAGCGTGTCAGCTGCTCGGCTTTTCTTCCGAGGAGCTCATCGCGCGACCGATCACGGCGCTGCTCCCGCCCGACGCGGACCAGATAGAGGCGCTGGCGGACGCGCTGCAAGGCCCTGCCCGCGAAGCTTCCTGCGAGATCCGCTTCCCGGGCGACGGTGGGTGCGCACGCACCCTCGACGTCGCCGTCGCTCCGATGCGCGACGAAAGACGTGTACTCGTCCTCCGGGACGTCACCGACCGGGCGACCGAGATGCAGCGTCTCGAGCGCTCGAACGAAGAGCTGGATCATTCGATCGGATCGCTCGCGCACGACCTGCGATCGCCGCTCGTCGGGCTGCTCGGTTTCTCGCGCCTGCTCCAGCAGGACTACGCACGCGATCTCGACGACACCGGCCGGCATTTCGTCGATCGGATCGAACAAGCCTCGCGCACGATGCAGAGGCTGATCGAGGATCTGCTCGGCCTGGCCAAGGTCGGCAGTCCGGGGGAGCGTCCGGCGCTCGTCGACAGCCAGGCGGTGCTGCGTCAGCTGGCGGCCGAGCTCAAGCCGCGACTCGAGGAAACCGGGATCGACCTCGTCCTGCCCGAGGGCGGCGTCTCCCCGATCTACTGCGATCGCCCGCGCCTCTACCAGGTCTTCTCGAACCTGATCGGCAACGCGATCGATCACATGGGGCCGCGATCCGGCGCACGCATCGAGGTGCAGGTGAACGAGAGCGACGACGGCCACGAGATCGTCGTCTGCGACAACGGTCGCGGCGTCGACCCCGCCGACCGGCGCCGGATCTTCGAGATCTTCCAGAGTGTCGGCAAGCGCGCGGATGGCTGCACCGGAACCGGCATGGGGCTCGCGATCGTGAAGAAGATCGTCGAGCGTCGCGGCGGACGCGTCTGGGTCGATTCGAATCCGACCGGCGGCGCGAGCTTCCACGCCACGTTCCCGCGCAGCTGATCCCCGTCGCGACTGCGCTCGCGAGTTTCGCCACGCCTACGCGTTGCTGCGTCGCGCCGCTTGCTACGACCGACAGGGTCCCGTAGGTTCGCGCGCCGCATGTACCCCGTACTGTTCCGGATCGGCGACTTCCCCATCAGCACGTTCGGGCTGATGATGGCGACGGCCTTTCTGGTCGGATCCTGGATCACGGCGCGTCGCATGAAGGAGATCGGGCTCGATCCCGATCTCGCGACGACCCTGCTCGTCTACGTGATGCTCGGCGGCATCTTCGGGTCGAAGCTCTATTTCGCGATCGACGTCTCGATCCGAGACGGACGTCCATTCCTCGACCTGTTGCTCGCGCGCGACGGCATCACCTGGTACGGCGGATTGATCGGCGCGACGATCATGGGCTCGATCGGTGCGCGCATCCACGGAATGAAGGTGGTGCAGCTGATGAACTGCGTCGCGCCCGCCGCCGCCATCGGGCAATCGATCGGTCGCGTCGGTTGCTTCCTCGTCGGCGACGATTACGGCAAGGCCAGCGATCTTCCGTGGGCCGTCGCCTTTCCCGAAGGCGCCCCGCCGACGCTGGAGACCGTCCATCCCACGCAGATCTACGAGATCCTGTGGCTCATGCCGGTGGCCTTCGTCCTCTGGAAGCGTCGCGACAAGAGCCCCTTCCTCTTCGGCGAATACATCGCGGCGAACGGGCTCGGCCGTCTGGTGATCGAGAACCTCCGCGTCAATCCGAAGGTGCTCTTCGGGCTGACCGAACCGCAGATCGTCGGCATCTGCCTGATCGTGATCGGCGTGTCTTCGTGGCTCTGGTTCGCCCGCCAGGAAGAGCCCGCGACAGCCTGAGCGGCGTTCAGCCCCTCGGCGGTTCCGGGTTCCCGCGAGTGTCGCTGAGCGCGCTGCGCAGCTCGGCCGCCTCCCGCGAGATGCGCGTCCGATCGTCGCCTTCGGCGAGTTGGACGATGCTCGAGACCGCGTCGCGCGCAAGCGCGCGGAAGCGGGTCTCGGGCGGATTCGTCGCCAGCCAGGCAGCGAGATGCTCGATGCTGGCCGCGTAGTCCCGCGCGACGTACGCCTGCATGCCGCGCGCGTAGTCGCGCAGGGCGAGCACTTCGTCCTCGACGTCGTCGCGTTCGAGGGCCCGATCGAAACAGCGCACCGCCGAGCCGAAGAAGCCACTCGCGAGATAGGAGCGGCCCGCGCACTCGAACCCCGTCGCCACGGAGCCGTACATCGCTTCGAGTTGCTCATCGAGCGACACCCCGAACACCGTGTCGACCTTCTCCGGGTGTTCGGTCATGTAGCGCGCCGATCCATCGTCCGGCGGGAGCGCGATCAACAGACGCAGTTGTTCGGCGATCCGCTGCACCAACGTCTCGAGCTCGTGGACGCCTTCGTCGACGCGCTCCTCCACCGACCCGAGCATCTTCTCGAACTCGTCGAAGAGGGCCTTCGATTCTTCCTCGGCATCGGAGAGGAGCGCACGGACCTGCGGACCGTAGATCTCCCGCTGATAGAGATTCTCGCGAAGCTTCATGCCCTCGTGGAAAAGCGAGCCGATCGCCAGGTCGAAGAGCGCCTCGCGGTGGGTCGGAGCGCGACGTCCTCCGCCGGGATCGCGGAACAGCGCGTGCGTCCGCTCCTTCAAACGGAACAGAACGCTGGCTTCGTCGTCCTCGATCAATCCGGCGAGGGCTTCGAAGCGCAGACCCGAGCTGCGATGGCGGATCGCGAGATCGGTGACGAGGCGATGAACCTCGATGAAATCGCGCAGGATCTCGGGGATCTGCGTAGGGACGCGCATCGGGACAGTATATGGGGGAACCGCCGGCCGTTCCCGCGACGGACCCATGCTACCTTGCGCCGCCCTCATGGCTTCGATGGACCCGGCGTCGGCGACAGAGCAGGGGCCCGGTCGGGATCCGAACGAACCGGCGCGTTCGATGCGCGGGGTCCTCTTCGTCGTCTTCACGACGATCTTGATCGACTTCATCGCGTTCAGCGTGCTCATTCCCGTGTTGCCGCTCTACGCGGAGCGTCTCGGCGCGACGCCCGGCGAGATCGGTCTCGTGCTCGCGGCCCACGCGCTGGCACAGCTGTTGTTCCTGCCCGCATGGGGATGGGTGTCGGACCGGGTCGGTCGGCGTCCGGTGATCCTCGTGTCGTTGCTCGGGACGGTCGGCGCCTTCGTTGCGTTGGCGGCGGCCGATACGATCCTCTGGATCTACGCGGCGCGCGCCTTGTCGGGATTCTTCGCCGCGAGCGTCGGCACGGCGCAGGCCGTGGTCACCGACGTCACTTCCGAAGACGACCGCGCGAGCGGCATGGGGCTGATCGGCGCTTCGGTCGGGCTCGGCATGGTGCTCGGGCCCGTGCTCGGCGGCTTGCTCGCGACGATCGACGCGAAGGCTCCGTTCTATGCCGTCGCGTTGCTCGCGGCGGCGAACTTCGCACTGGCGTGGGTGCGACTTCCCGAGACGCGGCCTCCCGACGCGGATCGCGCGCCGCGCTGGCGCGAGCTCTGGACGCTGCTGATTCCCGCGCCGTTGCGGCTCGCCGCGGCCGTCCACGACGCGCGCATCGCGCTCTACCTCGTCGTGTTCCTGCTCGTGTTCACGGCGCTGGGCGTCCTCGAATCGATGACGCCGCTCCTGCTCTCGATGCGCTTCGGCACCGCCGAGCTCGGCGTGGCGTTCATCTTCGCCTGGTTCGGGGTCGTGTTCGTCTTCACCCAGGGCGTCCTGTTGCGCCTGATCGTGTCCCGCGTGGGCGAACGCGCACTCGTGCTGGCGGGCCTGGTGACGATGGGACTCGGGATCGGCGCCGTCGGCGTCGCGCCGAACGAGGCCTCGTTCTACGGCATCGTGACGCTGGTCGGCGCGGGAATGGGCGCGGCGTTTCCATCCTTCACGAGCATGTTCTCGCGCGCTTGCGGTGCGGATCAGGCCGGCGAACTGCTCGCCGAGAGTCAGGCGATGGCGATGACGGGCCGGATGATCGGTCCCTGGGCGGCGGGCTACGCGATGGAGAGTTTCGTCCCCGAGACACCCTTCTGGGCGGCGGCGGTGTTGGTGCTCGCCGCGCTGATCCTGGTTTCTGGTACGCGCCGCCGGATGGCGCCCCCCTCCGACGCATCGCCTTGAGCGCGTGACCGCGGGTCACGGGGGCGCGTGCGATCCGATGGCCCGCATCCGGCCCTTTCTCTAATGTTGCAATCCAATCGCGAAAAGCGCACCCAACACAGGAAGGACCCCATGACTCAGATCGAACGCGAGAGCATGGAGGTCGACGTTCTCTTCGTCGGGGCGGGCCCGGCCACTTTGGCGTCGGCCATTCATCTGATGAACCAGGTCGAGGCCTGGAACCAGGCCGCCGAGAGCGACCCGTCGAAGACGGCGATCGAGCCGCCGACGGTCCTCGTGATCGAGAAGAGCGCCGAGATCGGCGATCACATGCTCTCGGGCGGCGTGATGAACCCGAAGGCGATTCGCGAGCTCATCCCCGATTTCGAGGAGCAGGGCTTCCCGACCGAGCACGTCTGCGATTACGCCGGCTTCTGGATGTTCCACCCGAAAGGGAAGCTCAACATCCCGGTCGTGCCGCCCAATTTCCAGAAGAAGGGCTATCACGTCGTCTCGCTCAACAAGGTGGCGAAGTGGATGGCCGAGCGCGCGGAAGCGGCCGGCGTCGAGATCTATCCCGGCTTCGCCGGCGACGAGCTGCTCGTCGAGGGCGACCGCGTGATCGGCGTCCGCATCGGCGACATGGGCATCGACAAGGAGGGCAAGCCGAAGCCGACCTACCAGCCGGGCATGGACATCCTGGCGAAGGTGACGGTGCTCGGCGAGGGCGTCCGCGGCAGTCTGAGCAAGCAGGCCATCGAGCGCTTCGACCTGCACGGGCAGAACCCGCAGACCTACGAGACCGGGATCAAGGAGATCTGGCGGATCAATCCCGAGAAGCACAAGCCCGGAC
The DNA here is from genome assembly GCA_024638705.1 of Deltaproteobacteria bacterium. Classification (GTDB taxonomy): domain Bacteria; phylum Myxococcota_A; class UBA9160; order UBA9160; family SMWR01; genus JAHEJV01. The sequence continues at coordinate 2,439 of JAHEJV010000079.1, read as the reverse complement.
GGGTCGTCCACGGATTGAGCTTCCCGAAGATCCTCGACGGCTTCCACGGCATGTGGCTCTACGACATGCAGGACAACCTGATCTCGTACGGCTTCGTGACCACGCTCGATTCCTCGAATCCCCACTGCGACCCGCATCTCGAAGCCCAGCGCTTCAAGACGAATCCGTGGATGAAGTGGCTGCTCGAGGACGCTGAACTGGTGCGCTATGGCGCCAAGACGATCCCGACGGGCGGCCTCTATGCGCAGCCGAAGCTCTACCACGACGGCATGATGCTCGTCGGCGACTCGGCGAGCATGTGCAACGCCCAGAACCTCGCCGGAATCCACATGGCGATGAAGTCGGGCATGATGGCCGCAGAGACGCTCGTCGATGCGCTCGCCGCCCAGGACTTCACGTCGAAGATCCTCGGCAACTACACCGAGCGCTACCGCAAAAGCTGGGCGTACGACGAGCACTATCAGGCGCGCAACTTCGCCGCGTCGACCGAGCGCGGCGTCGGCTTCTTCATGCTCAACGAGCCGATCCGGATGATCACCGGCGGGCGCGGCATCCAGGACGAGTTGACGACCGACCCGGGCCACACGCACATGAAGAAGCTCTCGGAGCTTCCGCCGGCGAAGCGCAAGCCCGAGGAGTTCGAGTTCGACGGCAAGCTCACGTTCACGAAGGAGCACCTCGTCGGGTTCAGCGGGACGGCCCACGAGGCCGACCAGCCCTCGCACCTCGTCGTCGCCGACACGGATCTCTGTCGCGACGTGTGTACGGAGGAGTACGGAAACCCGTGCGAGAAGTTCTGTCCGGCGGCGGTCTACGAGATGGTCGACGACCCGGATCACGCGGGGAAGAAGAAGCTCTTCATCCACCACGAGAACTGCGTGCACTGCAAGACCTGCGACATCGCAGATCCCTATCAGGTGATCAACTGGACGCCGCCCGAGGGCGGCGAGGGCCCGGACTACACGCAGATGTAGCGCGCGGGGCGCGCCGTCGGTGCGCCCCGCCGCTTTCGCCCCTCTGAGCTAACGGATTCCCGCTCCGGGAGCCCAGAGATAGAGGAAGGTCGGCCCTTCCAGCGCGATGGCGTCCGGCCACAGGTCGACGAGCGGAGCGCGCGGGCGCGGGGTGCGCGTGTAGAGGTTGCTCGCGTACTCCCGCGGGCGGTGATAGGTGACGATGCGCGCCTCGCGAATGCCGGCGCGCTTCCGGGCGCTGGCGAACGTGCTCTCCAGCGTGCCGATCCGGTCGACCAGCCCCGCTTCGAGCGCCTGCGGCGCGCTGAAGATGCGTCCGTCGGCGAGCGTCGCGATGTCCTCGGCCGCGAGGCCCTGCCGGCCGGCCTGGACGACCGAGACGAAGCGCTCGTGGAAGTCGTCGATGATCGACTGGAGCTGCGCCTTCTCCTCCGGACGCATCGTGCGCAGGATCGAGCCGGCGTCCTTGAACTCGCCGCTCGTGATCGTCTGGTCCTCGACGCCGATCTTCTCCATCAGGCCCGCGAGGTTGATCCCGGAGAAGATCACGCCGATCGAGCCGGTGACGGTGGTCGGCTGCGCGACGATCTCGTCGGCGGCGACGGCGACGTAGTAGCCGCCGGACGCTGCGATGCCCATCAGCTGGGCGACCACGGGGATGCCGCGCTCGCGCTTGAAGCGGCTGATCTGCTGATGGAGGAGGTCGCTCCCGGTCACGGTGCCGCCGGGGCTGTTGATGCGCAGCACGAGGGCCTTGATCTGTTCGTCCTTGCGCGCGAGCTCGAGCTCTTCGCGCAGCCGGCTGACCGAGCCCTCTTCGACCGTGCCGAAGAAGTCGACGACCTGCGAGGCCTCCGTGATCACGCCGTCGACCTCGATCATCAGGATCTTCTGCGAGCCGCTTCCGCCGACGACGGTTTCGACGAGCGGCTCGACCTGGCCGGTAGGGATGTTGATCGAGATGCAACCGCCGAGCGAGAGCGTGGCGACGAGCATGGACGAGATCAGGGAAAGACGCGGCAGTTGGCGCATCACGAGGGGCCTCCTGTTCGGTGGATCGGGCGCGGGGCGACGCGATGGTAGGCGCGACCCCGGGCGCTCGCCCAAACGAAGGAGCGCGGGAGCAGGTGCTCTCGCACCCCGCTCCCGCGCCCTCGGCGTCTCTCACCCCCCATGCTCGAGACGCCTCGAATGATCGCGATCAAAAAAGGGGTTGCCGATCGGCGCTTCGCTCCGTCGTCCCTTTTCGACTTCGCTCGCCGCGCGCTGGCTCCGCCAGCTTGTCTGATGGTTTCTTCGGTCGCCTTCGGCTCGCTGCGCGCCGGCTCTCCGCCGGCTCGCGCTTAGCTGCAGCCGCTCGTGCTCCCGCAGTTCGGGCACTTGTAGCAAGCCCCGTTGCGGATCATGATCGACCCGCAGTCGCTGCAGCTCGGCGCGTCGGCCTGGTTGATGATTCCGTACGGCG
>JAHEJV010000395.1 GCA_024638705.1 Deltaproteobacteria bacterium | reverse complement strand
ACATCGGCGTGCCGATCGAGGGCCCCTACAAGCCCGACCACTACCGCTACTAGGGCCGGATTCCCCCCAGGGATCCGGCTCGAGCGGCACGGCGGCGCCCCTGCGCGCGGGATACACCCTCCCGCGCGCAGGGGTCCAGCCGCTAGAGTGGGCAAGTATGGGGAACCGTCGACCGATAACCGCAGGAATGAACCCGCGTACCCGATCTGTCCGAACGCGATCAATCCGCCGGCGCTGGCTCCCGGGCGCCCGCCCGCGACCTCCCGTCGCCCCGATCCTGCTCTCCCTGGTCGTCGCGCTCAGCTCGCTCGTCGCATGCGACAGCGCCCGCGCCGATCTGGACTGTCCGAACATCGGACAGCTCGCTCGCGAGTTCCTGCGCCACCATGTCAGCCAACGCGCCCTCGGCGCGGAGATCGAAGAGCGCACGATCCAGAGCTACGTGCGCCGGATGGACACTTCGCGCAGCCTGATGCTCGAAAAGGAAGTCGACGCGCTTCGCGGCGAGCTCGGCGGCATCTTCGAACGACTCCAGGACGGCGACTGCGCGCTGCTGACCGACGTCCACGACCAGTTCGTCGCACGTCAGCTCGCCTCCGAGAACTACACGAAGGAGCTCCTCGCCAGCGAGGACTTCAGCCTCGACGAGACGGTCGAGATCCAGATCGACCCCGAAGATCGCGGCTATCCGAAGACCGACGAAGAGCGCAAGGAGTTGTGGCGACGCCTGGTGCACTTCCAGATGTCGAACTATCTCGGCGCCGGCGAAGAGCTCCCCGAGGCGAAGCGCCTGCTCGCGCACCGCTACGAGCTGCGCACGAAGCGTCTCGGCGAGCTGCCCCAGACCGAGATCTTCTCGATCTTCCTCGACTCGTTCGCGAGCGCGCTCGACCCGCACTCGAACTACCTCTCTCCCGATGCCGTCGAGGACTTCCGCATCTCGATGTCGCTCTCGCTCGAGGGCATCGGCGTCGCGCTGTCCGAGCGCGACGGCTATTCGGTCGTCGAGCGGATCATCCCCGGCGGCGCGGCCGCGCAGCTCGAAGAGGGTCTGAAGCCGAACGACAAGATCATCGCCGTGGCCGAGGACGGCGGCGAAGCCGTCAGCATCGTCGACATGCCGCTGCGCGACGCGGTGCGCCTGATCCGCGGCAACAAGGGCTCGACCGTCCACCTCACCGTGCTGCGCCAGGGCGACGAGACGAAGCGATTCATCCTCTCGATCGTGCGCGACAAGATCGACCTCGCCGAGCAGGCGGCGTCGCTGCGTTTCGAGACGCGCCAGCGCAACGGCCGCGACTTCAAGCTCGCGATCATCGAGCTGCCTTCCTTCTACGGCGATTCCGACCCGGACAAGCGGCAGTGCACCGACGACGTCGAGCGCCTCCTCGGCGAGGTGATCGAGGCGAAGGCCGACGGCCTGCTCCTCGACCTGTCGCGCAACGGCGGCGGCCTGCTCGAGCACGCGGTGAAGATCTCGGGCTTCTTCATCCGCAAGGGTGAAGTGGTTGGCGTGCAGAACGCGCGCGGCCAGCTTTCCGTTCTCTCCGACCGCGACGAGCGCATCCTCTACACCGGCCCGATGGTCGTGCACGTCTCGCGGGTGTCGGCGTCGGCCTCTGAGATCCTCGCCGGCGCGCTCAAGGACTACCGCCGCGCGGTGATCACCGGCGACGACCACACCTTCGGCAAGGGCACCGTCCAGACCGTGACGCCGCTGCCCCCGGGCCTCGGCGCGCTCAAGATCACGACGGCGCGCTTCTTCCGCCCGGGCGGACGCTCGACGCAGAACGACGGCGTGTCCTCGGACGTGGTGATCCCGTCGCTGCTCGCCACCGAAGACCTCGGCGAACGCCACCAGCCCTTCGCGCTTTCGGGCGAACAGATCTCGCCCCTGTTCGGCAGCTACGCCAACGCGATCGGCCCGTCGGACACCGACAGCCAGGTGCCGCCGACGGCCCTCGCCGAGCTCGTGCGCAGCTCGTCGGAGCGCGTGTCGCAGAGCGAAGACTTCGACAAGGTGATCGAGGCGCTCGCGGAAGCGCGCGCGCGCGACGGCGTGATCAAGCTCGCCGACATCCTCAAGGAGCGCGAGGAAGCCGAGGCGGAAGTGACCGAGGCGGAGGCCGGGCCGATCGAAGACGGCGTGGAAGTGGCAGCGACGGGCGACGCGGCCGCGACCTCGGGCGAAAAAGGCGACGAGCTCGATCCCCAGGTGGAAGAGGCCCTCGAGGTGCTCGCCGACCTGGTGTCGATCACCCAGAGCGCGACGGCCCACAAGCCCCCGCGCGACCCCGAGCAAGAGACCTGATCGCAAACGAACGCGAAGGATCCCCATGCCCCTCCAGATTCTCGGTTCGCCGAGCGACGGCCGCGACGTGCAGCAGGAGCTCGAACGGGCGGTAGTCGACGCGTTCCCCGGCGACACGGTCGAGGTGGAGGCGAACAGCCCGGGCCACTACTCGATCCGCGTGGTGTCTGCTTCGTTCGAGGGACAGACGCGGGTGAAGCAGCAGCAGCGCGTCTACGCGGCGATCGCGCACCTCATGAAGGGGGATGGAGCGCCGGTGCACGCGGTCGATCGGTTGGTGACGGAGACGTCTTAGGCTCTCGCGGGTCTCTTTGCGCGCGGCCGGGCCTGTGGAGCAAGGCCGTCGGAACGGCGCCGCACGTTTTCTCCTGAGGGATCCGGGGCTCGCTGAACACCTCCGGCCTTCCTCCACAGGCCCGGCCGCTCATCCGGTGCCGGCTCGCGTCCAGTGCCGGCTCACACCGGGTGCCAGTCAGGCGATCTTGGATCGGCCCTCCCACTGGCGGCGCGTGGCGAGTTTGCCCGTTCCGCCTAACGCGGTGCAGGCGACGGCGCCGGCTCTCGCGGCTCGTTCGACGGCTTCGGGGAGGTCGAGATCCAGCGCGAGGCCGGCGGCGAAGGCGCCGTGGAAGGCGTCGCCGGCGCCGGTGGTGTCGACGACGCGCACTTTCGGGCTGCGGTAGCGACGCACGCGGCCGTCGTGCCAGTAGAGGCCGCCGGCGGCGCCTCGGGTGACGACCGCGGTGGCGCCGTGCTCGTCGTGGAGACGGCGGATCGCGTCGGCAGGATCGCCAGGTGACCAGGTGCGGACGAAGCTCTCGGGCAGGACCGGGTGATCCGCTTCCGGCAGCAACGAGACGTAGGCCGGACGCGGGTCGCTGAAGTCGGCGACGACCGGGACGCCCAGCTTGCGCGCGCGCCGCGCGGCGCGACGGGCCTCGGCGGGAAAATGTCCGTCGATCAGGAGCACCGACCCCTCGCGCAACGCCGAGAGGTCGAAGCCGCGCACGCGTCGCTCGAACCCGCTGCGGTCGGGCGTGAGGAAGCGGCGCTCGCCGTCGCGGCGCGCGATCAACACGAGCGCCACGGTCGTCGGGATCTCTTCGGAGAGCACGAGCGAGCGCGTCGACACGCCGGCTTCGCGCATCCGACGGCGCGCCAGACGCCCGTCGGCGTCAGCGCCCACCGCCGAGATCAGCTCGGCGCGGCAGCCGAGCTTCGCCGCCTGGGCCAGCGCGTTCGACACCATCCCGCCGACGTCGACCTTGCGATCGACGAAGCGCGTGCGCTCGGCCTCGGGATCGAAGGCTTCGACGACGTAGAGGTGGTCGATCACGCACAGGCCGAGCCCGACCACTCTGGCCGACTTCGTTCGCGTACGGCTCACTGCGCGCGGTCCGAGGCCGCTTTCGGGCCGTAGAAATGGAGGCTCATCCCTCTCGGTAGGTGGTGTGGCGCGGCCGTCCGGCGAGGATGTTCTCCGCACCCCAGTCGGTGACCTTCTTGAACGCGTCCGACGCGATGAAAGCCTGAAACGCCTCCTCGCTCTCCCAGCGCGACACGATCAGATAGACCGGGTCTCCGTCGGCGACGCGGCGATAGAGGTGTGACTCGTCGTGCCCGTCGATGCCGCCCATCGTCTCGACGACGCGCTCGCAGGCATCCTCGAACACCTGCTCCTTGCCCGGGATCACGAAGTAGTTCATTCCGATCGTAACCACA
>JAHEJV010000078.1 GCA_024638705.1 Deltaproteobacteria bacterium | reverse complement strand
GCGTCCACCGACACGACGCCCGCGCCGACGGTGCCGAGCACGATCTCCATGTAGCGACGACGGCGTTCGAGCTCGGTGGCCGAGCGTTCGAGGCCGCTGCGCGCGTCGCGGAGGTCGCGGATCATCTGGTTGAACGATCCGACGAGGAAGCCGATCTCGTCGTCGCTCGACGTCTGCACCGAGACGTCGAGATTGCCGCGCGCCACCTCCGCCGTGCCCTCGACGAGCGCGCGGATCGGCCCGGTGACGCCCTTCGCGAGCCGGAAACCCATCCACAGCGCGAGCATCAACACCACGCTGAACGCCAGCAGCAGCTCGAGGAGGTAGGCGCCGCGGATGTGGCCCGCCGTCGGCTGGAGCTGACGATAGGCGTCGAGGGTGGCGCGGATGCTCGCCACCTTGCGCGCCTGGCTGAATGGGATCAGCACGTTCACGACGACGACACCCTGGGCCTCGTCGTTCGGTCCGAGGATCGGCACGGCGCCTCGCACGACGTCGCCGCCGCCCACTTCGTCCACCTGCCATCCCGCGCGTCCCGCGAGCGCGGCCTGTACCAGCTCGCTGTCGGGGCGCGAGAAGCTCGCGGCGGGGATCTCGGGATTGATGCCGCTCACCAGCTCTTCGCCGGCGGCGCTGAAAACCTCGACGACGCCGAGGTTGTACTCGCGCTGCTTCACCTCGACGAGGGTCTCGAGCGCCCCGCGATCCTCGACCGTCATCAGTCGATCGGCGGCGATCGACTCGGCGATGCGCGACCCGTAGAACATCGCGTTGCTCGCCGTCGACTCGTAGTAGCTCTCGGCCACCTCGCCGCTCTCTTCGAGCGCGCGATCGACCTGCACGCTGAACCACTTGTCGATCGACTGCGTGATGAAGAACGCGGACACGATGAACAGGCCGGAGGTCGTCACGAGCGCGATCAACACGAAGGCCGCGACGAACTTCAGGTTCAGGTGCGATCCCAGGATCCCGCGGCGCCGCTCGCCGACGAGCTTCCAGAAATTCCGGATCACGAGGAATCCGAAGATCAGGATCAGGATGACGGTGACGGCGTTGAGGAAGAGGAACAGTCCGCTGTCGCCGACGCCCTGGGTGAGGCCGGTGATCGAGGGGAGCAGGAGCAACGCCCCGACCCCCGCGATCAGCAGCAGCGCCATCCAGAACTCGCGGACCCGGCGCCGGCGCTCGGCGAGGGGGAGCGGTGGGCGCGACCCGGAGACCGGCGGCGCACTCGGCTCGTGCGTCGCGCTCGACGGGTCGTGGCTCGCGCTCGGCTTCGTCGATTCGGGATCGGGCTGCGGGTTTTCGTCGGCCACGGTGGGTCTCGTTTCACGCGTTCGGCTGCGCATTGCGGCGGCGGACGGGGCGAATCGGCAGCCCGCCCCGAACTGCCCGCCTAAGTTACCGAAACGGATGAAGAATCGCTGACGGAGCCGAGGCCCTTCGGCGTCAAGCCGAAGGCCCCATCGGTCGATGAGAGGCAGAACGCTTTTCATTTTGGAGGCGGGGACTTGGCGCTTTCGATGGACGATCCCGCAGAGGCGACGTCCCCCCATCCGATCCCGGACACCGAAGACGAGGCGACCGAATCCGGCGAAGCCGCGCCGGCGGTCGATCCCCAAGCCGAAGCCGCCCGCTGGGCCGAGGTCGCCGCCGCGTCGGAGGGCGGCGCGCGCGCCCACGCCTTGTGTCGCCAGGCCGAGATCTTCGAGCGCGAGCTCGGTCAGCTCGACGAAGCCAAGACGCTCCGTCGCCGCGCCCTCCTCTGGGATCCGCATCACGGCGAAGCCCTCGATCGGTTGCTCCTCGACGACGATGGCGACGACCCGGTTCGCACGACCCTGCTGCTCGGCCGGCGCTTCGCCACGTTGGCGGAACCCGGTGAACGAGCCCGCGCCGCACTCGAACTCGCTCATCTCGAACGCACCGCCCTCCACGACCCGACCGCCTCCCTCACGTGGATCGAATTCGGCGTCGCGCATTCGCCCGACGACGCCGACCTCCGCGAGGCCTACGCCGCGCTGCTCCGCCAGCGCGGGGACACGGACGGCCTGCTCGAGCAGATCGAGTCGTTGATCCGGGTGCGCGGCGACGCGACCCCGGTCGCCGTGCGACTCGAAGCCGCGTCCCTGCGCTCCGCGCGTGGAGACCACGCACTCGCACTGTCCCATCTCCAACGCGCCGCCTCGAGCGCCCCCGAAGACCCGACCGTCGTCGACGCGTTGATCGACGCCTTCTCGAGCCTCGGTCGTCACGGCGATCTCGCCGACGCGCTCGAAAGACGGATCGCCCTCGCGGGCGACGCGGCCGGAGTCGCCACGCCCCTGCTCACGAGGCTCGGGGCGCTACACGAGACGAAGCTCTTCGATCCCGAGGCCGCGCTCGATGCGTACGAACGAGCGCATGCGCTGTCGCCCGAGTCCGCCCCGGTCTCGGAAGCCCTCGATCGCCTCCGGTCGAAGTGCGCCGAGAATGACGGCGCTGCCGGCGGGCCGGCCGATTCGGACGTCGAGATCGCCCTCGCCGCGTACGAGCGCGAGGCCGAAGTCACCAACGACCGCGACCGGCTCGGCGTCCTCGTCCGCGAGATCGAGCGCCTGCACGTGCGACTCGGGTCCGAACAGAGCGCGCTTCCCTGGGTGCAGCGTTGGGTCTCCGCCGCACCGGAGGATCCCGATGCGCTGCGCGCCCTCGCTCGCGTGCACGAACGCGCCGAAGATCCGATCCCGCTCGTGGCCACACTCGAGAGCCTAGACCGCGTCCTTCCGCCGTCCGACCAGCGGGCGAACCGCACGCGGCTCGCCGAGTCGTACCGATCGATCGGTCGCTTCGCGGACGCGGCGCGCGCGTACGCCCGGATCCTCGAACTCGACCCGGAAGATCAGGGCGCGCTCGAAGGCCGCGCCGAAGCCCTCCGTCACGCAGAGGATCGCGACGCGCTCGTCGCGACGCTCGAGCGGCTCGCCGGCCAGCAGCGCTCGACCGAACGCCTCGCGACGCGACTCGAACTCGCCCAGCTCTACGAAGAAGCGCGCGATCTTCCGCGCGCGATCGCGGTGCTCGAACGCGCCGAGTCCGAGGACGGCGCCGGGCGCGAAGCGTCCGAGCGCCTCGACGATCTGCTCGCCCGGATGCTCCGCCACGAGGAGCTCGCCGAGCGTCTCGCGCAGCGAGCGCACGCCCACGACCCCGGCACGGCCGAAGCCGTCGCGCTCGATCTGCGCCGTGGATCCATCCTCCTCGACGGGCTCCAGCGGTTCGACGAGGCCGCCGCCCTGTTCCGCAGCATTCTCGAACGCGCGCCGGAATCGCCGGACGCGCGCGCGGGCTTCGAGCGGGCGCTGCGATCGAGCGTCGACGCGGCGGGCCTCGCCGAGTTCCTGCAGGACCAGGAGAACCACGCCGAGAATCCGGTCGAGCGGGATCGGCTCGCGCTCGAACGAGCGGTGCTGCTCGAGGATCTGCTCGAAGATCGCGAGGAAGCGCTCGCGATCCTGCTGCGCCTGAGCCGCGCCTGCGACGACGAGGAGATCCGCGCCGACGCGCAGTCGCGCGCCGAGGTGATCCTCGAACGGCTCGAACGGTGGACGGCGCTCCACGAACACCTCGAGGCGCAGCTCGGCGGGGGCTCCGGGACCGACGATGCGCGGATCCACGAGCGGCTGGCGTCGCTGTGCGCGAACCGCCTCGACGACCAGGCGGGCGAGCTCCGACACCTCGAACGACTCGCGGCGCTCGAGCCCGAACGCGCCGAGATCTGGCAGTCGCTGAGTTCCCGCTACGAGCTGGAGGATCGCATCGAGGAATGGGCGTCCGCGCTCGAAGCCGAGCTCGCCACCCAGCCCGATCACGCGCGCGAGCTGAGCCTGCGCGGGCGCCTCGCCAGCCTCTACGAGGAACGGCTCGACCAGCCCGAGCGCGTCGAGGTCCACTATGAGCGCGCATTCGAGCTCAGCCCGCTGCACAACGCCGCCGCCGAATACCTGCTTCGAGCCTACGAGCGCGAGGAGCGTTTCGAGGACGTCGTGCGCCTGCTCGAAGCGCGGCTCGCCGCGATCGACGCCAGTCCCGACGACGACCCGAACGCTTCGAATCGGCGCACGTCGCTGCGCCTGCAGATCGCCCACGTGCGCGAGACGCGGCTCGACGACCGGGAAGGCGCGATCTCCGCGCTCGAGGTGGCGCTCGGCGAGGTCGGACCCGACCCCGTCGTTGCCGAGCCGCTGGCCGCCGCCTATCAGCGCGGCGGTTACGGAGCAGACCTGATCGAACTCTGCGAGCGCGCCGCGTCCGAGCTCGGCGAGCGCGACGAACGTGCGAACTGGCTGATCCGGCTCGGCGACGCCCACCTCGAGCGCGACGAATCGCGCGAGGCGGCCGACGCCTACCGCCGCGCGCTGACCGAGCGACCCGGCGATCGCGCCGTCGAGGCGTCGCTGCGCGAGCTCTACCGGCAGCTCGATCGCCGTGAGCCGCTGGTCGAACTGCTCACCCGCGAGCTCCGCCACCTCGCCGGCGTCGCCGAAGTGCCGGTGCGACTCGAACTCGTCGAACGGCTCGAATTGGAGCGCCCGGCCGAAGCGCTGCTCCACGCCCGACGAATCCTGGAACTCGTCCCGCAGCACGCGGGCGTCTTCGAAACCGCCGTCGCGTTGGCCGAGACGCTGGGCGAGGCCGAGGAAGCGCTGGCGTTCGTCGCGAGACGGCTCGCCACGTCTCCGTCGCCCCGCGAAGCCGCGTCCCTCGAGCTGCGTCGCGCGCGGCTGCTCGCGGGTCCGCTCGAGCGCAGTGACGAAGCGATCGCCGCCTATCGCGCTGTCCTGGCGCACGACCCCGACGGCCCCGATGCGCCGGTCGTACGCGGCGAGCTCGCCGCGCTCTTCGAACGCGAGGACCGCCTCGAAGAATGGCTCTCTTGCTGGGAGCGCATGCTGCGCGACGCGCCCCCCGGCGAGCGCGAAACGCGCATCGAACGCGCCGCCCACGTCGCCTGGGACCAGCTCTCGCCGGAGCGGGCCCTGCCCTGGCTCGAACGGCTGCGCACCGAGCGACCCGGCGACGCGGAGGTGCTCGGTCGCATCACCCGCGCCTACCGCGAGCTCGGCGAAGAGGAGCCGCTGCTCCGAGCGCTCGAAGCGGAAGCCGCCGCGACGAAGGACGCGGCCCAAGGGCGACGCTGTCATCTCGAACGCGCGTCGCTCCTGCGCGCGAGTGGGGCCAACGGGCGCGCACTGGCGGCGCTCGCCGACGCGGGATCCGACCTCGAAGTGCTGCGCCAGATCGAGTCGATCGAACGCGAACTCGGTCTGCACGCCCGGCGCGTGGACACCCTCGAAGCGATTCTCGCCGCGGAGGGTCCGAGCCTCGAACTGCACCGCGAACTCGCCGAGCTCTACCGCGACGTCGTCGGCAACGTGGCTGCGGCGATCCGGCACGGGCGGGCCGCGCGCCGACTCGTCACGCCCGGAAGCGCCATGGACATCGACCTGTTGCAGGAGATGGCCGCGACCGAACGGGATGCGGGACACCTCGACGCGTGGGCGCGGCACGCCGAAACCGAGCTCGCCGTCCTCAGCCCCGAGCCGGTGTTCGACGACCGCCGCCGGGCCCTGCGCGCGGAGCTGGCCCTCGCCTACGACGAGCAGCTGACGCGCCCGGGTCTCGCCCTCGCCCATTTGCGTACCCTGCTCGACGCCGGCGACGCGGAGCTGCTGGGAAGCGAGCTGCGCGACCGGCTCGAGCTGTCGTGTCTGCGTCTGCTACGCGGCGAAGGCGACGTGCTGGAGCTCGCCAACCGGTTGACCGCGCGTCTCGCCCGCCTCGGGGGCGAAGCCGGGGAATGGATCGAGCTCGCCGAGATCCGCGAGGAGCGTCTGCGTCATCTCGCGGCGGCCCAGGACGCCTATCAGCACGCCCGCACCCTCGACCCGTCGGATCTCACCGCACTTCGCGGCGTGCGCCGCACGGCCGAGTGCCTCGGCCGCTGGAGCGACGTCGCCGAGGTGCTCGAACACGAACTCGAGATCACCGCGGACACCGACGCGACGACGCGCGGTGCGCTGTTCCGCACGCTCGGCGACATCCACTGGCACCGCCTCGGCTCGACCACACGCGCGAGTCGATGTTATGCGGCGGCGCTCGAGGCCAACAGCTCCGACTTCGCCGCGCTGCGCGCACTGGAGCGGCTGCTCGAATCGATGGAGGACTGGCGCGGCGCCCTCGACCTCTACGAGAGCGAGGTCGAGGTGCTCGGGGATGCGAACCCGCGACGTCGCCGCGAGATCTGGATCCACGTCGCCGGTCTGGCGCGGGATCAGGCCGGCGAACCCGAGCGCGCGTGTCATGCCCTCGAACGAGCCGCCGAGATCGAGCCCCTCGAAGTGCCGCATCTCGCCGCCCTCGCAGCGCTGCACGACGCACTCGAGCATCGCGACGCCTTCGTCGCGACGTTCTCCGCATGGTGCGACGCCGAGGGCACGACGGCCCGCGCAGACGACCATCTGCGCCTCGCCTCGATCCACGAAGAGGCCGGTCGGGCCGAGCTCGCGCTCGAACGCGTCGAACGCGCAATCGCGCTGGACGCGGGAAGGGTCGACGCCTGGGATGCCGCCGCCCGGCTGCGCGCCGCGCGCGGCGACCGGGCCGGGAGCACGGAGGCGCTCCGACGCGCCGCCGAGCGGCTCGGCGATCGCGAAGCCGCCGAGCGGCTCTTCCAGGCGGCCGAGCAGATCCAGGACGTCGATCGCGAGGCGGCACTCGCACTGCTCCGTGACGCGACGACGCGATGCCCGCACGACGGACGGGCCCAGGCGGCGCGCGCCGACCTCGCCGCCCTCCATGGCGACGACGCGGAAGCCGAAGAAGCGGCGCTCGCGGCACTCGGTCATCACGCGGGCTTCCTCGACGATGTCCTACGGGCGCGGGCCGCGCGCACGGGCGCCGACGCCGCGCGCCGACGCGGTCGCTTCGAAGCCGCCGCAGGACTCTACGCCGAGGCGCTCCGACTCGACCCGGACGACGTGCCCGCGCTCGGCGTCTACGGAGAGACGCTGTTCGCGCTCGGAGATCATGTCGGCGCCCGCGATCTGTTGCAGCGACGTCTCGACGCGGGCGACGACTACGCCGATCGCGCGAAGCATCGCGCGCTGCTCGGGTGTTGCGTCGAGAGCGCGGGCGAGCCCGAAGAGGCGCTCGTCCATTTCGAAGACGCACTCCGTGACGATCGCAGCGAGCCGACGGCGCTCGAAGGGAGCGTGCGCGTGCTCGAAGCGCTCGACCGCATCGAGCCCGGCGTGCGCGCGCTCGAGCGGTGGGCTCGAGCCACCGCCGATCCGGTCGCGTGTGCTGCGAAGTGGCATCGCGCCGCGCAGTGGGAGCTGCGGCGGGGCGGTTTCGACGCCGCCGCGGAGACGCACCTGCGCGAAGCGGTGGCCCAGGACGCGGATCTCCTGCCCGCCTGGATCGCCCTGGCGGAGCTCCAGCTCGCAGATGGCCGACTCGAGGCGGTGATCGAGACGACCGATCGGGCCGCGAACCGGCGCGCGAACGACGCGGAAATCGGCGCACTGGCGTACCTCCAGGGCTGCGCCCTCGAGCAACAGGGAGAGCGTCAGGACGCGGCGGAGGTGCTGACGATCGCGTCCGACCGTGATCCGCGCTGCGCCGACGCCGCCTTGTCCCGCGCCCGTCTCTTGCGCGGGTTCGGCGAGTGGCGCGAAGCCGCGGTCGCGCTCGCCACGTTCGCCGAGCGTCACCCGGGCGACGATGCCCCGGCGCTCGCCGAGATCTACGAGCAACTCGGTCGACTCCGCGCGGGCCCGCTCGAAGATCTCGAAGGCGCCGTGCTCAGCTACCGACGCGCCATCGACCTCGCCCCGGATCGGCTCGAAGCGCGCGCCGCGCTCGCCGAACTGCTGAGCCATCGGCCCGGGGACTGGGACGAAGCCCTCGTGCACCTGCACACCGTGCTCTCCACGAGGCCCGCCCACGCGAACTGCCTGCGCGTCGCGCTGCGCATCGCGCGCGGTCGCGAGGATGCTGCGCAGGTGGCCACGGGCATTGCGCTGCAGCGGGAGCTCGGCGTCGCATCCCCCTACGACAACGACGAGGACGTCTCGATGGCTGCGCCCTTCGTGACCGAGCCCGCGACTCTCGGAGACGAGCACTTCGAACGGTTGCGGCAGATCGCGATCGAAGCGTCGCCCGAGATGGCGGCGGCACTCGGAGCCGGTGCGGGGGCACCCGAGCCGCCGGGAAGTGACGACGGGGTCGTCGCGTTCCGCTCGCGCATGCTCGCGGTCCAGGGAGAGCTCTCGTCGCCGTGCCTGTTGACGCGGTCGGCGAGCGACGTCGGTGCGGTGCTGCGTCTGGTCGCCGAACTCGTGCTCGAACCCAACCACGTGACGGGGGACGGAAATCTCGTGAACGCCTTGTCGGAGGCGATCGGACGTCGGCGACGGCGCAAGCTGCGTCGGATTCTCGGCGACGAAGCGAGAGCCGAAGACTTCGCCGATCTCGACTGGGAGGCGTGGGGGATCGAGATGCGCGCGCTGGCGGCTGCCGAGACGATGCGGCGGAACGGCGCCTCGCTGCGCACGGCGCTCGTCGCGCTCGCGAGCGAGACCGAGAGCGCGACGGGTCTCCGGGACGAGACCGTTCTCGCACCCCACGTCGAAGCCGATCCGAGCGCGCGCGCCTTCCTCGTGAGGGTCGTCCGAGACTGGCTGGGGCGCCTGTGAGCGGTCTGCGCTCGCCGCGCGGCCGGATGAAGCGGCGCTTCCCGCGCCTCACCCTGCGCGTCGACATCGTGATCGAAACCCTCGACGGGCGCGAGGACGCCGTCGCCACGACGCTCGGCGCGGGCGGGTTGTTCGTCGCCACCGATCGGCCCCTGCCGACAGACACCCCGGTGGTCGTCCGCTTCCGGCTCCCGGGCGAGGACGAACTGCTGGCCTTCGACGCACATGTCGCTTGGAGCGCGCCCGCGGGACCGGACGTCGCTTCGCCGGGGATGGGTCTCGAGTTCGAGGACGCCGACGCCCGTTCGCGGCACGCCGCGCGACTCGAGAGCTGGGCGCAACGCCACGACGCGAAGCCCGAAGAAGAGCCCGCTGCCTGAACGCGTGTGCCGAGGCTGGCGAGCTAGGCGCGCGCCACCTGGGCCGCGCGGCGGATCAGGTCGCCATAGCGACGACGATTGACCTCGCCGATCGTCCAGGCGTCGGGCGTCGCGAGGATCTTCGCGACCAGGCGCTGGTGCATCTCGTGCCCGCCGCGCTCGGCGCGGACATGGCCGCACACCGTCCGGCCGAGCAGCGCGAGATCGCCACAGAGATCGAGGATCTTGTGGCGCACGAACTCGTCGGTCCAGCGCAGGCCGCCCTGGTTGACGACCTTCTCGTCGTCGAGCAGCACGGTGTTGTCGAGCGACCCCCCGCGCGCGAAGCCGGCGTCCCACATCGCGTTCACTTCGCGCAAGAACCCGAACGTGCGCGCCGCGGAGATCTCGCGCTCGAAGTGCTCGGGCGTGAGAGAGGGCACGTAGAGCTCCTGGCGTCCGATGCCGGGATGATCGAAGTCGACCGCATAGCTCACGCGGAACTCGGGAGCGGGCTCGATGCTGATGCGGCGCAGGCCGTCGGTGACCTCGATCTTGCGACCGATGCGCAGCATCTCGCGGGGCTCGCGCTGCTGGAAGATGCCGGCGGAGCGGATCAGGTAGACGAAGGGCGCCGAGCTGCCGTCCATCACGGGCAGTTCGGGACCGTCGATCTCGATGCGCACGTTGTCGATGCCGAGGCCATAGACGGCCGCGAGCAGGTGCTCGACGGTGCCGACGGTGGCCGCGCCGCGACCGAGCGTCGTCGCGAGGGCGGTCGACGCCACCTCCGCGGAATGGGCGGGAATCTCCACCGGCTCGCCGAGATCGGTGCGCACGAACACGATGCCCGTGTTGGAGCGCGCCGGATGCAGCGTCAGCTGGGTCGGCGCTCCGCTGTGGAGCCCGACGCCGGTGCAGGAAACCTTTTCAGAGATCGTCTGCTGGAACACGTTGGTCCTTCCCCCTCGCAGTCTCCGCGTTCGTCAGGGGAACGTGCGCGGACACCGACATTGCATAAAGCAAGCGCCGTGCCGCTTTCGAGATCGGCGGCGGATCGGGATTTTTTCCAGCGTTTTCAGGGACTTGGTCCCGCCCCCCCGACTCTGGGGGGATTTCGTCCCCGCCGGGAATCCCGCCGAATTCGTGACGGTGGCGTCACGGCCGTGACGTAGTCGTCACGATCCCGGATCTCACCCTCCGGAGCCGCCTCGCAGCTCGGCGATGATCTCGCGGGCCGATTGATAGCGCTCCGCCGGGTCTTTGCGGAGGCAGCGTTCGATGACGCGGGCGATCGGGTCCGGCAGCCCAGGCTCGAGATCCTGGGGCGCCGGCGGCTCGGTATGGACGTGGTGGTAGGGAAGGTTCCCTTCGGTGAAAGGCAACGTGCCGGTCGCCATCTCGAAGATCGACACGCCGAGCGAGTAGAGGTCGGAGCGGTGGTCGACGTTCTTCCCGAGCGTCTGCTCCGGACTCATGTAGAAGGGTGTGCCCGAGACCACGGTCGTGTGGTTGCGGACCTCCTCGATCACCTTCGCCAGTCCGAAATCCATGATCTTCGCCATGCGATCGCGTGTCCACATCGCGTTCGCGGTCTTCACGTCGCGATGCACGATCTTGCGCTCGTGGGCGTAGGCCAGCCCCTCGCACAGCTGCGAGGCGACATGGACGATCCCTTTCGGCGCGACCTTCCCGCGCTTCTTGATGATGTCCTTGAGCGTGTTGCCGTCCACGTATTCCATCGCGATGAAGTACTCGCCGTCCTGCTCGCCGGCGTCGTAGACGGTCACGATGTTGGGGTGGTTGAGCTGGGCTGCGCTCTTCGCCTCGCGGAGGAAGTTGGCGAGCGCCTGCGTGTTCTCCTTGAACGACTCGGGCAGCACCTTGAACGCGACGATCCGGTCGAGGACCGTGTCCTCGGCCTTGTAGACGATCCCCATCCCGCCACGGCCGAGCGTCTCGCGGATGATGTAGCGACCCGAGGTGGCGGGTGCGGCCGCCGGTGCGGAGGGATTCGCCGCGTCGGCCTTCGGAACCCGTGCGCGGGTGCGTTCGAGACGCTCCGCGGTGTCTTCGAAGTGATAGTCGAAGGCGAGGACCTTCTCGTAGAGGTCGACGGCCAGGGCCGCCTCGTCGTTCGCCTCGTGGACGGTCGCGAGACAGAAGTAGGCGTCGACGTTGGTGCGATCGATGTCGTCGTCGGCGATCGCCTCGCGCAGCTTCGCGATCGCGAGCGGGTACTGCTCGCGGTCGCGGAAGATGCTGCCGAGGCGGGCGGCAGCCAGCGCGAAGTCGGTCGACTCGGCGGGAACCTTCTGGAAGGCTGCGATCGCCTCCTCGAGGCGCCCGGCGCCGAAGTGGATCTCACCGGCGCGAAGGAACTCCTCCGCTTTCTCCAACAGATCGGCCTCGCGCGCGTCGTCCCCGGCGAGGGCGAAGAGCTCGGCGGCTTCCGCATAACGGCCAGCTCGCTCGTAGTTCTCCGCGGCCCGCTCCCGCTCGCCACACAGGTTGAACATCTCCGCCGCCTGGGCGCCGTCTCCGAAGCGCTCGTAGCAGGCGCCGGCCTCGGCGAACATCTCTGCGGAGCGGTAGAGGTCGCCCGCTTCCATCCATTCCTCGGCGCGTTCGAGCTGTCGCGCGGCTTCCGCCTGGTCGCCGCGGTCCCGCGCCAGCTCGCCGAGCAGGCGCGCCGCGCGCTCCACCTGACCGAGCGCTTCGAAGGCCGCGGCGGCGCGTTCGGTCTCCTTTCCTTCGAGAAAGAGCTCGGCCGCGCGCTCGTGATGTCCCTGACGCTCCTCGATCTCGGCGGCGGCGACGAACGCCCCGCCCTTCGCGAGGACTCCGGCCGCCCGGTCCAGACGCCCGGCGCGCTCGAAGAGGGTCCCGGTCATCCGCACCATCTTGAGGCGCTCGGCGTGCTTCCTCGCATCGTTCGCCGACGCCGACGACTCTTCGGTCAGCACCTGCTCGAGACACTCGGCGGCGAGCAGCCACTCCTCGCAGCGGATGAAGGCCTTCGCCGCGTAACGCGGGAACTCGCACTTCTGGAAGCACTGGCCGGCGCGGCGGTCGTCACCGGCCTTTTCGTACATCTCGGCCGCGACACTGAGATTCCCCGACTGGACGTACGCCTCGGCCGCGCGCGCCCAGTCTTCCTGCTGCGCGTAGATCGCACCGGCGGAGTCCGGGTTGCCCGCTTTCTCGTAGAGCTCGGCGGATTCGGCGAAGTGGTTCTGATCGTGGCGGATTTCGGCTGCGCGCTCGTACTCCTCCGCCTTCACGAAATGGGCGGCGGCCTCGTCGAGCAGTCCGACGGCGAGGCACAACTCGCCGGCCTCGTGGGGATTGCCCTTGCGCGCGATGCGCGCGGCGTCGCGCTTCGCCTTCGACATCCCCTTGCGGTCTTCCCGCGAGATCTTCTGCGGTCGGTCATCGTCCTCCTCGACGACTTCCTTCGCCTTGCCGCTTCCACCACAGAGTCGCGCGACGTAGAGCAACGCGAGGCCGACCGGCGCGATGACGAACCGCCACGGCATGCCGCTCAGCCATTCGACGGCCTCGTCGGGCTCCGCGGCGATCGGCAGCAGGGGCAGGACGAGCTCGAGGAACTTCGTGAAACCGGTCCCGATCGCGCCCACGACGGTGTTCTCGGGCGCCAGGCCGATCGCGAGCCCGACGCTGCCCACCAGGAACACCATCGCTCCCGCGGCGTTCAACAACGTCTTGATCCCGGTCAGCAACGCACCCACGGACACCCTCCTGCTCGCCGACGTATCGGCGGTCCGGAGACGCGGGATGAGGGTCGGAAGGGGCCGCACCGGGGCGATGCGCCTCGGCCCGGCGGCCGGCGGTTAGAAGAGCCCTTTCTGCCCGGCGGCCGCGTCGGGCAGCTCGCGTCCGAGGTGGCGGTAGCAGCGCGGCGTCGCGACGCGTCCGCGCGGCGTGCGCGCCAGGAACCCCTGGTGGATCAGGTAGGGCTCGACGACGTCCTCGAGCGTGCCCTTGTCCTCGCCGACCGCCGCGGCGAGCGTCTCGAGACCGACCGGACCCCCTTCGAACTTCTCGACCAGGGTCGACATCACGAGCCGATCCAGCCGATCGAAGCCGGCGCGATCCACGTCGAGGCGCTCGAGGGCGAAGCGCGCGAGATCGCCTCCGATCGGCTTGCCGCGGCCCTGCTCCACCTCGGCGAAGTCCCGCACCCGGCGCAGGAGCCGGTTGGCGACGCGCGGGGTCCCGCGCGAGCGCCGCGCCACCTCGCCCCTGGCCTCGCTCTCGAGATCGATCCCGAGCACGCCGGCCGAACGCGCGAGGATCCGCTCGAGGTCGGCGGGCGGGTAGTACTCGAGACGCGCCGTCCAGCCGAAGCGGTCGCGCAGCGGCGACGTGAGCAGGCCGGCGCGCGTCGTCGCGCCGACCAACGTGAAGCGCGGCAGCTCGAGCCGCATCGATCGCGCCCCGGCGCCCTGACCGATCAGCAGGTCGAGCTGGAAATCCTCCATCGCCGGATAGAGGATCTCCTCGACGCTCGGCGCGAGGCGGTGGATCTCGTCGATGAATAGGACGTCGCCGGCTTCGAGATTCGAGAGCAGCGCCGCGAGGTCGCCCGGGCGCTCGATCGCCGGTCCGCTGGTCGTGCGCAGGGGCGCACTCAACTCGGCCGCCACGACGCCGGCGAGCGACGTCTTGCCGAGCCCGGGCGGACCGTGGAAGAGCACGTGGTCGAGACACTCGCCGCGCTCGAGCGCGGCGCGGATGAACACCTCGAGGTTCGCGCGCAGCCGGTCCTGGCCGATCATCTCGTCGAGCCGGCGCGGACGCAGCTGCGCCTCGAAGTGCACGTCGTCGGCGACGGCGTGCTGGGTGAGATCGCCGCGTTCGGGGGACGACATCAGCGCGCGAGCCTCTTGAGTGCGGCGCGCAGCCAGCGCTCGACGTCGGCGTCGGCCTCGATCTCGGCGTCGAGGTCGACCAACGCGCGCTCGGCCTGGGGCTTCGAGTAGCCGAGGTTCAACAGGGCGGACATCGCCTGCTCGCGGCCCTCGGGCGCCGCCGCGGCACTCGGGGTGGGCGACGCGCCGCTCGCCCGCACCGCCGCCTCGAGCTCGTCGGCGCGGTCGGACAACTCGACGAGGATCCGGTCGGCCACCTTCGCGCCCACGCCGGGCACCGCGCGCAGGGGCGCGGTGTTGCCGTCGCGGATCGACTGCAGGAGATCGACGGGATCGATCCCGGACAGGACGGTCTGCGCGAGCTTCGGGCCGACGCGGCTCGCGCGCAGCAGCAACTCGAAGGCGGTCTTCTCGACCTCGGTGGCGAAGCCGAAGAGCTGGATCGCCCCCTCGCGCATGTGGGTGTGGATGCGCAGTGCGACGGTCTTCCCCTCGTCGGGAAGCGCCGCGAAGGTCGACAGCGGGACGAACACCTCGTAGCCCACCCCTCGCACGTCGATCACGACGCGCGTCGGCGTGCGCTCGATCAGCTCGCCCTCGACGCGGGCGATCACCGCGCGCGCCTCACGCGCAGCGTGGCGCCGCCGCGCGTCGACCGGCGCCGCGCCGGACGCTTCAGCCCCTCGAGCGCACCGGCGTTCGCGTGGCAGATCGCGGCGGCGAGCGCGTCGGCGGCGTCGGTCGGCGGCATGCGTTCGAGGGTGAGCAGTCGGCGCACGGAACGCTGCACCTGGTTCTTTGCGGCGCGGCCACTTCCGGTGACGCCCTGCTTGATGCGCGTCGGCGCATACTCGACGAGCGGGACCCGGGCGGCGCCGAGCGCGGCCAGCGCCACACCCCGCGCCTGACCGAGCACCAGGGCCGAGCGGGCGTTGGCGGAGACGAACACGTCCTCGACGCAGGCGATGTCGGGCTGGTGCCGTTCGACGAGCGCGGCGAGGTCGGCGGCGAGCGTCGCGAGGCGCGTCGGAAGCGACGCGCTCCGCAGCGGCCGCAGCACCCCG
>JAHEJV010000394.1 GCA_024638705.1 Deltaproteobacteria bacterium | reverse complement strand
CGTGAAGAAGACCAGCGTGTTGTCTTCGAGCCCGTTCGCTGCGAGGGCGTCGAGCACCTCGCCGACGCCGCGATCGAGCGCGCGGATCATCGCGGCGTAGACGCGCTCGCGATGGCTCTCGATGTGCCCGAGTGCTTCGTAGTCTGCGCGCGTCGCCTGCAAGGGCGTGTGTGGCGCCCAGTGGGCGAGGTAGAGGAAGAAGGGCCGGTCGCGATTCGCCTCGATCACGCGCACCGCCTGCTCGGTGTAGTAGTCGGTGAGGTATCCCCCGGGCTCGAAGGCCGTGCCCCCGTTGAACGACGCCGCGTAGCGCATCGCCGCCCACAGGAAGCGATCGATCGGGTCGAAGGACTGCTTCGCGTTGACGACGTCGGGATCGTCTTCGGGAAGGTAGAGGCCGCTCGCCATCAGCAGGCTCTCGGCGAAGCCCTGCTCGTGGGGTGCCATGCCGTTGGTGCGGCCCACGTGCCACTTGCCGATGTGGGCCGTGTGGTAGCCCTCGCCTGCGAGGAGCTCGGCGATCGTGATCTCCGAGGCCGGCATGCCCATCGCTTCATAGGGCACGGTCTCGACGTCCTCGTAGACGATCGGCTCGCGGAGTCGGTCGCTGGCGCCGAGCCGCGGCACCAGCTGCATCATCCCCGGCGGCGTCGGCGTGAACTCGAAGCCGAAGCGGGTGGGGTAGCGGCCCGAGAGCAGGGCCGCGCGCGACGGCGCGCAGGTGCCGTTCGCCGCATAACCCCGGGTGAAGGTGACGCCGGCCTCGGCGATCGAATCGATGTGCGGGGTGGGGACGGTGCCGCCCGCGACTCCGCCGCCGCCGAAGGTGAGGTCGTTCCAGCCGAGGTCGTCGGCGAGGATCCACACGATGTTGGGCGGGCGTTCGGCGGGCGCGCGGCCCTTCGGGTCCGTTCCGCTGGACCACGCGACCGGCTGGTTTTCGATCACCGGATACTGGCGCGCCATCGCGATCCCGACGCCCTTCAGGAGGATCTCCAGCCGGTAGGCGTACGCCACCGCGCCGATCGCGACGAGGGAGGCGACGATTCCGAGCGTCCAGCGGGCCTTTCGGCTCATGCGTCATTTCTCCTGCAACGGATCGCGCGTGAAGATAGGATGCGGACGCGCCGCCCGATACAGGAGAACCCCCGTGCTCAAACTCCACTTCGCCCCGATGTCCCGAGCCGTCCGGACGCTCTGGCTGCTCGAGGAGCTCGGGCTCCCCTACGAGCTGAACCAGATGGCCTTCCATCCAAAGGACCTCAAGTCCGACGAACACCGCGCGCGCCACCCGCTCGGCCGCATCCCCGTCCTCGAGGACGGCGACATCACGATGTGGGAGAGCGGTGCGATCGCCGAGTACATCCTCGAGCGGCACGAGAACGGGGGCCTCAAGCCGGCCGTCGACGATCCGCGCTGGCCCGCCTACCAGCAGTGGTTCCACTACTGCGAGGGCATGGTGATGCCGCCGGTGAACACGATCGTCGTCCAGACGATGCTGCTGCCGCCCGACCGCCGCGACGCCACCGTGCTCGCGCAGGCGCAGAAGCTGCTCACGCGCTCCTGGGCGCCGGTCGACACCGCACTCGAAGGCAAGGACTACCTGATCGGCGATTTCTCCGCTGCCGACACCATGCTGGGTCACGCCGCGATCATGAGCAATCGCCTCGGCTGCGTGCCCGACGAGATGACGAACCTCAAGGCGTACATCGCCCGCCTCGAAGCGCGCCCGGCCTTCCAGAAGGCCGACTCGGTGGGGAAGTGAGATGAGGCCCGTGTGCCTCGTCCTGGGGGCCGGCGCGGGGATCGGTGGAAACGTCGGCAAGCGCTTCGCGAGGGGCGGCTACCACGCGGTGCTGTGCCGGCGCAGCGATCAGGAAGGGCTCGATCAGCTCGTCCACGAGATCGAGGACGACGGCGGCTCGGCGACCGGCTCGCTGATGAACGCGATCGAGGAGGGCGCGATCGAGAACACCGTCGCCGAGATCGAGGCCGAGATCGGACCGATCGAGGTCGTCGCCTACAACCTCGGCGCGCAGATCGGCGACCGGGCGCTCGCGAACACCTCGCTCAAGCAGTTCGAGGTGGGTTGGCGGCTCGCCACCTTCGGGCTCTTTCGCGTCGCGCACGCCGTCTGTCCGCAGATGGAGGAGCGCGGCAAGGGCGTCTTCCTCGTCACCTCGGCGACCGCCGCCGTGCGCGGCAACAAGGGCCAGCACTCCCACGCCGCCGCGATGGGCGGACGCCGAATGCTCTGCCAGACGCTAAACGCCGAGTTCGCGCCGAAGGGCATCCACATCGCCCACATCCTGATCGACGGCGCCGTCGACGCGCCCGACACCCTCGGCAAGATGCTCGGCCCCGAGCGCTTCCGGCAGCTCCGCGAAGCCCGCGGCCAGGAGCACGACGGTCTGCTCCTCCCGGAGAAGATCGCCGACACCTACTGGCACATCGCCAACCAGCACCGCTCCGCCTGGACCCACGAGCTGGACCTGCGCGCCTACTCTGACACGGCGTGGTGGAACCACGCCTGACCCGATCGAGGAGACAGCGATGGAAGTCGTGAACGAAGTCATGCCCACGAGCCCCGAGCGCGTGAAGGAGATGATGGAGCCGGGACCGGAAGGCCCGATCTACATGATCAATCTCCTCAAGTTCAAGGAGAAGGCCGAGTACGCGGACGGGCGCGAGACCGATCTCAGCGGCTACGACGCCTATCAGCTCTACGGGAAGGAGGTCGTGAAGCTGCTGCCGAAGTACAACGGCGAGGCGTTGTTCGCGGCCGACGTCACCTTCCTCGCGCTCGGGCAGGTGGAGGATCTCTGGGACGAGGTGGCGATCGCGAAATACGCGAGTCGCGGTGATCTGTTCCGGATGTCGTCGTCCGACGAATGGCGCGCGATCGCGGTGCATCGCGAGGCCGGGCTCGCGGGCCAGCTGAACATCGAGACGGTGGCCCAGGCGGGCGGGGGGTTCGGAGCGCTGCGCTAGTCAGACCTCCTCGACGTCCTCGGTCGGGACCTCGAAGCGCGCACGGTAGCGCGCGAAGTCCTTTCGCAGCGCTTCCGGATCGCGTCCCAGCAGGCCGCGGGCGACGACGTGTCTGCCATGGCGGTCGGCCGGGTGGGCTTCGAGGGCGGCGCGCATTGCGGCTTCCGTCGCGTCGCGCAGCGCGAGCCCGAAGCGATCGTAGAGCTCGCGCACGACACCCAGCGCGTCGTCCTGGAAATCCGCGAATCGGCTGTGATGCAGCTGCGCGCGCGGAATCGTCTCGGCCTCGGTCCAGTCGACGAGGCGCTCGAAGGTGGTGCGATAGCGCTCGAGGTGCCCACGCGCGATCGCGTCCGTGTCGACCGCGTCGCTGTGCGCCCAGCGCAGGGTGGCGATCAGGCTCGTGAGCGAGGCGAGCAGCGCGACCGGATCGCGGTGCGTGACGGCGACGCGCGCGTCGGGATGAGTGGCGAAGAGCGTCGGCAGGGAATGCAGGTGTACCGGCGATTTCAGCACCCAGCGCGTCGGCCGCCCGCGCTGCAGCACCTGCAGCACGAGGCGGTGCATCGCGTACGCCGGCGTCATGTCCGACGCCACGAGCCACGCCTCGTAGCTCGGCACGGCGAAGCGCGCGGTGAACTCCTCGGACTGGAAGGCGAAGGACATCGCGGACAGGCATTCCTTTGGCTGGGTCGCGCTGTAGGAGTGGATCGCGCGCAGGCCGCTCACCACCGTCTGCGCGGCGGTCAGCTCGCGGTGGGCGAGGGCGATGCGCGGATCGTCGGAGGCGCTCTCGGTGCGCGGCGTCGGCACCGGACGCAGCAGCTCCCAGCCGAGCGGTACGCGGTGGGCCGGGTCGGCGGCGAGCAGCGTGTGGAGGATCGTCGTGCCCGTGCGCGGCGCGCCTGCGACGAAGACGGATGCTTTGATCTCCTCGTCGGCGATCGCGGGATCGGCGTCGAGCGCGGCGAGCAGCTGGATGCGCACTTCGAGCAGACGCAGCACGAAGCGCCGCGCGAGGATGCGCCCGATCGGGGTGAGGCGCGCCTCGCCTTCGAGCGCATCGCACA
>JAHEJV010000393.1 GCA_024638705.1 Deltaproteobacteria bacterium | reverse complement strand
GCGCTCGCGACCCTCGACTTCCACCTGCACTTCGAAGTCGCGCGACTCGCCCTGCACGGCGGCGCGGTGCGCGTGGATCGCCGGATGCTCGGGGTGGGTCGTGGCGAAGAAGTCGTAGACGGTGACGCCGAGCTGGGCCTCCGCGTCGAGACCGAGGATCTCGATGCCACCGCCGCGCCACCAGGTGAGGCGCAGGTCGAGATCGGTCGTCCAGACGATCGCGGGAACCTGGTCGAGGACCTCGCGGACGCGCTGCGCTCCGGGGTCTTCGCCGGGCAACTGCAGCTCGACGACCCGGCCGCGCAGCGCCTTGATCTCGGCGAGCAGCTCCTCGCGCGATCGCTCGTCGTCCGACATCGAGATCGCATCCTCCACCCGGTTGTGGGGCTGGAACCCCGGGTGTGTCAGAGGGAATTACTAGCGCTTCGGCGGAAGGATGTCCGTCACCGTCCCGGCCGCGACCTCCGCCGCGAAGGCGACGGTTTCCGAGAGCGTCGGGTGGGGATGGACGGTGAGGGCGAGGTCGTGGACGTCGGCGCCCATCTCGATCGCGAGCGCCGCCTCGGCAATCAGCTCGCCCGCGTTCGGGCCGACGATCCCCGCGCCTAGCAGACGCTTCGTCTCCGGATCGAAGAGGAGCTTCGTCGTGCCTTCGCTGCGCGCGATCCCGAGGGCGCGTCCGCTGGCCGCCCACGGATACGACGCCTTCTCGTAGGGCGTTTCCTGACGCTTCGCGTCCTCTTCGGTGAGGCCCACCCAGGCGACCTCCGGATCGGTGTAGGCGACCGACGGGATCACGTGCGCGAAGAACTCGGCCGGCTCACCGGCGATCACCTCGGCGGCGGTCTTCCCCTCGTGGGTCGCCTTGTGCGCGAGCATCGGATCGCCGCAGAGATCGCCGATCGCGTAGAGGTTCGGGACGTTGGTGCGCTGCTGATCGTCGACGGGGACGAAGCCGCGCTCGTCGACCTCGAGCCCGGCGGCCTCGGCGCCGATCGAGTCGCCGTTCGGGCGGCGTCCGACCGCGACGAGCACGCGATCGAAGACCTTCTCCTCGGGCGCCTTCTTCCCCTCGAAGGAGACGCGCAGGCCTCCGTCCTCGGCCGCGACGCCGGTGACCTTCGTGTCGAGCCAGATGTCCGCATAACGCTTCGCGATGCGGCGCTGGAGCGGTCGGACGATGTCGGGGTCGGCGCCGTTCATCAGATTCGGCAGCAGCTCGACGACGGTCACTTCGGTGCCGAGCGCGTCGTAGACGGCGGCCATCTCGAGGCCGATGATGCCGCCCCCGATCACGAGCAGGCTCTTCACGCCGTCTTCGACTTCGAGGGCCGAAGTCGAATCGAGGATGCGCGGGTCGTCGGGCAGGTTCGGAAGGTCGACGGTGCGCGAGCCGGCGGCGAGTATCGCGGCATCGAACGTGATGCGGCGCGGTCCGTCGTCGGTCTCCACCAGGGCGTGGTTCTTCGAGCCGAGCTTTGCCGTGCCCGTCACGACCGTCACCTTGCGCTGCTTCGCGAGCTTTTCGAGACCGCCGGTGAGCTTCGCGACGACGGCGTCCTTGTGCGCGCGCAGCTTCTCGAAATCGAGCTCGGGCTCGCCGAAGCGGACGCCGTGCTCCGCGAGTGCGGCGGCTTCGCCCATCACCTCGGCGACGTGGAGCAGCGCCTTCGAGGGGATGCAGCCCACGTTGAGGCAGACGCCGCCGAGCGTCGCGTAGCGCTCGACCAGCACGACCTGCTTGCCGAGGTCGGCCGCGCGAAACGCCGCGGTGTAGCCACCGGGCCCGGCGCCGAGCACGAGCACCTCGGCGTGGAGATCTCCGCCCTCGGCCATCAGAGGATCATCCGGCGCAGATCGGCGAGGAGCTGGGAGAGACGCGTCGTGAAGCGCGCGGCGTCGGCGCCGTCGATCACGCGATGGTCGTAGGAGAGCGACAGCGGCAACACGAGGCGCGGCACGAACGCGCCGTCGCGGTGCACCGGACGCCAGTCCATCCGCCCGACGCCGAGGATCGCCACCTCCGGGTGGTTCACGATCGGCGTGAAGAAGGTGCCACCGATTCCGCCGAGGCTCGAGATCGAGAACGATCCGCCCTGGAGGTCGGCGGGCTTGAGCTTGCGCGTGCGCGCGCGCTCGGAGATGTCGAAGAGCTCGTCTGCGAGATCGAACAGGCCCTTGCGGCTGGCGTCGCGCACGACCGGCACGACGAGCCCGTTCGGCGTGTCGACGGCGACGCCGATGTTCACGTACTGCTTCACGATCAGGTTCTCGCCCGTGTGGTCGAGCGACGAATTGAAGTGGGGAAACTCGCGCAGCGCGGTGGCGCAGGCCTTGATCACGAAGGGCAGGAAGGTGAGCTTCGTGTCACGCGCCGCGGCCTCCGGCTTCATCTCCTTGCGGAAGGCGTCGAGCTCGGTGATGTCGGCTTCGTCGTGTTGGGTGACGTGCGGGATCGTCACCCAGCTGCGGTGCAGGTTCGCCGCCGAGAGCTTGCGGATGCGGTTGAGCGGCTCGATCTCGGTCGGGCCGAACTTCGAGAAGTCGACCTCCGGCGGCGCCGGCGCCACGGAGACGCCGGCGATCGGAACGCCCGCCGCCGTGCCCTTCTCGATCATGCTCTTCACGTAGGCCTGGACGTCATCTTTCGAGATCCGTCCCTTGCGGCCGGTGCCGGGCACGAGGCGCAGGTCGGCGCCGAGCTCGCGCGCGAGGCGCCGCACCGAAGGACTGGCGTGGGGCGGGATGTCCGAGGGCGTCGTCGGCACCATGTCCGGCGAGACGACGGCGTCCTCGTCGTCGTCGGACGAGGCGGGCTGCGACGTCTGCTCGCGCTTCGGCGCGGGCGGCGCCTCCGCCTTCGCTTCGGGTCGGGCCTCGGGCGCGGGCTGCGCTTCCGGCTCGGGCTCCGAGGCTTCGGGCTCGGGCTCCGATGCCTCCCGCTCGGGCTTCGACGCCTCGGGCTCGGATTTCGCCTCCGCCTTCCCGGCGTCCCCATCCTCCGCGTCGGCTTCCGCCCCTTCCTCGACCTCGAAGATCGCGATCAGCGCGTTCTCGCTGATCTGATCGCCGACGGAGACCTTCATCTCCGCGATCACGCCCGCGAAGGGCGCCGGGATCTCCATGCTCGCCTTGTCGCTCTCGAGCACGATCAGCGACTGCTCCTTCTCGACGGCGTCGCCTGTCGAGACGAGCACCTCGGCGACGTCGACGTCCTCGAAATCGCCGATGTCGGGCAGCCGGACTTCGCGCTTCGCTCCCATCGTCAGGACCAGAGCGGCGCCGGCTTCGCCGGGTCGATGGCGTACTTCTCGATCGCCTGGGAGACGGTCGCGGGCTCGACCGCGCCGTCGTCCATCAGCGCGCGCAGTGCGGCGACGACGACGTAGTAGCGGTTGACCTCGAAGAAGAGACGCAGTTGTTCGCGGGTGTCCGAGCGACCGTAGCCGTCGGTGCCGAGCACGACATAACGCCCGGGCACGAAGGAGCGGATGCGATCGGCGTGGGCCTTCACGTAGTCGGTCGCGGCGACGACCGGACCGTGCGCACCGCCGAGCTGCTTCGCCACGTAGGATTCGCGCGGCGTCTCCTCGGGGTGCAGCAGGTTCCAGCGCTCGGTCTCGAGGCCTTCGCGTCGCAGCTCGGTGAAGCTGGTGACGCTCCACACATCCGATTCGATGCCCCAGTCGTTGCGCAGCAGCTCGGCGGCGGCGCGCACCTCGTTGAGGATCGCGCCGCTGCCGAGCAGCTGGACGCGCTCCTTCTCCTTGCCGCCGCCTTCCTCGAGGCGGTACATGCCGCGGATGATGCCCTCGCGCGCGTTCTCGGGCAGCGCGGGGTGGTGATAGTTCTCGTTCAACACCGTGATGTAGTAGAAGACGTCTTCCTTCTCCTCGAGCATGCGCCGCAGGCCGTCCTGGATGATGACGGCGAGCTCGTAGGCGTAGGCCGGGTCGTAGGAGACGCAGTTGGGGATCGTCGAAGCCATCAGGTGGCTGTGGCCGTCCTGGTGCTGGAGCCCTTCGCCCGCGAGCGTCGTGCGTCCCGACGTCCCGCCGAGCAGGAAACCGCG
>JAHEJV010000077.1 GCA_024638705.1 Deltaproteobacteria bacterium | reverse complement strand
AGAAGCCGCCCGAGGCAACGAAGCCCGCCGTCCCTGGCACGGCCGCCGCGAGTGCCGAGCCCGCGGACTCCGCGTCCACCGGCGAGTCCGGTGCGGAAGGCGACGTGAAGGCCGAAGCGAAGCCAGACACGAACGCGCCCGAGCCGCGCAGCGATGGATGAGACCCGGCTCCCGCTGACCGTCCACCTCGCCGAGCTCCGCACGCGGATCATCCGGATCCTCGTCGCGTGGGTGATCGGCGCGGCCGCGGCCTGGAACTTCAGCGAGCAGATCTTCGCGCTGCTGCTCGCCCCCGCCGTCGACGCCCTCGGCGGCGAGCAGACGCTCCAGGCGATCGCCCCCACCGAGATCTTCTTCACCTACCTGAAATGCGCCCTGCTCGCCGGCTTCGTGTTCGCCCTGCCGGTGATCTTCTGGCAGATCTGGTCCTTCGTCGCGCCCGGCCTCTACCCGAACGAGAAGAACGCGATCGGACCCTTCGTCTTCGTCTCCACCTTCCTCTTCGCCGGCGGCGCCATCTTCGGATACACGCAGGTGTTCCCGCTGATGTTCGGGTTCTTCACCGGCTTCGACAACGAGTTCGTGCAGTCCGCCTGGACGATGCGCGAGGTCTTCGCCCTCACCACACGGCTCTTCCTCGCCTTCGGCATCGCCTTCGAGATGCCGGTGTTCGTCTTCTTCCTCGCCATCACCGGCATCGTAGACGCCCGCACCCTCTGGCGCGGCACCCCCTACGCCGTGCTCGGCGTCTTCATCCTCGCCGCCCTCCTCACCCCGCCCGACTGGATCAGCCAGATCTTCCTCGGCGTCCCGATGATCTTCCTCTACCTGCTAGGCGTCGGCGTCGCGTGGCTCTTCGACGGCTCGAAGCGGAGGGAAGCGGCGGAAGCAGAAGCCGGAACCGAGGCTTAGAGCAAGCCGCGTTTCGTCGACGGATGACATCGCATCGCTCGCCCATACCTCCGCGCACCAGCCCGCCCCGAGTGCGGATCGCCGCACAAGCCGCCTATCGCGTGACCTACGAAATCAGCCCTCGATGTGACTGGATGACGAACCGCCGAGCCAAGGCAGGCCGTGGGCGAGCCATCGGCCGGAGGAACATCCGGAAACCTCGTGGGCTCTCGATGTCGCGCAAAACCGCGAGACGAAACCCCGCCTCCGCCTAACGCGAACTCCCGGACAAGTCCTTCACTCGCGCGTGATCCATGGCGATGAACAACCCCTCCGCCCGCACCGTCACCGCGCCGTCCACCATCGCGCGCGCCCGGCTCGTCACCTTGCGGCCGTCGACCGCCTCCACCCAGCCCTCGAAGACGATCGGAACACCGAGCGGCGTCGGCTTCACGTACTCGAGCGATAGCGTGGCCGTCGGGCCCGCGTTCCCGGTCAGGATGTTCGCGACGTTGATCACCTGATCGAACGCCGCCGCGAGGATCGCGCCGTGGAGATGGCCCGGCGGTCCTTCGTAGGGCGTGTCGAACACCGCCGTCCCGATCGCCTTCGGCGGCTCCCACTCCATCGCGATCGGCAGCGCGAGCGGGTTGTAGGGCCCGAGCATCACGTCGTAGGGGAAGAGATCGTCGGGGTGCTCCGGGGCGCTCTGCCAGGAATAGCGCGGCGGTGGCGTGTCGGGGAGCGACGGCTCGAGCGCGTCGGCGAGGGCGTGCACGCGCGCCGCGGCGTCGGCGGTCCAGGCGGCGTCGCCGGTGTTGTTCGTCGTCACGCGGACGAGACGCCGCACGGCGTCGGCGAGCGAGCGCAGCTCCTCTTCGCGCCCGGCGACGTTCCCGTGCGGGTTCGGTCTCATCCCGCGTCTTCCTCCACCCACGCGCGGATCAGGTGGTGCGCGATCGCGAAGCGCGGCGGAACCGTGAGGTCGCTGCGACGTCCCTCGAGCGCGGCGCGCAGGGCGTCGCGCGTGAACCAGCGCGCCTCCTGCAGCTCGACGAGATCGACGGTGAGCTCTTCCGTCTCGGCGTGGCCGATGCAGCCGATCATCAGCGAGCTCGGGAAGGGCCACGGCTGCGACGTCACGTAGCTGACGCGCCCGACGCGCACGCCCGCCTCCTCCATCACCTCGCGTCGCACTGCCTCCTCGACGTTCTCGCCCGCTTCCACGAAGCCCGCGAGCGCCGAGAACATGCCCGCGGGCCAGCCCGGGCCGCGCCCGAGCAGGCAGCGGTCGCCCCTCACGATCGCGGCGATCGCCACCGGGTCGGTGCGCGGAAAGTGCTCGGCCTGGCACTCGAAGCAGATGCGGTTCGTCCCGCCCTGGACGGCGCGCGTGCCGCCGCCACACACGGCGCAGTGCATGTGGCGCGCGTGCCAGTCGACCATCGACCGCGCCTGCGCGGCGATCGCGGCGTCGGCGACGGGCAGCGTCGCGACGGCCGCACGCAGATCCTCGAACGACGCCACGTCGGCGATCCCGAAGCTCTCCTCGGGCTTTTCCGCTGCCGAGACGTCGACCGCGTAGTGTGCGACGTCGTCCTTGGTGCCGAGCAGCACCGGCTCGGGCACCTCGAGATCCTCGAAGAACTCGCGCTTCGCCCACGCCAGCTCGCGCGGCTCGTGCTTGATCAGCGGCTTCGTCTGCCAGACGGGGAGGAAACGGCTCGCCGCGTCGTCGCGACGCGCGTCGAGCCAGGCGCGCTCGCGGCGACGCAGGCCCTCGCGGTCGAGCGGGCTGCCGGTGAACGGGATCGGATCGCCCATGTCACGCCGCCCGCGCGGGCATCGGCAGCGCGATTCCGGCATCGCGCCACGCGCGCAACACGCGATCGGTGACGTCACTCGCGAAGCTCTTCTCGTGGCGCGCGTCGAAGACGTAGGCCTTCGCGACGATCTCGAGGACGACGCCGATCTCGTCGACCAGCTTCGTCGCGAGGAGCACCGTGATCGGCTTGCCCAGGTAGCAGAAGCGCGAGCTCATCACGGCGTCGCGGACGATCTCGCGCGCGCGATCGAAATCGGCGTCGGCGGCGATGTGGAACGGCATCACCACCATGCAGTCGAGCTCGCCAGCGTTGGCGCTCGCCACCGAGTCGGAGAGGAACTTGCTCGACGGGATCGTCACCAGGTTGTCGTCGAGGGTCACGAGACGCACGGTGCGCAGGCCGATGTCCTTCACCTCGCCGTAGTAGCCGCCGAAGGAGATGCGATCGCCGACGGAGAACGGCCGGCTGATCAGGATCGAGAGCCCGGCGACGATCGACTCGGCGACGTCCTTGAGCAGGAAGCCCGCGGCCACGGCGAGCGTTCCGGACAGGGCGAACAGTGCCTGCGCCGACAGCTCGAAGACGC
Organism: Deltaproteobacteria bacterium; assembly: GCA_024638705.1. GTDB lineage: Bacteria > Myxococcota_A > UBA9160 > UBA9160 > SMWR01 > JAHEJV01. The sequence continues at coordinate 11,949 of JAHEJV010000077.1, read as the reverse complement.
TGCCCACCGCGGCCAGGCCCCCCACCGCGTAGATCGCGAAGCCGGCGAGGGTCACACCCTGCTTGATCGCGAGCCGGTGCACCGTGAAGCGGTCGGCCAGACCGCCGGCGATGCGGTGCAGCAGGCGCACCAAGATGGCGGCGCCGACGAGCAGCACGAAGGCCAGCGGCAACGCGTCGGGGTGGAAGAAGGCGAGCGCCTCGTCCTGGCCGGCGTTTGCGGACGCAACGCCGAGCACGTCGATCGTCTCCTGGGCCGGTCCGCCTTCCAGGGCGGCGGGAGCCTCGGGCGTCGCGGCTTCCGCCGCTACTTCGGTTTCGTTCATCGCATCCTCCGGGAATCCCCCTACTCGAAGAGCAGGTGCTTCTGTCTGAGCGCGCGCAGCGTCTGGCGATAGAGACCGGCCGCGAGCGTGAAGCGATCGGGGCTTTCTTCCTTGCCGACGATCAGCTCCGCCTCGACGAGGTACCGCATCGCGAAGCGCGCGATTCCCTCGGAGACGTTGAGCACGCGGCGCAGCTCGTCGGTCGAGAGATTCTCGTGTTGGGCGATCGCGGCGAGGGCGAAGAGCAGCTCGTCGCTCATCTTGCCGAGCGCGGTGCTCGACGGCTCGCGGAATGCCGAGACACGCAGCTTCTTCTCGCCGACGACGGTGAGCGACGAGAGCCACAGCCGCGTCGCGATGCGCGGGTTGCCGCCGCTCGTCTCCCTGAGCAGACGGAAGTAGCCGTCGGCGCCCTCCACCAGCTCGAGCCCTTCGCTGCCGCGTTCACCGGTGAGCAGCATCTCGTCGAACTCGACGTCGAAGCCCGTCTGTTTGTTGCGCCGGCGGATAAGGTCGCGCAGCTCGTCGGAGCTCCAGCTCGGCACCTCGATCAGCTTGCGGAAGAAGTGCAGCCGCGAACGGCTCTCGTTCAGGAAGCGCCAGGTGAAGCTGTTGAAGAGGATGATCCAGAAGATCCGGCTCGACGTCGCGTTCACGACATCGATGAGTGCGTCGTAGGCGCGGTAGCCGCCCACCGTGCGCAGGAAGACGTTGTGGGCTTCGTCGATCAGCACGACGCGTTCGGGACCGACGTTGAGCCCTTCGATCCACTCCTCGAGGTTGGACGCGCCGTTCGCTGGCAGGCTCTGGGAAAGATCGCGGAAGAGCGCCTCGCCATCGGCGGGCTTTCCCTGCAAGGTGTGCTGGACCACTTCGGGCTCCGCGACGCCCCGCGCGACCAGCGCAGCGAGCGTCGTCTTCCCCGAGCCCTTCTCACCGACGAGCGCGATCGATCCCTGGCTCTTCGCCTCCCGCCAGTGCTCGATCTGCGCGAGAATCTCCTTCACCGTCTCGTCGCGCGGCAGGAGCAGCGCGTCGTCGCCGCCGAGGATCGGGCGCAGCGGGAACTCGCGCAGATAGTCCTCGGGCACACCCTCGCCCGTCGGCGGTGTGGCGTCGGCCTCCGCCGCCCTGCGCACGCGACGCGCGGCGAGCAGCGCGGAGATGTTGGTGCGCGCGCCGACGAAACCGACCAACCAACGCAGGAACCCGCGCGCCACGACGAACGGGGAGAGCACGAAGCCGAGACGCGACCGCGCCATCCAGTCGGCGCAGCGACGCTCGACGGAGGCCGGCTCTTCCGGAAGCATTCCCTGCCACCACTCGGCCAGCGACGCGCGCCACTCGACGGCTTCCCACGCCGCCCACACGGCCACCCACGTGATCGCCAGGGCGTCGATCAACAGGACGACGACGCCCTCGCCGATGATGCTGCGCGCAAGCCCGTCGAGCGCGGCCGCGCCGGCGACGATCAGTCCCAACCGTGCATAGGTGAGGCGCAGACGCGGCAGCTTCGCCGGCGTCACTTCGATCAGTGCCGGGCGACCCCAGGTGATGCGCGTGGTCAATCCGATCAGCAGCTGGAGGCCGAGCGCATACCAGAGGAAGGGCAGCCCGACGGTGCGCAGCAGCTGCGCGGCGAGCGTCGTCCCGCCGAGGATCCAGGCCACCCCCCACAACGCCGGGAACGCCACCAACGCCGGCAACACCGACTGGAGCAACCCCGACAAGCGCACGAGCGTGCCGACGCGGAGACCGAAGCGGCCGCGCGCCACGCGCGCGAGGGCGCGCACGGCGGTCGTGACGATCACCGCGGTGTAGTGACGCAGCGTCCACCACGCGCCGATCAGCACCAGGATCGCGGCGAGGCGCATCACCCATCCAACGCCGTTCTCGGAGCGGGGCCAGAAATCCTGCAGCGAATCCGCGACGCGCTCCCAGGCCAGCGCCACTTCCGCCTCGAGGTCGGGCAGGAGCGACTGCGAGAACGCGTACGCCTCGCGGCGCGTCGTCGCCGAGATCTGGCCCGAGAGCACCGTGACGACTTCGTTCTCGAAAGCGAGCCGCCAGCCTTCGCGAGCGTTGCGGCTCGCCTCGATCGCGGCGTCGGCGCGGGCGACGAACTCGCCGAGCGACTCGGCGATCCGCGTCGCGAGCGCGACGGTGCCGACCTGGCCCGGTTGCGGGAGCGCTCCAACGATCGCGACAGCGAGGGATTCGAGCTCGACCCGATCGATGCCGGCGACGTCGCGGTCGACGCGGCGCTGCAGGCGCCGTTGCTCGGCGAGATGGGGGAGGAAGAGCGCGTCCATCTGCGCTTCGCGCTCCGGGGAGAGCAACGTCACGAAGAAGGTGCGGCGGAGCTCTCGTCCCTCGGATTCGAATCGCGCGGCGAGTTGCCGCTCGTCCTCGGCGACGGCGCGCAGGCGCTCGCTGCGCACCGTCAGGGCTTCGGCGAGATTGCCCAGCGTCTTCGCCTGCTCGCGCGCCTCCGCACGGAAGCCGACGAGGGCACCGGAGGACAGCCGCAGCGCGAGCCCTTCGACCCGGCCCGTGAGCTCCTCCAGGGCGTCGGCCACGGCCGATGTCGCCGCCGCGCGTTGGCGCAAGGCCGCGCGCGGCTCGGCAATGCCGGGAAGGATCCGGCGCGCCGCCTCCGACATCGCTCCGAGGCGCTCGGCGAGCCCCTTCAGATAGGTGACGCGCGCATGGGCAACCTCGCGGCGCAGCTCCAGCGCGGCGAGCGCCGGGTCGGGCGCGTCTGCGAGCGGCGCGGCCTCGCCTTCGACAGGGATGGGCTCGCGCGCGCGCCGCGCGGCGATCTGTGCGTCGATCGTCGCCAGCTCGGTTTGCAGCGCCGTCCCCCGCTGTTGCACTTCTGCGAGAACATCGAGACGCACCGCGAACAGGCTGGTGACCGGGACGCCTTCGGGAAGCGTTCCTTCCTGGAGGGCGAGCAGATCCGGCAAGACGTCGCGCGCGGTTTCGGCAACCGGCGCCTCGGCCTCCTGTGCGGCGAACGACACCGGGAGCCAGAGCGCCCAACACGCGACGATCCAAGCGACACGCTTTCGTGTGAGGCTCGCGAAGCGGGGTCGGCGGGCGCAGATCCGGCTCATGAGTGGTGCGCAGTATACGGCGCTGCCCGTCTCGCGTTGCGTCTACTCGGATGCAAGAGCGCTCGCGAAATGGGCGTCGAGCTGCGCCTCGAGCGCGGCCAGGCGGGACGGCGCGGAATCGGCGAGGTCGCGGCGTTCTCCCGGGTCGCTCCGCAGCTCGTAGAGTTCCCGCCTCACCACCGCGAATTCACCGCCATCGCGTTCGAGGAAGCGCAACAATTTGTGGAGGGAACCGTCCTCCGATCGCTCGATCAAGGCCTCGACGCGCTCGTCGCGACCCGAACGGGAGCGCGCGCCGGGAACGGCCGCCGCGTGAAAGCTCCGCTCGCGTTCGCCGCGTACCAGGCTGATGCCGTCCCAGGACGTCGGGATCGGCGCGCCGATCCGATCGAGCACGGTGGGCGCGATGTCGGCCTGGACGGCGTAGTCGGCGGCTCCGAGGTCCCTGCTTCCAGAATCCGCTTTCGCCGGCGCCCCGCCGTGCGCCGCACTTTTCCCCGCGCCGAACTCGCCGAACAGGATGGGGATCCGGATCAACTCCTGGTAGAGATCGATCCCGTGGCCGTAGTGGTGCTCACCGCGTTCGCCGAGCGCTTCGCCGTGGTCGGAGGTGATCACGACGATCGCGTCGTCGAGGTAGCCCTTCGCTTCGAGCACCCCGAGCAGGCGCGCGATGATCGCGTCGGCCTGGATCACCGAGTTGTCGTAGCGGTTGACGACGTGCTGCCGGAGACCCACCGCCTCGTTCTCGCTCGCGAACACGCGCTGCACGTCGTAGAGCCAGTCGAAGCGCTTTGCCGTCGGCTGGTAGCGCTGATGATCGCGCTGCTGCACGCCGAACCAATGCGACGACATCAGGTGGAGGTAGAAGAAGGCCGGTTGGTCCGCGCTCGCAGCGGGAACCTCGCGCAGTGCGCGCACGAGGTTGGCGTCGTCGTTGGTCGGGTCGTCCCGCACGACGTCGACGTTGGGCCCGAAGAACGACGCGAGGCCCTGCCACGCGAGGTGCGCGCCCGAGAGCAGGAAGTGGATGCGGTAGCCGTGGGCGTGGAGCGCGTCGTGCAGCTTGATCCGACGCGACGCTTCGTTGCCGGCATCCTGCGACCCGAGCACGCTGAGCACACCGCACTCCGATTGCGAGCAGCTCGCGAGGCCGAGGTCGACGCGGGCGAGCCGACCGGCGTCGACGAGCTCGCGCAGGTGCGGCGTGGTCGGACGCTCGTAGCCGTAGACGCCCATGCTCGCGGCGCGCAGTGCGTCGGCGACGATCAGCACGACGTGCGGGCGTCTCGCGAGCGTCGTGCGCGGATAGTCTGCGAAGCCTTCGGGTGGGGCGTCCGCCGGCGGGAGGCTTGATTGCGGCAGTCGCAGATCGAGCAGCGCGAAGAGCGGCTCCTGGCTCCACAGCGACGGCGCGCGCAACAGACGCCCCGCGCTCCACGCGAAGAGCACGGTGACGCACGCGATGCCGACGCTGAGCTTGAGTGCGGTGCGGCGCGCGAAGAGCGCGGTCAGCTCACCGCGCAGCCCTGCGGCGTTCCACCGGAAGAATGCGATCGCGAGCGCCACGAATCCGAAGCACACCGCGCTGCGCACCGGCACCTGCGCCACGACGTTTCCGAGGTTGCCGAGGAACTGGCGCACGAGCGGGAAGCTCACCATGTGGCCCCAGTGCTGGAGGGCCACGACGTCCATCACGTACACGACGAAGAGGGCGAGGAAGAGCGCTCCCGGAAGACACGCGAAGAGCGCGCGCAGCACGCGTGCGTCGGGTGCGAGCTGGAGGAAGGCCGCTTGGAGCCACACGGCGAACGACACGAGCGCGGCGACGATTCCGAGATGGAGCGTCACGAGCGTCGGAGCGCGCTCCGAGTGGCCGGCGATCAGCGCGATCGCCGCGCCGCTCACGGCGAGCTGGACGACGGCGAGCGACAGCAGATGCCGGATCCGGCGCGGCCCGGGTTCGCTCACGGGGCGAGCAGGCGCGCGACGATCGCGCGCCGCACCGCCGGCGCATCGACCTCCGTCGCCGCGCGCATCGCGTGCCCCTCGCCCGCCGCGGCTTCCCGCGTGCGCAACACGCCCTCCTCGATTGCGGTACGGATCGCGAGATCCTCGCAGTGCAGCGCGCTCGGGTCGATCAGCGCCTGCACCGTGAGCGGGTCGTGCAGGAAGGACACGTTGTCCGCGTCGAGGTCGCCGCCCATCCCGGTGAAGATCTTCCGCTGCACCGGTTCCCAGAAGCGGATCTGGCGGGCGAGCTCACGGGACAGCGGGGTGCCCGCGTCGAAGGCGGCGAGGTCTTCGCGGGTGAGCCAGGTCTTTAGCGTGACGTCAGCCGTGACGAGCGTGGTGGTGAAGCCCGCGTTCAGCACGGCGACCGACGCCTCCGGGTCGGAGCAGAGGTTGTAGTCGATGCCGAAGGGGCAGACGAAGGCGCCGAGGCGCGCCTCGCGGAGGTGGCCGCCCATGATCGTCACTCCGCCGGTGCGCTCGGGCAGCGTCGGGTCGAGTTCGAGCGCCCGCGCCAGGTTCGTCATCGGGCCGACCATCACGATCTCGAGACCGGGCGTCTCGTTCACGGCGCGCACGATGCGCTCGGGCGCGGGCTCGTCGGAGATCGGCGCGAGCTCGGCGTCGGCGATGCAGTCCGGCTCGTGACCGAACCAGTTGTAGGCATCGGCGGGCTTCGCGAGCCCGGCTGCACAGCCGACGCAGACGTCGACTTCGCGCCTTCCGACCAGGCCGAGCAGCGACGCGGCGATCTCGGCGCGCACCGCGGGCTTCGCCGAGACGGTCGTCACCGCGACGAGATCGAGCGCCTCGGGCGCCTGGAGGATCAGCGCGAGCGCGACCGCATCGTCGCAGTCGCTGCCGATGTCGGTGTCGAAGAGGATCGGTCGGGGCATCGACCGGGAGCGCCTAACCGAGGAGGGTGAGCGTGGCTTCGCGAATGCGCGCGGCGCGGTCGGCGTCGCTCTCCGGCTCGATGCGCTCGTCGGGCTCGATCTTCAGGATCGTCTGCCCCTTCGCGACGACGGTGCCGTCCTTCCCTTCCATCGGATTCTCGGTCACGGTCCCGGCGAAGGGCGCGAGCACCTTGTTGAACATCTTCATCACCTCGATGATGAACAGCGGCTGGCCCGCTTCGAAGTGATCCCCCACGTCGATCATCAGCGGAAGGTGCGGCGCTTCGCGCGCGTAGAACGCGCCGCCCATCGGCGTGACGATCTCGTCGGCGCTCGCCGGCGGCGGCGGCGCGAGCTTCTTCGCGTATTCCGCGGCGCGCTCGGAGTCGAGGAACTTCTCCGGGAAGACGACGTCGAGCCCGTCGTCGACGGTGATCTCCGCGAAGCCCGTGCGGAGACCGATGCGCGGGATCAGGAGCAGCAGGTCGAGGCCGGCGTGGTGACCGCGGTGCGCCGCGACGCAGGCCTGCCAGAGCGCGTCGTCGCCGTCGGCGAGACGGTCGTCGCGCTCGCCTGCGAAGAGCTTCTCGAGACCGGCACGATCGGAGACGCCCGTGCGCGCGGCGACGTCTTCGTAGAAGCGCTGCGCGCTCGCGAGGATCTCGTGATCGTCGCCCCAGATCTTATCCGACGGCGGCGTGCCCGGGTTCTCCTCCATGTGGAGGTAGTGATAGAGCTCGGCGAGGAAGCGCACCGGGTTGTCGAGGAAGACGGGCTCGCCGTCGCGCGCGGTCCACAGCTCACCGTCGAAGCGCCCGAGGAAACCGCCGAGCACGTGCGCGTTGGCGAGCAGCCTCTGGATCGGTCGCACCAGCAGCGTCTGCTTGCTCGCGAGCACGCGGATCGCGTCGGCGTCGCTCTCGCTCTTCGCGGCCTCGCGGAATGCCAGCTCGAGGTCGATGCCGCTGGCCATCTCCTCGAGAGCGCCGACCGCCGCCAGGTAGGACGACATGAAGCGCGTGTCCGGCTCGGCCATCGGACCCTTGCCGAGGAACCAGTTGATCAGGCCGTAGTGCACCGGCGTATTGGTCTGGAGGTCGTCGCCGCGCAGCTCCATGCACCGCAGGATCTCCGCCATCCGCTCGTAGTTGTCGCGCCGGTGGTCGCCGGCGGTGAGCAGCAGCGCCACGTTCGAGTCGTAGGCGCCGGCGAGCGAGTAGTAGACGAACGACCCTGTGTCGGGATTGCGCAGCCCGATGCCCTGGTCGAAGCGGATCTCGCCCTCGATCGGCTCGGACCAGCCGCGTATCAGTCCGCCCGCGTGGGGCTGGAGCGCCTGGTTCGTCGCGTTGATGCGCACCTCGACGCCGGAGACGTGCCGCACGACGCGCTCGGGCTTCGGCAGCCGGTGGCCGTGCAGCGCGAGCAACGCCATCGCCTCGATCAGGTAGTCGACGTAGAAGAAGTCGTCCGGGACGCCCGGGTTGGTGAACTTCAACCGGTAGGCCAGCTCGGTGACGCCGTGCTCAACCTGGATCCGGGTGTTCATCTCCATGAAGAAGTGGTTGAAGCCCTCGACGATGCACTCGAAGGTCGACACGCTGTCGAGCCCCGTCGCCTCGCCAAAGACCGCGCCCTCGTTCTCCATGCGCTCGAGCGTGCCCTTGTCGCCGGTGAGGATCTCCGCCGTCTTCCCGCTGGTGAGCGCGATCTCGGCGTCGAGCAGCTCCTGGGTGAGTGACACCTCGACGAGCTTCTGCTCGTGCATCTGCACCGAGCAGTCGCGACCGCCGAGCGACACGCACCAGGTGCCGTTGCCGATCAGCTGGATCTCGTTGTGGCGCGTCTTCTCGAGGTTGAGCTCGATCAGGAAATTCCGGTTCGAGCCGGGCGGCAGCACCTTCACTTCGGCGAGGACGTCCATCACCGCGGCCGGCACCTGGTCGGGCTCGCTGACGACGCGCTGCCCCTTGCCGCCGCCGCCGCCGATGTGCTTGAAGCGGATGCGGTTGTCCGGGTACTGCGACCAGATCTCCTTGCACTCGAGAGCGGCTTGTTCCTGGAGCTCCGCGATCGTCACCAGCTCGGTGTGCTTCGCGTAACCCGCCTGGAGCAGGTTCTCGGCGTTCTCGTCGAGCGGCTCTTCGTCGCTCCAGGTGAACGCGAGATCGTGCTCCTTCGCGAGCGCCTCGAGCGCCGCGCGATCCCCCGCCTTGTGCAGGAGCGCCCGCGCCGACACGTTGTCGACGCCGGGGATGACCGAGTTGCCGAGCGAGCGCGCGAGCTTCTTCGCCTCGTCCTTCGCGCCCGCCTGGCGCACCACCGACGACGAGGGCCCCATGAACGCGACGCCCGACTTCTCGATCGCCTCGATGAACTCGGCGTCCTCGGCCATGAAGCCGTAGCCGGCGAAGATGTGCGTGTAGCCGTGGCTCTTCGCGATCTCGACGATCTCGCGGATGCGCTGCTGCTTCTCCTCCTGACCGACGCCCATGTAGTCGGGCACGCGGTGGACGTTCTGGGGGAAGCGGAAGTCGCGCAGCTCCGGGGCGAGGCAGCGCGGATAGATGACCGAGTCCTTCTCGGAGAGCAGCATCCCGTACTCGCGGACGCCGATCGCGTCGAAGATCTCGAACGCCTCGAGCCGCACGGGGCCGCGGCACACCACCAGACACTTGATCGCCGACAGGTCGAAGGATCGGACCCAGTCGGAATCGGCGTCGGCGTAGCTGCGCAGTTCCTGGTTCTCGTCGAGCAACTACTCGAACTCCCGCTGAGGCCCTGACATCGCGGACGGTGTGTACGTGCGCATCAGGAAGTTGAGGTTCTCCGCCAGCACGCGCCGACTCGTCCCGGGCATCACCACGCGCGACACCGAGCCGAGCGAGAGCGCCTCCTTCGGATTCATCAGCTCGTCTTCGTAGCGAGCGGTGAGGGCGGCGAGGCCGGCGTCGCGCTGCTTCGCGGCCTCCTCGTCCGACGTCCCGCCGGCGACGGCCTTCTTGTACGCCGCGTCGAGCGCGCGGATCTCGTCCTTGTAGACGAAGTCCTTGCCGGCCGGACCCATCACCGCGATGCGCGCCATCGGCATCGTGAAGACCATGTCCGCTCCGACGAAGTAGGAGTTGTAGGCCGCGTAGGCGCCGCCGAAGGCGTTGCGGATGATCAGCGTCATCGACGGCACGCGCACGTCGATGATCGAGTCGAGCAGGCGTCGTCCCTCGAGGATGATGCCGCCGGCTTCCTGCTCGCGGCCGGGCAGGAAGCCCGTGGTGTCCTCGAGGAAGATCAGCGGGATGTTGTAGAGGTTGCAGAAGCGGATGAAGCGCGTGCCCTTGCGCGCCGCGCCGATGTCGATCTGACCCGACGCGACGGCCGAGTTGTTGGCGACGAAGCCGACGACGTGGCCGCCGATGCGCCCGAAGGCCGTCACCAGGTTGCGCGCGCGTGCCGGCTGCAGCTCGAAGTATTCGCCGTGGTCGCAGATCTGCTGGAGGAAGAGCGTGATGTCGAGCGGCGAGTTCATGCCCGCGGGCTGGTTGAACGTCCGCCGGAAGAGGATGTCCTCCTCGACGGTGAAGCGCTCGATCGGATCGCTCGTCTCGGAAAAGGGCGCGAAGGACTGGTTGTCGTCCGGCAGGTAGGAGAGCAGGCGCGTGGCGGTGCGCAGCGCGCCGAGCTCGTCGTCGGTGGTGAGGTCGGCGACGCCGCTCATGCCGTGCACCCCGGGGCCGCCGAGGTCTTCGGCCGAGATGTCCTCGCCGAGCACGCTCTTCACGACACCGGGCCCGGTCAGGCCGATGAAGGTCTCGCCGGCCTGGATCACGAACGAGCCCTGGCGCGGGAGATAGGCGCCGCCGCCGGCGTTGTAGCCGAACATCAGGCTGATGCTCGGCACCAGTCCGCTGATGCGACGCAGCGCGGTGAACGCCTCGCTGTAGCCGTCGAGGCCGCCGACGCCGGCGGGCACGAAGGCGCCGGCCGAGTCGTTCATGCCGATCAGCGGGATGCCGCGCTCCGCCGCCATGTAGATCAGGCGCGCGAGCTTCGCGCCGTTGGTGGCGTCCATCGAGCCGGCGCGCAGGGTGAAGTCGTGGCCGTAGACGGCGACGTCGCGGCCGCCGACGTTGAGGATGCCGGTGACGATCGAGGCGCCGTCGAGGCTGGGGCCCCAGTTCTGGTAGGTGAGGTTCGGCTCGCGGGCGGTCAGCACGCGGATGCGCTCGAAGACCGTCATTCGCTGCTTCGCGTGCTGCACCCGGACGCGGTCGGGACCGCCGCCGCGCTTCGGACGCTCGAGCAGCTCGCGGCCGAGCTCGATCGCCTGGTCGTAGATCGTGGTGGCTTGCGCTTCCGACGCCGATTCGATCGGCGTCTCGGGCGCGAGCGGGTTGTCGAGTCGATATCGGGGGAGTGCTGCGTCCATCCCTCGTCACACCTTCGGGGCCGCGAGCCCTTTAGAGGTTGGCGACCGTGGCTTCGAGCCGACGTCGGTAGTCGGCGATGTCCGGTTTGAGCCTGGCGACACCGCTGTCGATGGCGGCCTGTGCGACGGCGACCGGAACGTACATCAGGATCCGAGGGTCGAAGGGCTTCGGAATGATGTATTCGGGGCCGAAGTCGAAGACGTCGTTGGGGTAGGCGTCGCGCACCACCGTCGGTACGGCCTCGCCGCGCAACGCGAGCTCGGCGAGGGCGTGCACGGCGGCGAGCTTCATCTCCTCGTTGATCTTGCGCGCGCGCACGTCGAGGGCGCCGCGGAAGATGAAGGGGAAGCCGAGCACGTTGTTGACCTGGTTCGGATAGTCCGAGCGGCCCGTCGCCATGATCGCGTCGGAGCGCACGCGCCGGACGGCCGCGGGCGAGATCTCCGGGTCGGGGTTCGCCATCGCGAAGATGATCGGCTGGTCGGCCATGCTGCGGACCATGTCCTCGTCGACGACTCCGGCCTGCGAGAGGCCGACGAAGACGTCGATGCCGTGCAGCGCGTCGGCGAGTGAGCGGTGCTCGCTCGGCCACGCCCATTCTTCCTTGTAGGGGTTCATCCCCTCACCGCGCCCCTCGTAGACGACGCCGCGGCTGTCGCAGAGGGTGATGTTCTTCGCCGGGACGCCGAGGTCGCGGTAGAGGCGTGCGCAGGCGATGCCCGCGGCGCCGGCGCCGTTCACGACGATCGTCATCTCGTCGAGCGACCGATCGGTGAGCCGGGCGGCATTGAGCAGCGCGGCCCCCGAGATGATCGCGGTGCCGTGCTGGTCGTCGTGGAAGACGGGGATGTCGAGGCTCTCGATGAGCCGGGCCTCGATGTCGAAGCACTCGGGCGCACGGATGTCCTCGAGGTTGATGCCCCCGAAGGTGGGCGCGATCAACTCGACGGTGCGGACGATCTCGTCCGGGTCCTGGGTGTCGATCTCGATGTCGAAGACGTCGATGTCGGCGAAGCGCTTGAAGAGGACGGCCTTCCCCTCCATCACCGGCTTGCCGGCGAGCGCGCCGATGTTGCCGAGCCCGAGGACCGCACTGCCGTTCGTCACGACGGCGACGAGATTCCCGCGGGCCGTGTACTTGAACACCTCTTCCGGATCGCGGGCGATCT
>JAHEJV010000392.1 GCA_024638705.1 Deltaproteobacteria bacterium | reverse complement strand
GGAGATGTTCGACGAGGCGATCCCGGTCTTCGAAGAACTCGTCCTGCGCTATCCGAAGAAGCAGTACTGGGTGCAGCTCTCGCTGCTCTGGGGCGCCCGCGAGAACTACAAGCACGCGCTTGCCGTCCAGCAGCTCGCCTACGAGCAAGGCCTGCTCGACGACGAGGACGAGCTCGAGCGGCTGGCCCGCTCCTACCTCTATCACGAGCTGCCGTACCCCGCGGCGCGTGTGCTGCAGAAGGGTCTCGATGAGGGGATGATCGAGCCCGATGTCGACAGCCTCGAGCTGCTCTCGAGCGCCTGGATCGCCGCCCGCGAGTACGAGAAGTCGCTCGGGCCGCTCTCGCGGGCGGCGGAGATCTCCGACGACGGGAAGCTCCTGGTCCGGCTGGGTCAGGTGTACATGCAGCGCGAGAACTGGTCGAAGGCGGCAGAGCTGCTGGAGCGCGGAATCGACCGCGGCGGCCTCTCTGAGCCTGGCAACGCCCAGCTGCTACTGGGGATCAGTTACTACAACGATGCCAAGATCGAGCGGGCGAAGTCGATCTTCGCGCGGGCTGCGAAGCACAAGAAGGTTCGCCAGGCTGCCGAGGGCTGGATCGTGCACATCGATCGCGAGCAGAAGGCGACGGGCGCGGAGAGCACGGGCGGCTAGTCTCCGAGCCGAAAGGAGGGCGTATGCGGCTGCTTCGAATCGTCGCGCTCTTCGGTCTGTTCGGTCTCCTGTCCGGCTGCGCAACGGAAGCGGGGCTACCGCGCCCGGCCGAGGTGACGCCGGACGGTCTCGGTCGCGTCGACCTCTACGGCGTGTACGCCGCCTTCGCCAAGCCCGAAGCCCGCATCGACGCCTACCAGCGCGTCCATTTCGAGCCGGGAATCCTCCGCTATCGCCCGGGAGTGCGGTATCCGCGCGGGCGGCGCATTCCGCATCCGTCGCCCGCCCGATCGGTCGAACTCTCCCGGACGGACGAGGCCCGGCTCTGGAGCTACTTCCACGAGGTGTTCGGACGCGAGTTCCGGGCGCGTTCCGGCTTCGAGATCGCCGACGGGCCCGGTTCCGGGACGCTCACGGTGCGAGCGCACATTCTCGATCTGGTGGTCCGCCAGACGGGAGAGAGCGCCGGCGCCGAGTCGCGATTCTCACGGCATTCGCCCATCTTCACGATCGTGCTCGACGTGCGCGACTCGGTCACGGACGAGCCGATCGCGCGGATCGTCGATCGTCGCGGCACAACGGCCAGCAACGGCCTCGCCCGTCAAGTCGGCTCCGCCCTCGATTCGTCCGGCGTGCGGCGACAGATGCACGAGTGGGCGCGACGGCTGCGCTCCCACCTCAGTCGGCTGCGGGGCTGAGCCCTACCAGAGGCCGAGGGGCGCCTTGGCGCCGCCGCGCCGCCGCGTCCGTCGCCTCTCGCGGTCGCTCCGACGGTTGCGCCGCATCCGCGACTGGAGGGCCACGCGCTTCTTCTCGATCGCTTCGGGGTCGCGCTCCCCCTCTGCGCTGAAGTCGCAGAACTTCGTATAGGCGTCGATCTCGTGCTTGAGCTCCTGGAGGACGAGCTCGACCATGATCGCATCGTCGAGATAGCCGATGCCCGGGATGCGGTCGGGGATGAGGTCGTCGGGGTCGACGAAATAGGCCAGCACGTTCAGCACGCGGGCGCGATCGCTGCCGACCAGGCGCCAGCGGTCGTCTTCGAGCATGCGAACCAGGAGCTCGAGCTTCGCGATGCGTTCCTTGACGAACTCGGGCGCCTCCGCCGCGGCGACCTCGGCGATCATGTCGTTCGCCGCCTTCAGGACGACCGATTCGTCAGTGGCGTGCTTGCCCTTCTTGACGGTCTGGAGGCAGTTGCGGAAGTACCGGATGTCCTTGTCGGAGAGGTCGAGAGCGATGCGCATACGCGCAATCCTAATCCGTCCACACCCCCAAGGGCAGAGATTTTTTCGCGATTCGGCTCCCGCAGGCCCGTTCGCGACCCGAAGCGGCGCGCGCGCGACTGACGGGATTTTCTCCCGGCATCGCGCCGGAGTCGCTCCGGAGCGTCTCGGTGCGGTTCAGCCCAGCGCGCCGGAGATCGCGGCGAGGAGCTCCTCGTCGTCGGCCGGCTTCTGGAAGTAGGAGCCGGCGCCTGCCTTCATCGCACGCTTCTCGTTTGCCTCGGGGTCCCGTGCCGAGAGCACGATCACCGGGATGTGGGCCAGCTCGGTGTTCATCTTCAGGCGCTCGAGCACCTGGAACCCGTCGCCCGCCGGCAGGCCGAGGTCGAGGAGGATGAGGTCGGGCTTCTCCTTGCGCGCCACGCTGATTGCGCCGACCCCGTCGCCCGCGAAGCAGGTCGAATAGTGGTTCGCGCGGAGGCGGATGTTCAGTCCCTTCCGGATGTCGTTGTCGTCGTCGATGATCAAGATCTTCTGTCCGGCCATGCTCAGGCTCCCTCTCCATCGCTCCAATTGTCGAGCTGGGTGATTTCTTCGATCTGATTTGCGATCGCCGCGAGTGCGTCGGGCTGTGCGAAGCCGCCGATGCTCGGGCGGAAGATGCGCCCGTGCACCGACACGCTCACCGCGGACGCGTCGATTCCCGTGTTGCCACCGAGCTTCGCGCGAATGCGCTTGCACAGTGATTCCATTCCGGTCTCGTCCGTGGCGGCAACCGCGAAATAGGTTTCGTTCACGTCTTCGTGGAAGAAGCGCGGCAGCAGCACGTCGCCGGGGTAGAGGCTCGTCTTCACCAGGTGATAGGTGCGTCGGCTGACCGCCTCCGAGACGCCTCGGGACGAATCCGGATCGGCCGGGCTGAGGCTTACGCGGACCACCGAGAAGGCACTTCGCAGCTCGCCTTCTTCGGAGACGGCGGGCTCGACGATCTTCGCGAAGTCGAACTCGGGCAGGGTGAACGAGAACGTGCTGCCCGAGCGGCCATCGCTCTCGACCCAGATCCGTCCGCCCTGACGCGTCACGAGCTCGCGGCAGATGTAGAGGCCGATCCCGAGGCCCTTCCGGCTCCGCCAGTCGTCGTCGCCTTCCTGTTGCATGTACAGGAAGATGCGTTCGCAGTTCTCCCGACTGACGCCACAACCCGTGTCGCGCACCGAGATGCGGGCGAATTCGGGACGCTCGGCGTCGCGATTCGCGGTGACCTCGATGACTCCGCCTTCGGGGGTGTACTTGATGGCGTTGTCGATCAGGTTGCCGAGCACCTGACGGATCCGCACCTCGTCGCCGAGCACTTCGGGCACGGAACCAATCGAGTCGCGAAGCTCGATGTTCTTCGCGCGGGCGATCCCTTCCTGGGATCGCACGACGTCGTGGACGACGTCTGCCGGCAAGAGCGGGCGGGGGGTGATCCGCAGCTTTCCGTTCTGCAGGCGGGTCACGTCCATCAGGTCACTGATCATGCTGCCCAGCTGCTTCGCGTTGCGCAGGCAGATCTCCAGGTATTCCTTCTGCTCGTCTCCGAGATCGCCGGCGAGACCGTCGAGCACGATCGAGAGGAACTGGTGCAGCGACGAGAGCGGCGTGCGCAGTTCGTGTGAGACGTGCGAGAGGAACTCGTTTCGGATGTTGAGCGCCGCCTCCGCCGCGCGCTGGGATTGCTCGAGCTTCGAGTTCGCCTCGATCAGCGCATCCCGGTCCTTCTTCCCGCGCAGCGCCGCGCGGATGCGAGCATGCAGCACTTCCGCCACGAACGGCTTCGTGACGTAGTCCTGTGCGCCGACTTCGAGCCCGCGCACGATGTCGTCGGTGCCGTTCAGCGAAGTCCACATCAGTACCGGGATCGCGGCGAGCTCGGGATCGGTCTTCATGCGCCGGCACGTCTCGAGACCGTCCATCTCGGGCATGAGGATGTCGAGCAGGACTACGTCGGGGCAGCTGGTGCGGGCGAAAGCCAAGGCCTCCCGACCGCTGCGAGCCGAGGTGACCTCGTAGCCCGCCTTCTCCAGCGCGTAGCCAGCGAGCTTGAGGTTGGCCTCGCTGTCATCGACGATCAGAATCTTCGGCACGCGGCGAAGGCTCCCCACACGAACGAAGACCGCGGCCTCCGTCTGGCTCTCGTATCGGCACGCCGCGGCGCGCAGACGAGGAGATTCGTCG
>JAHEJV010000076.1 GCA_024638705.1 Deltaproteobacteria bacterium | reverse complement strand
CGTCGCGGCGATCTCGAGATCGAAGAGACCGTGCTTCGCGAACGACTCGAGCATGTGGTCGAAGAAAGGGACGCCGGTTTCGATCTGGTAGCTGCCGCTGCCGTCGAGATCGATCGACAGACGGATGTCCGTCTCCTTCGTCTTGCGCTGGACGGTGGCGCGACGTTCACGCGTCATGGCTAGAGCTCCAACTCGGCTTCGCGCGCGGCTTCCCGCTCGCGGCGCGCGCGGCGGATCTTCTGCAGGCGCAGGTCGACCGACTTGCCGTGGCCGGTGAGCCCTTCCATCTCGGCGAGGCGAATGATGTCGAGGCCCAGCTCGCGCAGCTTCGGCGGCTCGAAGCGGGTGACGCTGGTGCGCTTGAGGAAGTCCTCGACGCCGAGCGGCGAGAAGAATCGCGCGGACCCCCCGGTGGGCAGCACGTGGTTCGGACCGGCGAGATAGTCGCCCACCGCCACCGGCGTGTAGTGCCCGAGGAAGATCGCGCCGGCGTTGGTGATCTCCTTGCTGATCTTCTCCGCGTCGTCGCTGGCGATGACGAGGTGCTCGGACGCGTACTCGTTCGCGAGACGGATGCACTCGGCCATGTCCTTCGCGAGAATCACGGCGCCGCGCGTCGAGAGCGACTTCTTCGCGATCTTCGCGCGCTCGAGCGTATTGAGCTGCTTCCCTACCTGGTCCTGCGTGCGCGTCGCCACCGACTTGAGCGGCGTGATCAGGATCGCCTGGGCGAGCTCGTCGTGCTCGGCCTGGGAGATCAGGTCGGCCGCGAGCCACGCGGGCGTCGCGGTGCGATCGGCGATCACCAGCACCTCGGTGGGGCCGGCTTCGCTGTCGATGTCGACCTGGCCGAAGACCATCTTCTTGGCGGCGGCGACGTAGGCGTTGCCCGGGCCGACGATCTTGTCGACGCGCGGAATCGTCTCGGTGCCGTAGGCGAGCGCGGCGACGGCCTGCGCGCCGCCCACCTTGAACACGCGGTGCACGCCGGCGACTTTCGCCGCCATCAGCACTTCGGGGCGAAGCTTTCCGTCCGGTCCGGGCGGCGAGACCATCACGATCTCCGGCACCTCGACCACCGACGCCGGCACGGCGTTCATGATCACGCTCGACGGATAGACGGCCTTGCCGCCGGGCACGTAGATGCCCACGCGGTGCAGCGGTCGCACGCGCGTGCCGAAGGTGCCGCCGCCCTCTTCGCGGATCTCCCAGCTCGAAGAAATGCGCTTGCGGTGGAACTCGCGCACGCGCATCGCGGCCTTGCCGAGCGCCGCGCGGTCGGCGGGATCGATCGTCTCACCCGCTTCCTCGAACTCGGCGCGGTCCACCTCGAACTCGTCGAGGCTCGCGCCGTCGAACTTCTTGGTGAGCGCGCGCAGCTCGGCGTCGCCGCTCTTGCGGACGCGATCGACGATGCGACGCACCGTCTTCTCGACGCCTTCCTGGCCGTCTTCGCGCCGATTCAACAGCTTCGCGAAGGCCTTCTCGAAGCCGCTGTCGCTGGTCTTCAGCAGGGGGATGACGGCTTTGGATGTAGATCGGGCCGCCATGGCTAACCCTCCCGGCGAATCTCCGCACCGAGGTGGCGGAGCTTTTCTTCGATGCGCTCATAGCCGCGATCGATGTGGTAGACGCGATGGATCACAGTGTCGCCCTCCGCGGCGAGCCCCGCCACGACGAGTCCTGCCGAAGCGCGCAGATCGGTCGCCATCACCTGGGCGCCCGATAGGCGGGCGACGCCGCGAACGTGGGCCGAACGGCCCGAAAGCGTGATGTCGGCACCCATCCGCTGCAGCTCGGGGACGTGCATGAAGCGGTTCTCGAACACCCGCTCGGTCACGACACTCGCACCCTCTGCGATGCAGAGCGTGGCCATCAGCTGGGCCTGCATGTCGGTGGGAAAGCCGGGAAAGGGCGCCGTCGTGACGGAGAGCGGCCGGGGCCGTTCTTCCGCGACCAGACGCACGCTGTCGGCGTCCGCCTCGATCCGGGCGCCGCACTCGCGCAGCTTGTCGAGGGTCGATTCGAGCGTGCCGGGGTCGACGCCGCGCACGCTGACGTCGCCGCCCGTCGTGAGCCCGGCCGCGAGCAGCGTGCCGGCTTCGATGCGGTCGCCCGCGACGCGGTGGGTCACGCCGCGCAGGGCCTCCACGCCCTGGATCACGATGCGGTCGCTGCCGGCGCCGCGGATCTCGGCGCCCATCCGCTGGAGCACGTCGGCGAGCTCGACGACTTCGGGCTCGCGCGCCGCGTTCTCGATGACGGTCTCCCCCTCGGCGAGACACGCCGCCATCATCACGTTCTGCGTACCGTTCACCGTCGTCATGTCGAAGACGACGTTCCCGCCTAGCAGGCGCGCCGCAGACGCCTCGACATAACCATGATCGAGGGAGAGCTTCGCACCGAGGGCGCGCAGGCCCTTCATGTGCTGGTCGACGGGTCGGACGCCGATCGCACAACCGCCGGGCTCGGACACCCGCGCCAGACCGAAGCGCGCGAGCAGGGGACCGAGCACGAGGAAGGAGGCGCGCATCTTGCGCACGAGGTCGTAGGGCGCCTCGGGGCTGCGGATCGTGCTGGCGTCGATCCGGACGGCGTGATCGTCCTCCGGGTCCCAGTCGGCCTGCGTGCCGAGCGCCCGCAGGATCTCGAGCATCGCCGAGACGTCGCGCAGGCGCGGAACGTTCTCGAGGCGCGTCTCGCCGCGTCCCAGCAGCGCCGCCGCCATCAGCGCGAGCGACGAGTTCTTCGAGCCCGACACCGCGACGTCCCCGCGCAGCGGCCCGTTCCCCCGGACGATGATCCGATCCATGCTCCCCCCCCCGCCTACTTTGCCGACGTTCCGGCTTCCGCGCGACCCATCACCACCCGATCGCGTCCGGCCAGGTCGCGGCGGACGGCCGGTGTGAGGCCGGCCGCTCTGAGACGTTCCGACACCGCGGGGGCCTGGTCGGGTCCGATCTCGAAGGCCACGCCGCCCTGCGGCCCGAGCAGGCGGGGCGCCTCCCGGCACAGGAGGTCGAGCGCCTCGAGCCCGGTCGCGCCCGCGAAGAGGGCCCGATCCGGCTCGTGGGCCAGCTCGGGCGCCAGGCCGTCCCGCTCCGCCAGAGCCAGATAGGGCGGATTCGCGACCACGCAGTCCCAGGCGCCGCGCAGCGCGTCCGTCCAATCTCCCCGCAGGAATCGGATTCGCGTTGCCATTCCGAGTGTTTCGGCATTCTCTTGCGCGATTTTGAGCGCTTTGATCGAGATGTCCGTGGCCGTGATCACGGCCGCCGGCCGCTCCCGGGCCAGCGCCAGGGCCACCGCGCCGCTCCCGGTGCCGAGGTCGAGCACCCGGGCCGGGGCCTCGGGGTCGGGCAGCAGCTCCAGGGCCGCGGAGACCAGGGTCTCCGTATCGGGCCGCGGAACGAGGACGTCCGGCGTCACCCGCAGCGGCAGCGACCAGAACTCGCGCTGCTCGAGCAGATGGGCGACGGGGATCCGCTCCCCGGCCCGCCGGCGCACGAGGTCGCGGAAGACCGCCCGCTCCTCGTCCATCACCGGCTTCTCGAAATCGATGTAGAGGCGCATCCGGTCGACGCCGAGGGCCGACGCCAGCAGGCACTCGGCGTCGAGGCGCGGCGTCTCGATGCCGAGCTTCTCGAAGTGGCCGGTCGTCCAGCGCAGCAGCTCGAGGACGGTCCAGATACGATCGCGATCGGCGCCGGCGGCGGGCGCAGTCCGCCCGCCGGACGTGGGCGCCGTCATTTCGCGTCGCCGGCGCTCGCGGCGTGGGTCTCCGCTTCCTCCGCCATCGCCTCTGCGTTCATGTGGGCGTGCACGCCGTCGAGGAGCTCGTCGAGGTCGCCTTCGAGCGCCCCTTCCAGCCGGTGCAGCGTGAGCCCCGCACGGTGATCGGTGATGCGGGTCTGCGGAAAGTTGTAGGTGCGGATCTTCTCGCTGCGTCCGCCGGTGCCCACCTGCGCGCGACGCTCGCTCGAACGCTCGCCGGCGATCCGGTCCTGCTCGGCTTCGAGCAGCCGCGAGCGCAGCACCTTCATCGCCTTCGCCTTGTTCTTGTGCTGGCTCTTCTCGTCCTGACACTGCACGACGACGCCCGTCGGCACGTGTGTGATGCGCACCGCGGAGTCGGTGGTGTTGACGCTCTGGCCGCCCGGTCCCGACGCACGGAACACGTCGATGCGCAGGTCCGCCGGCTCGACCGCGATGTCGACCTCTTCGGCTTCGGGAAGAACGGCCACGGTGACGGTCGAAGTGTGGATGCGTCCCTGGCTCTCGGTCGCCGGTACGCGCTGCACGCGGTGCACGCCACGCTCGTGCTTGAGCCGGTGGAAGACCTGGTCGCCGGACACCGAGGCGATCACTTCCTTGAGGCCGCCGCCCTCCGACTCGGAGGTGGACATCGGCTCCACCTTCCAGCCGCGACGCTCCGCATAACGGCTGTACATGCGGAACAGGTCCAGCGCGAAGAGCGCCGCCTCGGCGCCGCCGGTGCCGGCGCGGATCTCGAGGATGGCGTTCTTCTCGTCGTTGGGGTCGCGCGGCAGCAGCAGGAGCCGGACCTCTCCCTCGAGCTCTTCGCGCTTCGCCTCGAGCTCTTCGACCTCGGCGCGCGCCATCTCGAGCAGCTCGTCGTCGTCGCCGCCCTCTTCGAGCATCGCGCGCGCGCCCTCGAGGTCGGAGAGGAGCTTGCGATAGGTATCCGCGGCTGCGCCCGCCGGACGCAGCGCCGCCAGCTCCTTCGCGAGCTTTCCGTACTCGGTCGGATTCGACGCCACTTCGGGAGTGGCGAGCTTCGCCTCGAGCGCCGAAGCGCGATCGGCAAAGACCTGGATCTTTTCGAGCAGGTCGGACATCGCGTGCCTCGACGGGGTTGATGGGAGCCGCGGAGTGCGGCTCAGGAGTTCATCGACTCCAGGAACTCCGCGTTCGCCTCGGTCGCCTTCACCTTCTCGAGCAGGAACTCCATCGAGTCCACGGCGTTGAGGGGGGCGAGGATCTTGCGGAGGATGAACATGCGGTTCAGGGCGCCTTCCGAGAGGAGGAGCTCTTCGCGACGCGTCGCCGACTTGTTGATGTCGATGGCGGGATAGGTGCGGCGATCGGCGAGCTTGCGGTCGAGGACGATCTCGCAGTTTCCGGTGCCCTTGAACTCCTCGAAGATCACCTCGTCCATCCGCGAGCCTGTCTCGATCAGCGCCGTGCCGATGATCGTGAGGCTGCCGCCCTCCTCGAGATTGCGCGCCGCGCCGAAGAACCGCTTCGGCTTGTGCATCGCATTCGAGTCGACGCCGCCAGAGAGGATCTTCCCGGAGTGCGGCACGACGGTGTTGTGCGCGCGCGCCAGCCGGGTGATCGAGTCGAGCAGGATCACGACGTCGCGTCCGTGCTCGACGAGCCGACGCGCCTTCTCGATCACCATGTCCGCCACCTGCACGTGGCGGGTGGCGGGCTCGTCGAATGTCGACGACACGACCTCCGCGCGCACGTTGCGCTGCATGTCCGTCACTTCTTCCGGCCGCTCGTCGATCAGCAGGACGATCAGATAGGCCTCGGGATGGTTCTCGGAAATCGCGTTCGCGATGTCCTTGAGGATCATCGTCTTCCCCGCCTTCGGCGGCGAGGTGATCAGCGCGCGCTGTCCCTTCCCGATCGGCGCGACGAGATCGATGATGCGCGTCGTCATCCCGCCCGACTTCGCTTCGAGGTCGAACTTCTCCTCGGGATAGAGCGGCGTCAGATTGTCGAAGAGGATCTTCTGCTTCGCCGCACCGGGCGGCTCGAAGTTGATCTCATCCACCTTGAGCAGCGCGAAATAGCGCTCGCCATCCTTCGGCGGTCGGATCTGCCCGACGACGGTGTCGCCGGTGCGCAGGTTGAAGCGACGGATCTGCGAGGGCGAGACATAGATGTCGTCGGGCCCGGCGAGATAGTTCTGGTCGGGTGCGCGCAGGAACCCGAAGCCGTCGGGCAGGGTCTCGATGACGCCCTCGGCGTAGATGCGACCGCGCTTCGCCGCCTGCGCCTTGAGGATCGCGAAGATCAGATCCTGCACGCGCATGCCCGCGGCGTTCTCCACGTCGAGGTCGCTCGCGAGCTTCGCCAGCTCGGGCATCGGCAGGTGCTTCAGCTCGCGCGTGTGGATGCACTGGGCGTCGTCGTCGAGCGGTTCTTCGCCGATCTCTTCGAGGTCGACGTCGTCCGGCTTCGCCATGTGGTCGGCATCGGAACCCGAACCACCGTTCCCGCGCGCGCGGCGCCGCGTTCGGCGTTCGCGCAGCGGTGCGTCGGATGATTCCTGGGTGCGGCCGGTCGTCACTGGGTCGTCCTGGGGAACCGCGAATCCGCGAGCGATGTCGGTGGCGACGGCCGCGCCGCTCGGTGGAAGAGCGGAAGGAGCCATCGAAGCGACGATCGGATCGAGTTCGGTTCGAAATCGGTTCGAATTCGGTTCGAACTGGGGAGGAATACGAGATGGGATTGGAGTGGAGGGCACCACTCCTCGGATCGGGGGGCGTCAGGCTATGGGCCACCCCATGCAGTGTCAAGGAGCGCCGGGGCCCGAAGCGGCGATCCAGTGCACCAACCGGCCCGAGCGCCGACCGTCGCGGCGAAAGGAATGGAAGCGCTCCTCGCCGCACGAGGTGCATGCGTCATCGAAGTGCCCGATCGCCTCGTCCGCCAGACCCGCGCGCCGCAGCGCCGCGCGCGCCAGTAGGCCCAGGTCGAGCCACCAGTGGCCGGGGCGTGACGCGCGCAGGGCCGCGTCGAGATCCGCGTCGAAATAACGCATCGCGTCGACGACCGGCTCGTCCACTTCGTAGCAACACGGTCCGATGTAGGGTCCGATGACGGCGCGAAGCGGGGCCCCGGACGACTCGCGCCGCAACGCGTCGATGCCGACGCCCAGGATGCCGGCCGCCAGGCCTCGCCAGCCCGCATGGAGCGCCGCGACGGCCGCGGCGTCCGCCGCGGCCGCGAGCACCGGCACGCAGTCCGCCGTCACGACGCCGATCGCGATCCGGCCGGACGCACCGGGCCGGCGCGCCACCACGCCGTCGGCTTCCACCTCCGCGTCGCATTCCTCGGCCGACACGACCCGCGCGCCATGCACCTGCCGCGGGCGCCGCAGCCCGGCGGGCGGAGTATCCGAGCGCGTGCCGAAGCCGTGCGCCAGGCCGACCCCGGCGAGGAGCGGATGCTCGAGGCTCATGCACCGCCCTCGCGTCGCGCCATCGTATCGAGGCGGTCCTGGAGATCGCGCGGCAACTCCGCTTCGAAGCGCATCCGTTCGCCGGTGCGCGGGTGGGTCAGGCCCAACACGCGGGCGTGGAGGGCCGGGCGGTCGAGACCCGGCTCCGGGCGGTCGCGTCCGCGGCGCCCGTAGACGGGATCGCCGACGATCGGCAGCCCGACCGACGCGAGGTGCACGCGGATCTGATGCGTGCGCCCGGTCTCCGGAAAGACGTCCAGCAGACAGCGACTGCTCACCGGGAAGCGCTGCGCCACCCGCCACGCCGTGCGCGCTTCGCGTCCGCGGCCCTGCTCCTCCATCACGACCGACATGCGTTTGCGGTCGCGCGGGTGGCGTGCGATCCGCTTCTCGACGCGCCCCTCGTCGGCCGACGGGTTTCCGCGCACGATCGCCTGGTAGACGCGCTCGATCGTGTGGTCGTGAAACTGCACGGCGAGCGCCTGGTGTGCCGGGTCGTCCTTCGCTGCGACGATCACCCCGGAAGTGCCGCGGTCGAGGCGGTGCACGATGCCGGGTCGCTGCACGCCGCCCACTCCAGCGAGCGCGCCGCAGTGGTGGAGCAAGGCGTTCACGAGCGTGCCGCTCGCATGCCCCGGTGCGGGATGCACGACCATGTCGGCCGACTTGTCGACGACGATGATCGCGTCGTCCTCGTAGAGCACGCGCAGCGGGATCGCTTCCGGAAGCACGTCGGCCGAGATCGGGTCGGGGGGATCGGCGGAGACCCGATCGCCTTCGGCGACTCTGTGGCTCGCCGCCACGTGCCGGTCGTTCACGAGCACGCGATCGTCGTCGATCCAGCGCCGCGCCTGTGAGCGGGACTCGCCCGACAACGCGGCGAGCGCGGTGTCGAGCCGCTGCCCGTCCTCGGCGTCTCCGACCAGCCAGCGCGGCGGCACGCCGCGACTACTTGCGCGAGAACAAACGTCGCCTGCCGCCGGCGTTCTGCTCTTCGTAGCGCGCGACATAACTCGACGCGACGCGCTTCGCATCGAGACCGAGGCAACCGGCGATGCCGGTCACGAAGCCGCGCACGTAGACCGCGGCGGGCAGGCCGTCGAAGCGCTCTTCCTCGATGAAGCGCAAATAGGTGGGGTTCACCTTCGTCGTCTCGGCGATCTCCTCGATCTCGAGGCCCTGGCGCAGGCGCGCACGGCGCAGGCGCGCGCCGTTCCACTCGCCTTCGCTCTCGTCGAGCTCGTCGAGGGCGTCGAGCGGCTCGAGAACCGGCAGCGGCCGCGTCGGGGCGGACTCTTCGTCCGCGTGGGTCGGTTCAGCGCTTCCGTTTCCGGCGGCGCTCGCCGCCTGCATCTCTTCCTCGGGCTCGCCGACCCCCAGCTCGCGGTCGTAGGCCGCGCGCGCCGTCGGATCGGAGAGGGTCCGGTAGGCGATCTCGATGCGCTCTCGCAGCACCTCGACGTCGCCCTCTTCGAAGACGGGATACCCCGCGAGCGAATCCGGGGCATAGGTGGAACAGGCGAGCCGATAGGCGCGTTCGATCTCTTCCGGAGCAGCACCCCGGGAGAGGTCCAGCGTTTCGTAGTAGTCCTGCTCGGCAAGCGGCTTCATGCGGAAGGTCTCGTCTGTCCGGGGGCGTCGGTTCTCGGTGTGATCAGCTTGCGGGCGATCCGGGCCAGGTAGACCGAGGCGTCGGAGCGCGGATCGGAGTCGACGAGCGGGCGTCGCGCCCGCACCGACGCGCGCGCGCCGGAGTCGTGGTTCACGTAACCGAGATAGTCGGCGTCGATGGCGAAGTACTTCCGGCACACGCTGCGCACCGCGAAGCCGAGGCGGATGTCCTCGGCCGTGCGCACGTCGTTCACGACGATCCTCGGCTTGAATGCGCGCATCACGGCGACGAAGCGATGCGCTTCCTCCGAGTCGATCGCCTTGATCTCGCGCAGCAGGTCGAGCGGCGTGCGGATGCCGCGCTCGTTGCGCTCGTCCATCGCGAGCGACACCACCTTGCGCACGTCGCTGGAGAGCATCGAGAGCTTGAGGCGGCGGTAGAAGGCAGCGCGCATGAACGCGTAGGCGTTCTCGACGGAGGTGGGCTCGGGCGCAACCACGACGACGCCGTCGTCGCAGACCATGAAGTAGTCCATCACCGCGGCGTCGCTGCCGGCGCCGAGATCGAGGAAGACGAAGTCGGCGTCGAGGTTGCGCAGTGCCCGCACGAAGCGGATGCGCACCGCGTGGGTGGGCTGCGGGCTGGCGAGGTTGGGCCGCGTCGCGGCGATCAGCCGCAGGTTCGGGAAGGGCGTGTCCTCGAGCAGCTTCTCGACGTCCTCGACCCGCTCTGCGGCGTATTCCGCGACGCTGCTGCGCGGACGCGGGACGCCGAGTGCCGTGTGGAGATTGGCGCCCTCGAGGTCGCCGTCGACGGCGACGACGCGATGGCCCGCCTTGGCGAGCGTCGTGGCGAGGTTCGCCGCGACGAAGGTCTTGCCGACGCCGCCCTTGCCGCCGCCGAAGGGAATCAGGCGCGGCGCGTTGCGCACCGGCGGTCCGTCGCGTGTCCCGCTGTTCACCTCTCACCCCCCGCCGCTCATCACGGCAAACTCACCGGCTCAACCCGAGCCATCGAACGACGCCCCCCGGCGCCGCGCGCAAACTAACCGCCCGCCGCGACCCCTCGTCCGGGCTCGGCGATGTGCAGAAACGGCCGCCACTCGTCGTGACGGATCTTCGTACCGATGTGCGTGAGCATCGGCGTCCAGGTCGGCTTGACCGGGCGCCGCTTGAGACGCAACCGCGCCTGGGCCGGCGTGCGCCCGCCCTTGCGACGATTGCACTCGATGCAGCTGCACACCACGTTCTCCCACGTGGTGCGACCACCGAGGGCGCGCGGCACGACGTGGTCGAGGTTCAGCTTCGAACGGTGCGGACGGGTCCCGCAGTACTGACACGTGAAGCCGTCGCGCGCGAAGATGTTGAGTCGGCTGTAGCGAACGTGTCTACGCGGCACGCGGTCGTATCCCCGCAGCACGATCACTCTTGGTGCGCGGATCGATCCGCTCGGCGTGCCGACCGCATCACCGTCGCCGTTCACCTCGACGCGAAGCCAGGCATCGAAATCGAATGTCTCGTAGCGGCCGTTCACGGCCAGAGCGGTCCCCTGGTAGATCAGCGAGAAAGCCCGACGAACCGACGTGACGTGGATCGGAAGATAGGAACGATTCAAGACCAATACGTTCGATTCGAGCATGGGAATATCGACGGAGCGTACGGGAAGGGATGGTTCTCATCAACGCAGTGCGCGGGCGAGCGCATCGAAGACGATCTCGTCGTCACCGTCGAGCAGGGTGCGGACGTCGATCACGACCCGGTCGTCGCGGATGCGCGCGAGCACCGGGGGCGCGCCGGTTCGCAAGCGCTGAGCCAGGCGCTCGGCGCCGAGAGGGGCGTCGATGCGGACGACCCAGGAGTCGAGCGGGTGATCGGGAAGCGAGCCGCCGCCCGCATAGCTGCGATCGGGCTCGGCGACCGCCTTCGCCGGCAGCTCTTCCGCCTCCTCGAGACGGCGGGCCAGCGACTCGGCGCGACTGCGGAGCGCCTCCGGAGCGGCCGACAGCTGGCGTAGCACCGGGACCTCCTCGCGGGCGCGGCCGTCGAGATAGGCGGAGAGGGTCCAATCGAGCGCCGCGAGGCTCAATTTGTCCATCCGCAGTGCGCGGGCGAGGGGATGGCGACGGAACCGGTCGGCCAGCTCTGCCTCGCGGGTGAGGATGATGCCGGCCTGGGGTCCGCCGAGGAGCTTGTCGCCGGAGAAGCAGACCACATCGGCGCCCTGCTCGAGGCGCCGCGGGGCGTAGGCTTCGTCGGGAATGCCTTCGTCGGTGAGGTCGAGGAGCGTCCCGCTGCCGAGGTCCTCGACGAGCGCAAGGCCGTTTCGGGCGGCGAGGTCGGCCAGCTCGCCCAATCCGGTGTCGGCGACGAAGCCCTGCAGCGCGAAGTTGCTGCGGTGCACCTTGAGCAGGATCGCCGTATCCGGGCCGATCGCGGCCTCGTAATCGCGCAGATGGGTGCGGTTGGTGGTGCCCACTTCGATCAGGCGGACCCCGGCCGACGCCATGATGTCGGGCACGCGGAACGAACCGCCGATCTCGACGAGCTCGCCGCGGGAGACGACCGCAGCCTTCCCCTGCGCGAGCTCGGCGAGCACGAGCATCACGGCGGCGGCGTTGTTGTTCACCGCCAGCGCTCCGCCGGCGCCGGTGAGCAGGCGGAGCTTCTGCTCGATGCCGGCGGTGCGCGACCCGCGCCGGCCGCTCGCGAGATCGAGTTCGAGGTCGCCGTAGCCCGACGCGACGCGCTCGATGTGACGCGCCGCGCCCGGCGCCAGCGGCGCGCGTCCGAGATTCGTGTGCAGGACGATCCCTGTCGCGTTGACGACC
Source organism: Deltaproteobacteria bacterium (assembly GCA_024638705.1). Taxonomy (GTDB): domain Bacteria; phylum Myxococcota_A; class UBA9160; order UBA9160; family SMWR01; genus JAHEJV01. The sequence continues at coordinate 3,696 of JAHEJV010000076.1, read as the reverse complement.
CGCGTCGGGCGCAGACGGACGAGTTCGCGGGCGAGTTCAGCGGCGCGCTCGACCAACGCCTCTTCGGAAAGCGGCTTCGAGTCGGGACCAGATTGCCCCAGCCGCTCGCGCTCCCCGTCGAGGACGGTGCGCGCCGCCTCGCGCCGGGCCCAGATCGCGACTTCCCCGGTCGCCCCTTCCAGGCCCCGGAGCAACCGGTCGACCGAAGGGAGCAATCGCCTCGGGTCACTCTTGACCTGGGGAGTGGGATTCACGACTCTGTGACTCTCAGTTTTTCGCGCGGTGACCAGGGATTGGCCCGCGGGGACTCTTCCAGACCGGACTCTGCCGAGTAGATCGAACGGATGGTCGGAGGGACCTCCACCTGAATGAGCGAGCGGCCCGGCGGCGGCCCCGAAGAGTTCCCGAACAAGGGATCGATCCTGAAACCGAAGACCGGAACGAGCTGGACGGGCGGCGGGGTGCTGCGCGGAGCTCGAAGCCGGCCACGGCACCGCACCGTATAGAGACTTCCTGTGCGAGTCAACGTTTTCAATAGCGATTTCGGGACATTAGAGAGAGTTCCCGTCCGTGGTCCGCGGCCCGACGCCGCTGGACGACCCGACTAGCCCCGCCAGGCGCCGGACCCCTCCGGCGCCTCGAAAAGACTCGGATCCAATTGCCCGGAACGGCTCGCCAACGCCGGAGACAGGCGTGGCGTCCAACGGACAACGGTCAAGCGGGGGTCGGGGATCGACCCCGAACGAAATCATCATCAATGCCAGCGCCGGGGAGACCCGCATCGCGATCGTCGAAGCGGGGGTCTTCACCGAGCTCCACATTGAACGCGAACGCGATCGCAATGTGGCTGGGATGGTCGCAAAAGGGCGTGTGACCCGGGTTCTGCCCGGAATGCAGGCCGGATTCGTGGATATCGGCCTGGAGAAGGCCGCATTCCTCTACGTCGGCGACTATCTCGACGAGGAGGGCCTCCTCGACGGCGAGGACGACGACAAGCGGCGCCGCACCCGGCGCAGCCAGCGTCAGGTGCCGCGCATCGAGACGGTCCTCCAGGAGGGCCAGGAGATCGTGGTCCAGGTGGCGAAGGAGCCGATCGGCACGAAGGGGGCCCGGATCACGAGCCACCTGTCGATCGCAGGACGCCACCTCGTGCTGACGCCCTGGTCGAAGCGGGTCGGCGTGTCGCGCCAGATCGGCTCCGACCGCGAGCGCCGCCGCCTTCGCGACATCGTCACCAAGGCCCGCCCCAAGGACCTCGGCTTCATCATCCGCACCGCCGGCGAGGGCACCCGCGAGGCCGACATCGAGGCCGACGTCCGCTACCTCGCCGCGGTCTGGGACGAGATTCGCGAGAAGCAGGCCACGACCCAGGCGGCCGCGACGCTCCACGAGGAACTCTCGCTCCCGCTGCGCGCGATCCGCGACATGGCGAACGCGAAGACGAAGCGCATCGTCGTCGACGACCGCGCGACTTTCGAGCAGATGGAGCAGTTCCTCTCGCGCTTCGTCGCCGACCCGAAGCCGAAGCTCGAGTTCTACGAGGGCTCGATGCCGCTGTTCGATCACGAGGGGATCGAGAACCGCATCGACGAGAACCTCGGCAAGAAGGTCTGGCTCAAGTCGGGCGGCTACCTGATCGTCGACCAGAGCGAGGCGCTCACCGCCATCGACGTCAACACCGGGCGCTATGTCGGCAAGCGCGACCTCGAGGAGACGGTGCTCAAGACCAACCTCGAGGCGGTGCAGGAGGTGGTCTACCAGCTCCGCTTCCGCAACATGGGCGGTCTGATCATCATCGACCTGATCGACATGGAGAGCGCCGAGAACCGCGACAAGGTCTACAAGGCGCTCCAGGAGGCGCTGCGCCACGACAAGGCGCGCACCAACATCCTCAAGATCTCCGAGCTCGGCCTCGTCGAGATGACCCGGAAGCGCACGCGCGAGAACCTCGTGCAGCAGCTCTGCGAGAGCTGCGCGGTGTGCGAGGGACGCGGCTACGTGCTCTCCGCCGAGACGGTCGCGTACAAGCTGCTGCGCGAGATCCGCAAGGATCTGCCCCGCTTCAGCGGACGCCAGATCGCCGTGTCGGTCAGCACGCGCGTGGCCGAGATGCTCGAGGGTCCGGCGCGCCGCGCCCTGGCGACGGTGTCGGAAGAGCTCGGGCGCGAGATCGTCGTCCGGCCGCGGACGGGGCTCCACCAGGAGCAGTTCGAGGTGGAGGCGCTCGACAGCGGTCCGCCCGTCGCGATCGCGATCCCGTGGCTCGAGAGCCGCGAGGAGCGGGCCGCCGCCGAGGCCGCCAAGAAGAAGGCCGAGGAAGAGGCCCGCGCCGCCGCGAAGGAGGCCGAACGGGCGAAGGCGAAGGCCGAGGCGGAAGCGGCGGCCGAGGCCAGGGCCGCCGAAGAAGCCGCGCGGCTGGAGTCGGAGGCCCGGGAGGCCGAGGAGGCCGCCGCCCGCGAAGAAGAGAAGGAAGAGGTCGCCGTGGCGGCCGAGGACGCTGCCGAGAGCGAGCCCGAGGTGGAGGAGCCCGTCGCGGCGCAGGCGCCGGCGGTGGCGAGCGTGTCCGAGTCCGTCGCCACACCGACCCCCGCGATCGCCGCCAGCGAGCCGGAATCCGCCCCGCCCGCCGTCGAGCAGGCCGTTGACGGCGACGCGGAAGCCTCCATACTCTCGCGGCTCCAGAAAAGCGAGGAATCGTGATGTACGCCGTCATCCGCACGGGCGGGAAACAGCACCGCATCGAGCCCGGCCAGTCGATCCGCGTCGAGAAGCTGGCCGGTGAGGTGGGCGACTCCATCGAGCTCGACGAGGTGCTCATGGTGGGAGGCGAGGGCGAAGCTCGCGTCGGCCAGCCGCTCGTCGCCGGCGTCAAGGCGATCGGCACGATCACCGATCAGGGACGCGGGCAGAAGATCAAGGTGTTCAAGATGAAGCGGCGCAAGAACTACCGCCGCCTCCAGGGACACCGACAGGACTACACCGAGATCCGCGTGGAGAAGATCGAGGGCTAGCTCGCCCTCGCTTCACGGACGAATCCTCGGAAAAACAGAAAGCAGGAAGAGCATGTCGCACAAGAAGGGTCAGGGAAGTTCGCGCAACGGGCGAGACAGCAACGCACAACGGCGCGGCATCAAGGTCTTCGCCGGTCAGCAGGTGAGCGCAGGCTCCATCCTCGTGCGGCAGGTCGGCACGCGCGTCCACGCCGGTCGCGGCGTCGGCGTCGGGCGCGACTACACCCTCTTCGCACTCGAAGACGGCGTCGTGTCGTACGGCCGATCGCGCGGCAAGCTCGTCGCCAGCGTCGGTGCAGCCAGCGCGGGATAGCCTGCGCGTCTCGTCGTCCGCGCGGCATCGCCGCACCGACGACGCCGCGAGCGCTATCGGCGGAGTCCCGAAGATGGCTTCCGCCCGACACGCAGCCGGGGCTCCGCGATGAACCCCGAAGACAAGACCTTCGTCGACGAAGCCACGGTCCGCGTGCGCGCGGGCGCCGGGGGCGACGGCGCGAAGACGTTCCGGCGCGAGAAGTTCGTCCCCTTCGGCGGACCCGACGGCGGCGACGGCGGACGCGGAGGCGACGTCGTGCTGCTCGCCGACCGCAATCTCGCCACGCTGATGGATCAGCGGATGCGGCGCGACAACCGCGCCGAAGCCGGCGCGCACGGCGCCGGGTCGAACAAGACGGGCAAGGGCGGC
>JAHEJV010000075.1 GCA_024638705.1 Deltaproteobacteria bacterium | reverse complement strand
GCCGGCGAGCTGGCCGTGCTGGCCGGCGTCGACTCGATCGAGATCGGCGACACGGTGTGCGCGCCCGAGGCGCCCGAGGCGCTGCCGCGCATCAGCGTCGACCCGCCCACGGTGCGCGTGCACTTCTCGGCGAACACCTCGCCCTTCGCCGGACGCGAGGGGAAGTTCGTCACCAGCCGCCAGATCGACGAGCGCCTGCGCAAGGAAGCGCTCGGCAACGTGTCGATCTCGGTCGTCGAATCGGATCGCCCCGAGACCTTCCTCGTCGCCGGCCGCGGCGAGCTGCAGCTCGCGATCCTGATCGAGACGATGCGCCGCGAGGGCTACGAGTTCAGCGTGTCGCGCCCCGAGATCATCACGCGCGAGATCGACGGCGTGCGCAGCGAGCCGGTCGAGGACGTGGTGGTGGAGATCCCCGAGTTCGCGTCGGGCCCGGTGATGGAGAAGCTCGCCGCGCGCCGCGGCCGCATGGAGAGCATGGAGCAGCGCGACGACCGCGTGCGCATGACCTTCGTCGTGCCCTCCCGCGGCCTGTTCGGCTACCGCACCGAGTTCCTCACCGACACGCGCGGCGAAGGTGTGCTGCACCGCACGGTACGCGGCTACGAGCCCTGGGCCGGCGATCTCTCGGCGCGCGGCGTCGGCGCGATCGTCGCCACCGACGCGGGGAAGACGACGGCCTACAGCCTGTTCGGCATCCAGGAGCGCTCGACCCTCTTCGTCGGTGCGGGCGAGGCCGTCTACGAGGGCCAGGTGGTGGGCGAGAACCGCCGCCGCGGCGACATGAACGTGAACGTCGTGCGCATGAAGAAGCTCACCAACATCCGCGCCGCCGGGAAGGACGAGAACACGATCCTCTCCCCGCCCCGCAAGATCGAGATCGAGTGGGCACTCGAGTGGATGGACGACGACGAGCTGCTCGAAGTGACGCCGCAGAACCTGCGGCTGCGCAAGCGGGCGTTGTCGCGGAGTCTTCGGAAGCGCTAGCAAGCCGGCCTCCGCAGGAGGCCGGCGCGCAGCGAGGCGCAGCCGAGCGAAGTCGAAAGGCTTCCTCCGGACTCCGCGTCGCCTCACGCCCTTCGGATCATCGAGCCCGTCCCCGAAGCGAACACCGGCTACGAACGGACGCCTCCGGTCTTCGCCGCGGCCGGGGTCAGGGGGATCCCTCCGCCCGATGGCTCGCCCTCCCTGGTGTGGTTTCCAGGTCGTCGTGACGAGGAGGCTCGAAGTCGGTTGGACCCCGGTGCGGGACCCAACTGCGCTGAGTCGGGCTGCGGGATCCCCCTGACCCCGGCCGCTCCGGGGTTGCCTGACTGATCTGCGCAAGCTTCCGGACGCGGGTCTTCGGTTCGGGGAGCGAATCGGCCAGCACCGAGCGCAGGCCCATCGTGTCGTGGTCGTGGCCGGCGGCGGTGATCCAGCTCGGGTCGCCGGGATCGGTCTGGGCGACGACGAGGCGGAAGGAGCGTCGTCGTTCAGCTCGATCTCCCCGCCACCGAGTTACCTAGACTCATCCTCGCCGACCGGGCGCTTCCGAGGATGGATCGTCGTCCGGGCGCCATCTGGAGGGAGACCGCGATGGATTCGAGCCTCCTCGTGCTGCGTGTCGCTCCAGCCGGACGTGCACTGCTTCTTCCGCCGCTGGCGGTGGCAGCGGGGTGACACGAAGATCGGGTGCTGAGCGGGCGGGAACCGTTGCTCCCGAACGGATGAAGGTCCTGGTCGCGACGACGTGCCTGCCGGACGATCGCAAGACCCTCGCCATCGTGCGCGCGCTGGGGCGCGTCGGTGCGACGGTCGACGTGGCTGGCGATCGGCTGCTGGGTCAGGCGTTCCATTCGAAGTACGTGCGGAGCCGCTTATGCTGTCCGCATCCCGGCCGCGACATGGGCGGGTTCATCGAGTGGCTGATCGACCGGTTGGGACACGGCAGCTACGACGTGGCCCTGCCGACATCGGACGCCACGACGATCGCGTTGACGCGGCATCGGGACGAGCTCACACCCCTCGTCCACCTCGCGCTTCCTTCGTCGGGGGATCACGCGCTCGCGTGCGACAAGCTGGCGCTCGTCGAGCGCGCGCGTGCGCTGGGAATCCCGGTGCCCACGACGCACTGTCCGGCCGATGAAGCGGAGCTGCTGAGCCTGGCCGATCGGATCCGCTACCCCTGCGTGGTGAAGCTGCGGCGCGGCAGCGGCGGGATCGGCTTGCGTTTCGCCGATGGCCCGGACGAGCTGATCGACCACTACCGTGGCGTGCTGGGCGAAGACGACCTCGTTCTCGACCGCAGCCGGCCGTTGATCCAATCCTTCGTGCCCGGTGAGGTCCACGACGTGTGTGTCCTGGCTTGCCACGGTTCCGTCCGTGCCGCCGTGACCCAGCGGCGGCTGCGCACCTACCCGCACGACGGGGGCGTCGGTGTGATCGTCGAGACCACCGATGAACCCGTTCTGCGCGATCAGGCGACGACACTGATCGAGGCCCTCGGCTGGCACGGGCCGGCCCAGGTGGAGTTCAAGGTCGATCCGCGCGACGGCGCCGGGTACCTGATGGAGATCAACGCGCGCTTCTGGGGGACCGTGGACCTGGCCGTCGAGGCGGGCGTGAACCTGCCGTGGCTTACCGCGAAGCTGGCCATCGAAGGCGACGTCGAGCCGGCCGTCGATTATGCGGTCGGGCTTCGCTACCGCTGGCCGTTTCCGTACGCCTTGCTCGCCGCGATGGAATCGGGACGCGTCGCCGCCAGCCTGCGGGAGTTCCTCTGGCCCGGCGCGCGCACGCGTTCGGATCTTCGCGTGAGCGACCCGCTCCCGCTGCTGGCCGAAGGCGCGTTCCTGGTGCGCCGCCTCTTTGCGGAACGTCGCTTGCGCCCGCTCAGCGAGCGGTGACGGTTCGCTCACGAACGACGATCGGAGGACGACACTTCCTCGCCGATCAGTCCGTACTCCTCTTCAATCGAGCGTTCGATGAAAACGTGTCGAGCGCTTTCGAGCGCTGGCCCTCCAGCAGCAGCGTCTGTAGCTTGCATTCATGCTCGAGGAGTTCGCTCCCTCTCTGTATGTAGCGGACGGGCCCACGGTGCCGTTCTTCGGCTTCCCCTATCCGACTCGCATGGTTCTCGTGCAGCTGGGCGATGGGAACCTGTGGGTCTGGTCGCCGATTGCGCTCGATCCCGAGCTCAAACGCGCGGTCGACGCGATCGGGCCCGTGCGTCACATCGTGTCGCCGAACAAGATCCACCATCTCTTCCTGAAGGAGTGGTCGGAGGCGTGGCCGGACGCGCAGCTCCACGCGCCTCCCGGGCTTGCGAAGCGACGGCCCGACTTGCACTTCGACGCGGATCTCGGCGACGAATCGCATCCCGCGTGGGCCACGGAGATCGATCAGGTCATCTTCCACGGCTCGTTCGCCATGGAGGAAGTCGTCTTCTTCCATCGCGCGTCCCGCACCGCGATCTTCTGCGACCTCGTGCAGCGCCACGATCGCGCCGGGATGAAGGGCTTCAAGGGAATGTTGATGCGCCTCGATGGTCTCGTCGGCGAGCACGGCAGCACACCGCGCGAGTGGCGCGTCAGCTTCCTGCGGCGGGGCCCCGCCCGAACGGCCCGGGCTCGGGTGTTGGCCTGGAAACCGGAGCGGCTCGTGATCGCGCACGGCGCTTGTGCTCAGGACGACGCCACGCAGATCCTCGCGCGAGCATTGGCCTGGATCTAGGCGTCGGCGTTCAGGCACCACACGTCGATCGCAGCGCCTCGTTTCCCGACGACGCCTGGCGGTGGGCGGTCGCCCCGCAGAATCACGAGCGCTTGGACTTCTTCCGCGATTTGGACGGTGGCGTCTTCGCTACCCATCGGTGGCTCTCGACCAGCTCGAGCAGATCGAACGCACTGATCACGCCCACGACCTTCTGCTCGTGCGTGACGACCACGCGATGGATCTTGTGATTCCGCATGACCCTCGCGGCGACACTCACATCGTCGTACTTGGGAATGGTGTAGACCTTCTTCGTCATGATCTTGCTGATCGGTGATTCCGGCTTGAGGCTGGCTACGAGGTCGGTGGCGGACACGATGCCGACGGGTTGTCCATCGCTATCGACGACCGGCACGGCACCCACCTTGTTGCGCTGGAGCATCCCGCGAACATGGTCGACACTGGCATGGGGCTGGGCCGTCACGACGGATTCCGTCATCAGGTCGGCAACCTTCGCGTTCATCACTCCTCCGATCGATTCTTTCCGCCTGACGGGTCAGGCGCTCGGATGCCGGGCAAGACGCCGACGGCAGCGCCAAGCGCCGATCAACGACGCCAGAATGCTACCCCGACCGAAACGCGTCGTGCCACGACCGCGGTTGCGCTTCGTCGAATCACGCGCGGGTGCGGAGAACGGCTCGTCGGGCGTGTGCTGAAACCGCGTCGTTGGCCGGCGGGTGGCCTGCGCGCCATGCTACGTGGCGACAATGGGCTCTCTCGACGCGCTCCTCGAGGATATCGGCACCGAAGACAGGCTGCGGATCATCGCAGAGTTTCGGATCGACGACGTCATTTGTGCGCCAGGGCATCGTTCGCTCCGGGCGCCATCTGCAGTAGACGACATCGCCGATCGAATCCTCCGTTCGGAGTTGGACGAGATCCTGGCCGAGCCGATCCTGCTCGGAATCTTCACCGCCATGCGGCAAGGCGTGACCGTCTTGAGGTCGGTGGACTGCCTCGATGGAAACCATCGATTGCTGGCGGGGTTGCTCTCGGGGAAATGGCAGCGAGTCGGGGATATCCCCATCGCTCGGCTGGATGCGAGAGTGAACGGATGGCCCGCTCATGCAACTGGCCCCGAGCCTCGGTGGATTCCTTTGGAGGTGGCCGAGGCCAGCAGCCTGGACCGGGCCGACTGGTCTGTCGTACCCGAGTCCTGGGGAGCCAAAGGACCAACCGCCATGATTCCGGGCTGGGTGTCGGGTCTCGATCCCGTCATTCCGCATCGGTTTCGAGGGATCCCGATGAGGGATCTGCTCGAGGAGTGGCGGGCATCATCGTCTGGCGGTTGACGGCGCGTGACGTGACGCGGCGTGGGCGTCAGCGAAGGTCGCCGATCTTCACCACCCGCGTTCGCGGCTCCGGCAGCGAATCCGCCAGCACCCAGCGCAGGCCCATCGTGCCGTGTTCGTGGCCGGCGGTGGTGATCCAGTTGGGTGCGCCCGGATCCTCGTGAGCGACGACGAGTCGGAAGGAGCCGTCGTCGTTCAGCTCGGCCTGGCCGCTATTGATGTGGACGCGTTGGAAGCGGTGGTCGAGGGACTCGGCCCAGACGTTGCCGAGCTGGAAGTTCCAGTAGCGGCACTTCGGCGGGGTGGCTTCGACGACGAGCGCCTCGTCGGGAGCGAGCTGCCAGGCGCCGAGCCACAGGCGGATGTTCGGATCGCCGCCGACGCGGCGGTGCTCTTCCTCGCCGGGCAGGTGGAAGGTGTTCACCGGTGCCTTGTCGTGGAAGGCGACGACCCAGTCGGCGAACCACTGGGCGCAGCCGAGTGCGTAGAGGGCCGCGCCCTGGAGCTGGCCGGGGATGCGCGCCGGGTCGAGCGGGGCGGGAGCGCCGTCCTCGCCAATGCACTCGATCGCGACGTCGACGGGGCGCTCCTTCGCGCGGTCGAGGAAGGTCTGGCGCACCAGCAGCTGCTTCGTGTCCGGCGCGAGTCGCAGCCAGTTGCCGGGATGCTCGTTCTGGCTCGCGATGACCTCGAAGGAGCCGTCGGGGGCGAGTGCGAGCTCGCCGTCGTTCAGGTGTCCGGCGCCGCCGCTGATCTTGTCGCGCGCCGCGAAGTTCTGGTTCTGCGCAGCGATCGAGAGGTAGTGGATCGAGTGACGCTTCCCGGTGATGCGATAGTCGCGGCGCGCGTCGATCGAAGCGCTGACGTAGTGGTTGTCCGGGTTGTCGAGGCCCATCTTCACCATGTCGGGGAGCGGGCGGAAGACGGGATGCGAGGGACCCGTCGCCTCGACGAAGGACGTGAGCCCCGCCTGAAGGAGACGCGTCAGATAACGCAGACCCTCGGCCCGATCGAAGCGGGTCGTGTCGAGGTCGTCGCGCTGGATCACCGCGCCGGCCTTCGCGAGCAGCGCGCAGAACTCCTCCCAGGCGCGTCCGTCGTCGACCTTCGCGGCGGCGTCTTCACTCATGCTTCCCGTCCTCTCTCGGGGTCGTAGAACGCGAAGCGCTCCCGGACCGCGTGCTCGGAGAGACCGTAGTCCTCGAGCTGGTAGCGGTGCTCACCGTGCTTTCCCTTCGGATGGGCGGCGGCGTAGGCGGCGACGGCGTCGCGCGCCGCGTCGTCGAGGGGTTCGTCGAAGTGGCGATGGAGGCGCTCGGCGACCGCCGTGGGATCGCCAGCGATCTCGTCGTGGTGGACGTCGGCGAAGCGCGCCGGGTCGCAGCGCTCCCGTGCCGCGAGCCCGCGCTCGAGGGAGAGGGCATAGAACGCCAGCACGCGCGGCCCGAGCCACGCGGGGTCGACCTCCATCCACGCGCGCATCAACAGATGTGTGAGCGAGCAGAGCGACGCGATGGACGTCACCGGGTCGCGGTGGCTCCAGACGATGCGCGCGTCGGGATAGGCGCCGAGCAGCGCTTCGAGGCCCCACAGGTGGGCGGGCGTCTTCAGCAGCCAGCGCTCGCCCGGGCGCTGCCAGTCGAGCGTCTGCACCATCGTGCGGTGCCAGGCGTAGAGGGCGTCGCGGGGCTGGTCGCGATACCAGCTCGCGTAGGGCTCGAGCATCACCTCGACGCCGGTCTGTACGCCCTGGAAGGACGAGCCGAGCAGCAGCGCGCATTCTTCGGGCGTGTCGACGTCGGCGAAGTGCATCGTGGCGAACTCGGCGTTCGCCGCGCGTCCGCGGGCGTAGGACGCTTCGAGCGCGGCGCGGCGCGGATCGGGCTCGCCGGGAGCGAGGCCTTCGAGCGGCTCGGGGATGCGCGCCTCCCAGTTCCGCAACGCGCGCGCCGCCGGGTGGGCGGCGAGCAGGTTGAACAGCGCCGACGTCCCCGAGCGCGGCATGCCGGTGAGGAACCACGGCCGCGGGATCGCCCGCGACGCGATCTCCGGATGGCGAAGCAGGGCGTCGACGACACGCAACCGCGTCATCAACCAGCGCAGCACCTGTTTGCGGTTGCGCGCCCGCCCCGCCTCGTGGAAACGGTTCGCGTCGTAGGTATCGCAGAGCGCATCGAGACCGGCGCGGAAGTCGTCGGGGCCGAAGTCGGAGAGCCCGGTTTCGGCGCAGGCCTCCGCGCAGAGCTCGGACGCGTCGAACCGGACGTCGCTCATCGGGTCACAGCGCCGCGAGGATGCGTTCCACCGCCTCGACTGCGCCGCCCTCGGCGTTGCTCGCCACCACGACGTCGGCGCCGGCGCGCACCTCGGGCAGCGCGTTCGCCATCGCGATGCCGAGACCGGCTTCGCGGATCATGTCGGCGTCGTTCGTGTCGTCGCCGACGCCGGCGATCTCCTCCGGCGCGATGCCCCACGACGCCGCCAGCCGTTCGAGCGCGCGCCATTTCCCCGCTGCCGGGGACAGGAACTCGAGGATGTGTCCCTGGTAGTTCTTGTTCAGGATCGTGTGGGTGTGGACGCGCGGTCCGAAGCGCTCGGCGGCTCCGGCGAGCAGCGTGCCGAGCGACCCCTCGTCGGCCATCGTGCTCACCATGATCACGCCATCGTGCTCGGCGTGCGTGACGTCGCCGATCACCGAGATGAACTCGAGGTTGTCCTCGGTGTACTCACGCTGGAACGGATGCTGGCGCTCGACCGCCTCGGTGAAGATGTCGACGCCGCGGTGATAGGCGTCGACGTAGACGAGCGGCGGCCCGAGCTCGCGGATGTGATCGATCACCTCGTGGGCGATCGGTGTGTCGAGGAAGGCGTGATCGAGGGTCTCGCCGCTGGCGATGTCCTTCACGAGCACGCCGTTGTTCACGATCATCGCGCCTTCGAGGCCGAGGGCCTTCGCGTGGGGCAGCGCCGTGCGGTAGCGCCGTCCGGTGCAGAGCACGACGCGCAGGTCGCGCCGCGCGAGGCTCGCCACGGCCTCGCACACCTTCGGCGTGAGCTGGCCGAAGGGGTCGAGCAGCGTTCCATCGAGGTCGAGGGCGGCGAGTTTCACGGTCATCGGGCAGCCGATTGTGCCCCGCGCCGCGCCCAGCGGCCAGTGAGCAGCCAGGTGCCGGTGCTGCAGGTGACGAAGGCGGCGCCGGCGAGCTGCGCCTGCACGATGCCGACGGGGCCCACCTCGGCGACTCTCGTGAGGTAGAAGGCGAGCGGAATCGTCACGAGGAAGGCGTTCGCGAGCATCAGCGCCATCGGCACCAGGAAGTCGCCGGCGCCCTGGAGCGAGCGCAAGACGACGAAATAGGCGGCGAAGAAGAAGAACGAGAGTCCGCTGTAGAAGACGAACTCGGCGCCGTGGCGCATCACCTCCGGATCGTCGGTGAGCAGCGCCACGATCTCGTGACGGAAGAGCACGACGCTGCCGGCGAAGGTCCACATGATCGCGCCGTGGGCGACGACGCCGATGCCGATCGCGCGCCAGGCGCGGGGCACGTCGCCCGCGCCGAGCGCCTGGCCGACCAGCGTCGCGCAGGCGCCGGCGAGCGGGAAGCACACCATCGGGACGATCATCCCGATGCGCAGCGACATGGCGAAGGCGGCCTGTACGCTCTCGCCGTAGCCGCCGGCCAGGCGCACGAAGGCGAAGTTGCTCGCCAGGCCGCCCATCATCTGCACCGCCGGGAGCCAGGCGATCTTCGCGATCGCGGCCATCGCCTTCGGGTCGGGGACGACGTGTCGTCGGCGCAGGTGCACGCGCGACTTCCCGCGGAAGAGCAGCCAGAGCCCGAGCGACATCGCAGTGATCTGCCCCGTCGCGATGCCGAGCGCGACGCCCCGTACGCCGAGCTCCGGCGCGCCGAGGTTGCCGAAGATCAGCATCCATTCGGCGAGGATCGCGACCCCGAACTGGACCAGCTGTACGAGCAGCGGCGTGGTGGTGTCGCCGGCGCCGCCGAGGATGCCGGAGAACAGCAGCGTGCCGATCACGCCGAAGTTGAGCAGAAAGACGAGGCGCACGTACGGGACCCCGTAGGACGCGAAGCTCGGGTCGGGGCCGGGCAGGGCGAAGAGCACGTCGGGAAACGACGCGCCGATCGTCGCGACCACGGCGGCGATCACCCCGCCCACGACGATCGACTGTCCCGCGATGTGTTCGGCCGCTTCGAGGTTTCCGGCGCCGACCTCGCGCGAGACGAGCGACTGCGTGGCGAAGGAGAGGCCCATCGCCATCAGCAGCACGACCTGCCGGATCGTCTGGTTCGTGATGATGACGGCCGCGAGCGGCGCTTCGCCGAGCCGCGAGAGGAAGGAGAGGTCGGCGATCTGGAAGACCGCGCCGCCGAGCACGCCGCTCGCGACGAGCGGCAGCGCGAGCACGAAGAGCGACATCCCGATGCTGCCCCGGGTGTGGTCGCGATGACGCCAGGAGGTTCCGCTCACGCCGTGCGCTTCCGCGCCTCCAGCTCTTCGAGTGATTTCGGCCAGTCCTTCTTGAGCAGCTGCGAGAGCGCGCGGTCGGCGAGCAGCTTGCCCCCCGTCTGGCAGGGCGCGCAGTAGTTCGTCTCGTTCGCGGCGTAGACGATGCGCTGCACCGGTGCAGCACAAGCGGGGCACGGCTTCCCGTAGCGGCCGTGGACGGCCATCTCGGGTCGGAACGCCGTGACCTTCTCGGGAAAGCCGTCGCCCACCTGCTCGCGCAAGCGCGCCGTCCAGGTTTCGAGTGTTTCGGTGACGGCGTCGTGCAGACGTTCGATTTCGGCGTCGTCGAGCTTGCGCGTGAGCTTCACGGGAGAGAGCTTCGCCGCGTGCAGGATCTCGTCGGAGTAGGCGTTGCCGATCCCGGAGAAGATGTGGGGATCGGTGAGGGCGCGCTTGAGCGTGCGGTTCTCCGAGAGCAGGCGTTCGCGGAAGGCCTCGAAGGAGGCGTCCAACACCTCGAGCCCGCCCGGATCGTGCTCGGCGAGGGCGTCCTCGCCGCGGACGACGTGGAGCGTGGCGCGCTTCTTCGTGCTGGCCTCGGTGAGCAGCAGCGTGCCGGTGGGGAAGTCGAGCGCGGCGAGGCCCGTCTTCCGCGACGGCTTCGCGCCGCGATCCCGCCAGCGGAAGCGCCCGGCGATCATCAGGTGGAAGACGAGGAAGAGCTCGTCTTCGAGGGCGAAGACGATGCGTTTCCCGAGCCGTCGCATCCCGACCACGCGCTTTCCCTCGGCCTCCGAGATCGGCGGGTCGACGCTGCGGAGCAGGGACGGGCCGGTGATGCGGACGCGATCGAGCGTCTCGCCCTGGCAGCGCGACGCCAGACGTTCGACGTAGACGGTGACGTCGGGGAGCTCCGGCACCCCCGGATCATGTCCCATCGCCCGTGGGCGCGCCCGCGATAGCATCCGCCGCGATGCGAAACGCCTTCTTCAAGGGACACGGACTCGGCAACGACTATCTCGTCGTCGATCCGGAAGACCTCGACTTCAAGGTCACGCCCTCGCGGGTGCGCGCGCTGTGCGAGCGACACACCGGTGTGGGCGGTGACGGCGTGCTCGTCGCGGCGCCGTCGCGACGCGCCGATTTCGGCCTGCGCATCTGGAATCCGGACGGCAGCGAAGCCGAGAAGTCGGGCAACGGTTTGCGCATCTTCGCGCGCTGGCTGCACGCGACGCGGCGCACGCGGCGCAAGCGGTTCACCGTCGAGACGAAGGGCGGCATCGTCGACATCGCGCTCGAGATCGACGATCACGGCGACGTCTCGAGCGCGGCCGTCGCGATGGGCCGCGCGAGCTTCGCTCCGGCGGATCTCCCCTGTTCGCTCGACGTCCCCGAGCTCGTCGATCAGCCGATCCGCGTCGGATCCCGCGAGCTGCTCTTCACCGGCGTGTCGGTCGGCAACCCGCACTGCGTGCTGTTCCGTCCGAAGGGGCGCGACGTCGCGCATCGCGAGCTCGTCGACCTCGGCCGCGCGCTCGAGACGCATCACCTCTTCCCGAAGTTCACCAACGTGCAGCTCGTCGTTCCGAGGTCGCGGCATCGGTTGGCGGCGTGGATCTGGGAACGCGGCGCCGGCGAGACGATGGCGTCGGGGTCGTCCGCCTGCGCCGTCGCGTGCGCCGCGGTGAAGCGCGGCATCGCGAAGAGCCCGATCCGCGTCGACATGCCGGGCGGGCGCCTCGACGTCGAGGTCACCGGGGATTTCTCGGTGACGCTGCGCGGCCCGGTCGCGGAAGTGGCGAGTGGCCAGCTGGCGGAGAGCTGGGTGCGCGGCGCCGCGAAGGGTCGTTAGGCGCGACGGCGCGTGGCGACGAAGCCGCCCAGCGCGGCCAGCGCCGCGCACAGCCCGCCGAGCCACGCGGGCGACAACCCCGGCACCTGGGCGTAGGCGATGACGCTGCCGACGTCGCCGGCGAAGTTCTGCGGGTTGTTCGTCTGCACGTTCAGGTCACGGTCGATCGAATGGACGCCATCGGTTGGCAACGCGCCAGCGGGGATCACGACGGTGTCGATCGTCCGGTAGACCAGGGTGTCCCCGTTCGGATCGAAGAAGTGCGGCGGCATGATGTAGTCGGGGGTCGGCGCGCCAGGCAAGTCGGCGAAGGACTGGGTGGCAATCAGGACCCACTTGAATGCCGTGTCGCCCACGAGATCGTTCGGGAAATCGTAGGTGTTCGCGTTGCTGTACATCGACACCGTGTCCATGTTGGTCTCTTCGCTGCTTCCGCAGCACTCCACCAGCTCGATGAACTGGATCGAGCCGTCGGCGTTGCTGAAGATCTCGTCGAAGCGCCACAGGTGCGCCTTTGCGAGGGCAGGCGCTGGCATGCACGCTGCGAGGAGGACGAGAAGAAGCAGGGAGAAGGTGCATCGGGATCGCATGTGGGATCTCATGGGAGTCGGGTGGCTGAAGCTTTCGTTTACAGGATACGCGCCAATGCGCAAGACGGAGCCCGGCGCCGGTGGGGGTGGCTGCTGGCGGCGCTGCTCGCCGCGTGCGGACCGTTCGCGCCGACGCAGCCCGCAGCCGTCTCCCGCGACCCGGCTGCGGCGGCGCTCGTGGAGGGTATGGGGCTCGGAGACCGCCTGGTCGATGCGGAAGCGGCGCGCCCGGGCGCGCGCATCGCACTCGCCCTGGTCCCGCCGGGAGCGCCGCGTCCGGACGACCTGCCCCGCGATGCCGCGATCGTGCGCGTCGACCGGTCGCGTATCGATTCGGTCTTCGCGGCGGCGCGTTCGATCGGCCGAGCCCTCGATGAAGAGGACGCTGCGAGGGCGTGGGTCGATTCCGTGCGGCAGGGCCTCGCCGGAATCTCCGCGTCGTCGCTCGGAGAGGCGCGCCCGCACGTGGGCGTCGTGCTCGAGAGCGATCCCTTGATGCTGGCAGGAGGCGCGAGTCTCGAAACAGAGCTGATCGAGATCGCCGGCGCCGAGAGTGTCACGCACGGAGGCGACGAGTTGCGGATCGGCTTCGATCGCATTCCCATGGAGCACCGTTCACCCGACCTCTGGCTGTGGATCGCCGAAACCCCGCCCACGCGGGCCGAGTGGGCGCGAGCGAGGGTGCAGCTCCCGGGGGAGGCGGCACTCGAAGTCTTCGCGTTGCCGGAGACCTGGCTCGCCGACCCGATCCACCACACCGCCCGCCTCCGCGCGCAGGTGGCCGCCATTCCGAAGCGCTGAGACGAGATCAATCCTCCGCCCACACCCCGTCCTGTGCCAGCTCGACGAGGTGCCCGTCCGGGTCGCGCAAGTAGGCGGTGCGCTGGCCCCACGGACGGGTGGTCGGCGCGACGGCGCTCGGCGCGCCCGCCTCGACGAGCTCGGACCAGGCGGCGTCGACGTCGGCGACCTTGAAGCCGATCTCGAAGCCCGGTGCGTCCGGGTCGGGGGCGCGCAGGGCGAGGCCCAATGTCTCCGCCATCGCCTCGCGTTGGTAGAGCGACAGGCGCGTGCGTCCCGTCGCGAGCTGGGCGTAGGGGCCGGAGCGGTGGTTCAGGGTGAGGCCGAGGGTGCCCGTGTAGAACGCGAGGCTGCGATCGAGGTCGGCGACGATCAGGACGATGTAGTCGGGCGCTCGCAGCTCCATCAGGCCGACATTTCGCGCAGGAGCGTTTCCTTCAAGAGCTGCAACTCGGCGCCCCGCACGGGTTCGATCGCGCGGTCGAGCATCGCGAGGGCGGCCATGCCGGAGAACATCGAGATCGCGAAGGTCTGGAGCGTCACCGTCTTGCGGCGCGGCAGGTTCACGTCGGAGAAGATCTCGGACCACACCTTGTTCCAGGACGCGAACATCTCGCTCTGCCAGATCGGCTCGGACTCCTCGCCGCTCGCGTCGTCGCGGATGTCGTTCAGCAGGATCTCGAAGGTGGAGCGGTAGTCGGGGCTGCCGAAGTGGGCCCAGGCCGCGTCGACGAAACCGGAGACGCGCGACTCGAGGCTCGCGCCCTCGATCGGCACTTCGGCCAGACGCTCGGCGAAGCGCTCGAAGGAATCTTCGAGCACCGCGCGGAGGATGCCCTCCTTGCCGCCGAAGTGGTGCTGCACCGCGCCCCACGTGACGCCGGCGCGCCGCGTGATCTCGCTCGCCGTCGTCTTCTGGAAGCCGACCTGGGCGATGCTCTCGACGACCGCGCGGACGATGCGGCCGCGCGTCGTGGCGGTGCGTTCGGCCTGGGTGCGGCGGACGGGTTGGGCCAAGCTGTGGACTCCTGCGACGGCGATTCGCGCCCCGGCCACGCTATCGAATTTCCATTGCAAGCGCAATGTAAGTGCGATAGGGTGCGTGACGCATGAGCGCCCCCGCGTACGATCCCTACGCCTACGAGGTCCACGAGGACCCGTATCCGATCTACGCCGCGCTGCGCGAACACGCGCCGGTCTATCGCAGCGTCGAGAACGACTTCTGCGCCCTGTCCCGACACGCCGACGTGTTGGCGGCGTTCAAGGATACGAAGCGCTTCTCCAACGACCACGGCGTCTCCCTCGATCCCGAGTCGTGGGGGAAGGGCGCGCTCGCCGGCACGTCGTTCCTCGCGCTCGATCCGCCGCAGCACACGCGCATCCGCGGCCTCGTTTCGAAGGGGTTCACGCCGCGACGCATGGCGGCGCTCGAAGCGAGCATCCGCGAGACGAGCGCCGAGTATCTCGACCCGCTCGTCGGTGCCGGACGCTTCGACTTCATCGACGAGCTCGCCGGCAAGGTGCCGATGGACGTGATCAGCGAGATGCTCGGCGTCCCGCGCGCCGACCGCGCCGAGCTGCGACGTCGCGCCGACCTGCTCGTGCACCGCGAAGAGGGCGTGCGCAACGTGCCGCCCGCGGGCATCGAGGCCTTCGGCTGGATCCGGTCCTACTTCAAGGACCTGCTGGCGGAGCGTCGCAGCAAGCCCGGCGACGATCTGCTCTCCGTGCTGCTCGCAGTGGAAGTGGAGGGCGAACGGCTCGAGGAGAACGAGATCCTCTCCTTCGCGAACCTGATGATCGTCGCCGGCAACGAGACGACGACGAAGATGCTCGCGAACGCGCTCTACTGGCTCGGACGCAACCCCGAGCAACGCGCCCTGGTGCGCGAGGACCCGATCGCGCGCATCCCCGGCTGGGTCGAGGAGACATTGCGTTACGACAACTCGACGCAGATGCTCGCGCGGCGCGTGACGGAGGAGATCACGCTGCACGGCGAGAAGCTGCGCCCCGGCGACCGCGCGCTGCTGCTCGTCGGGTCGGCGAATCGCGACGAGCGCGCCTTCGAGCGTCCCGACGACTACGACATCCGACGCGACGCGACCCAGAGCCTCTCCTTCGGGCGCGGCGTGCATTTCTGTCTCGGCGCGGCGCTCGCGCGCCTCGAAGGACGCGTCGTCCTCGAGGAGTGGTGGCAGCGCTTCCCCGACTACGAAGTCGAGCCGGAGGGCTGCGTGCGTGTGCATTCGATCAACGTGCGCGGCTTCGCCGCGCTAGAGGTGTTGGTGTAGCCATGGCCGAAGCCGTCTCCACCCCGACGCGCGAAGATGCTTCCCCGCACACGGGAGGCGCGGCGCCGCCGGTGCTCTCGAAGAACCTGCCGCTGCTCGGGCATCTGCTCGAGCTGCGCAAGCACCCGATCGAGTTGTTCGGGCGCGTGCGCGAGGAGTGCGGTGAGATCGGCGAGATGAACTTCGCCGGCAACCGCGTCGTGCTGCTCTCGGGCGAGGAGGCGCAGGAGGCGTTCTTCCGCGGCGACGAAGAGCAGCTCGACCAGGCGGCGGCCTATCCCTTCATGACGCCGGTGTTCGGGCGCGGGGTCGTCTTC